>PFJA01000064.1 GCA_002782905.1 Lysobacterales bacterium CG_4_10_14_3_um_filter_64_11
GTTCCCTGGCGCTGTCGCGGGCACTTTGGCGGCCGCCGCCGCGCGCGTATCGGGTGCGCTCGGCGAAAAAACCTGTGCATTGTCTGCCGCTGGCCGCGTCGATGTGCCGCAGCGGCCACAGAATGCCGCCCCGGGGCGCAATGGCGTAGCACAGTTCGCGCACTGGCTGACGACATCCGGCGAAGCGGGCTTCACGGCTATACCGCTCAGATCGTGGCCACAATTTCGACAAAAGCGGGCGTGCTCGGCATTTGCCGTTTTACAGTCTGGACAATCCATTTGGCCCCTCTCCCAAAGCCGGGAAAGCCGCGGCTAACCACCGTGGCCCGGCTGTTTGTGGCCGCACGAACCGCAGAACACATCGTCGGCGGTCACCGGCGATTGGCAATTCGAGCACACCGTAGCCACCGCGTTCGGCGTGGCGGCTTGCTGTTGCCGCTCCTGCCAGCTCTTTTGCGCTGCCGCCGTGTGCTGCCTGGCCTGCTCGCGCGCCGCTTCGGCTTTACTCTTGATCTTCTGCGCCTGTTGGCGCAACGCGCCTTCCATGTCGCTGGCGTCGATGTCGGCCGCAAACTGCAAATAGATCAGGCAATTGCCACTGATCGCGATCAGCAACACCGCCATCGTCGCGGCACCGATCAACAGGCCGGAGCCTACCGCTGCGGCGGCAATGTGGCCACCACCCGAACGTGACATGCCTTGCAACATATAAAGTGCATCGCTAACGCCCATCGGCCGCGGTATGTCGATGATCAGCGCCGAGAGCGCGGAAGTCATGCCGATACCGCTGAACACCACGCCGAACAGAATGCTGCTGGCGAACAGCAGCAGCAAGAACAGCAGCGACTGGCTGAGAACCACCTTGAGCAGATCAAGGCGTGCCACCTTGGCGAGTTTGGCCAGCGTCTGCAGCACCCCACTACCGTCCCAGATCGCCGGTGCCGCGAGCGGATTGACCACGAACAGCACGACGAAACCGAACAGGCCAAACACCAATGCGACCAGCGGGAACACCACCAGATAAAGCAACGGTCCAAGGACCGGTATCTTGGTCAGAAACAGCACAATCAGCGCGCCTACCCAGATCACGGCATAGATCAACAGCAGCGCCAGGAACAGCAACAACAAGCGCCCCAATGCGGCGACCCCGGCGAACAACAGGCCAGTAAACGGCCGTTGCGCGATGCCACGCGCTTGATCGAGCAAACTGGTGCCGGCGGCAGAAATTCCCACCATGAACAGCAGCGCTGCGACGATGAAACCCACCGCCGCTAACAGCATGCCAACACTGCCCATACCCCACATTTGCATACGAATCGAGAAATATCCGGCCACTGCCGCCACCACGCCAGCCGCCAAGCCGCCAAGCAGCAAGGCGGCATAAGCGCGGCCGTTGCGGATCGCGTCCAGCGCACGCAACAGACTCGGGACATCGCTACTGATACTCAAGGACATTTGCTGCACCCCCGAAATGCGCGATCGCCTCGACCCGCACGCGTTGCTGCAAGCAACGTCACTGCGATCGCACTCATCACTGCCGATCCAACTGCAACAGAAGCCACGGAATCGAATCGGCAATGCTACCGACCGCCTCCAGCGCTCCCCCTGTTGACGACACCACAAGCCGCTGCCCGCCGCCACCCGCTCGATCCTAGCGTCGCCACCGCCGCCGCGCAAGCGGTTACCACAGCGGTATCAGCAAAAACGCGGGCTCAAGCCCGCCGTTATCTTGACATCCTGCCAACAGCGATCACATCTCCGCCTGCACCTGCTGCGGCGGCTCAGTCGCCGGCGGCTGCTCATCGCTGAACATGTCGCGCCACGACAGATAAATGCCGCCGAACATCAGGGTGAATACCAGCGCGATCGCGAACAGGAACAGCAGCAGCGCGATCAGCCTGCCGAGCGCCTTGGCGATGAATGCGGCGATCATCACCAGCAAGGTGCCGGCCAGTGCCAGCACGATGATGCCGACGAACAGGCCAACGGCCAATATCAAACCGGCCACGGTCAGGGGCAATACATTGACTACCGAGGCACGCAGACTGGCAATCACCGCCGACAGCGGCTCGCGGCGCTGAAACTGCACTTGCGCAATGGCGTACATCTGCGCGGTGAAGGCAAAAAAGCCCAATGCCAGGCCGGACACAAACAACAACCCGCCGTGCTCGGGCACCGGTGGCGCGATGATGACGCCTTTCATCATCGAGGCCATGTAGTTGCCGTACTGCACCAGATAATCGGCACCGCCGAACCAGCGCGTGAACAGCAGATTGAGGGCACTCGACAGCACCTGCACCAGACCGATGCTGGCCAATGCCCTGGCCTGGCCGCCGTTCAATCCGGCGAGAATGCCTGTTACGCCAACGGGGCGCCCGCGATCGACTTCGCGCAGCACATGCAGCAAGCCGGCAAACAACACCGGTTGCGCGAATATCAGCACCAGTACCGGCAACGCCATCAGCACCCAGGACGCGTTGAACGGCAGGCCGAGCGAGTGCTCGCTGCCATCCATCGCGACCAGCACTGCGCCGGGAATCGCGGCGAGAAAACTCAGCACTACCAGCAAAAACAAGCCAAGCAGCATGGCGCTGAGCACCAGCCCGGGGCGGCGGCCGGCAACATCCAGCGACTGGGTAACCCAGTTCAGGCCCTTGCTGGCGGCTACGGTGTGGATGGGCGTTGGCATGCTTGTGCGATCCTGGTCGGGGTAAGCGGTGTGGTGCAGGTTTACCACGCACGCCGATATTCGGCCAGCGCGCGCAACAGGGCCGTTATACTACCCGGCCATCGCGTCGCTGACAGCCACCATGCCCGCACCCACCTTTCAACAAGTGATTTCCCGGCTCAATCAGTATTGGGATGCGCAGGGCTGCGCCCTGATTCAACCGCTCGATCTGGAGGTCGGCGCCGGCACGTTTCATCCGGCCACGTTTTTGCGCGCGCTCGGGCCGGAACCGTGGAATGCCGCCTACGTGCAGCCATGCCGCCGCCCCACCGATGGCCGTTATGGTGAGAATCCCAATCGCCTGCAACGCTATTACCAGTATCAGGTGGTGATGAAGCCCAGCCCCGACGACATCGTCGAGCGCTATTTCAACTCGCTCAAGGCACTCGGCATCGACCCCGAGGTACACGACCTGCGCCTGGTTGAGGACAACTGGGAATCACCGACACTGGGTGCCTGGGGCCTGGGCTGGGAGGTCTGGCTCAACGGCATGGAAGTCACCCAGTTCACTTACTTCCAGCAAGCCGGCGGCCTTGAATGCAAGCCGGTGCTGGGCGAGATCACTTACGGCCTGGAACGCCTGTGCATGGCCTTGCAGAATGTCGATAACGTGTTCGACATCGTCTGGACGCACGGCCCGCAGGGCGTGGTGACCTACCGCGACGTGTATCACCAGAACGAGGTCGAGCAGAGCAGCTACAACTTCGAACATGCCGACGTCGCTGAGCTGTTCCACCGTTTTGACGCCTGCGAGCGCGAGGCGCTGGTGCTGGTCGAACACGGCCTGCCGCTGCCGGCCTACGATCAGGTGTGCAAGGCCAGCCACAGCTTCAACCTGCTCGATGCACGCCGTGCGATTTCGGTCACCGAACGCCAGCGCTATATCCTGCGTGTGCGAACGCTGTCGCGCGCGGTGGCCGAGGCGTATTACGCGCAGCGCGAAAAACTGGGGTTTCCGGGGTTGAAGCCGCAGGTCGCCGCATGAGCGTCGCTCGCAAGGACGACTGCGATGCCATTCGGCGCGCTGGCGAGTCGCTTCACGCCGTCTTTCCCGCGAAAACGGGAATCCAGCCGCGATCGGCACCGACTGCAAGCCACAAAGGCACTGGATGCCCGCTTTCGCGGGCATGACGCGATGAGCAATTTTCCGCTGACTGAACGGTATTGACGTGGACTCCAGCGTTGGTTGGGGCGACGGCTTGATCGATGACCGTGTAAATGCGCTGTACTGAGGATTGGACATGAGTACCGACAAACCCCTGCTGATCGAACTGGGCACCGAGGAACTGCCGGTCAAGGCGTTGCCGGAACTGGCGCAGGCGCTGTTCGATGGCGTGCTGGCCGGCCTCGAAAAACGTGGCATTGCGTTCGAACGCGGCGATGCACGGCCGCTGTATACGCCGCGACGACTGGCGGTGCGGCTGCCGGCGGTGGCGTTGCGGCAACCCGATCGGCACAGCGAGATGCTGGGGCCGTATCTCAACATCGCGCTCGATGGCAACGGCCAGCCGACCCCAGCGTTGCGCGGTTTCGCCGCCAAGGCCGGAGTGGAATGGGGCGCGCTGGGCCGGGTCAGCGACGCCAAGGGCGAGCGCTTCGTGCATCGCGCCAGCGTGGCCGGTGTGGATAGCGCCAGCCTGCTGCCGGATATCGTGCGCGAGGCGATCGCCGCCATGCCGATCGCCAAGCCGATGCGCTGGGGTGATCATGCCTTCGCGTTCGCGCGACCGCTGCACTGGCTGGTGCTGCTGCTGGGCGACCAGGTCATCGATGGCGAGGTGTTCGGCATTCGTGCCGACCGCATGAGCCGCGGCCATCGCTTCCATTTCGCCAAACCGGTGTGGATTGGCAGCGCCGACGATTACGTCGAAGCATTGCGGCAAGCCAAGGTGCTGGTCGACCCGATCGAGCGCCGCGACAACATTCGCGCGCAGGTCGAGGCCGCCGCCGCCGCGGTGAACGGCCACGCGCGCGTCAGCGAGGACAACCTGCAACAGGTCAACGCGCTGGTGGAATGGCCGCGCGCGGTAACATGCAGCTTCGAGCAAGCGTTCCTGCGCGTGCCGCAAGAAGCGCTGATTTCGACCATGGAAGCGAACCAGAAATTCTTCCCGGTGCTCGACGACGAAGGCCGCCTCAGCGCCCACTTCATCGCCGTTGCCAACATCGAATCGCGCGACGAGGCGCAGGTTCGCCACGGCTACGAGCGGGTGATCCGGCCACGCTTCGCCGATGCCGCATTCTTCTTCGACGCCGATTGCAAGCAAGGGTTGGCGGCGATGAATGCCGGGCTGGCCAGCGTGACCTACCAGCACAAGCTGGGCAGCTATGCCGACAAGGTGTTGCGCGTAGGCGAACTCGCGGCGGTCATCGCCGCGCAGGTCGGCGTCGATCCGACGCTGGCGCGGCGTGCGGCGGAGCTGTCGAAAGCCGATCTGCAATCGCGGTTGGTCAACGAGTTCCCGGAATTGCAGGGCATCGCCGGGCGCTACTACGCCGCTGCGGCTGGCGAGCCGGCCGAAGTGGCGGCCGCGCTCGACGAGGCGTACATGCCGCGCTTCGGCGGCGATGTGATTGCGCCGTCCAGACTCGGCCAGGTGCTGGCCATTGCCGAACGTCTGGATACGCTGGCCGGGGGTTTTGCCGCCGGGCTCAAGCCGACCGGCAACAAGGACCCATTCGCACTGCGGCGCAATGCGCTGGGCTTGGCGCGAACGATCATCGAAGCGCAACTGGACATCGACCTCGCAAAATGTCTGCGTGGTGCGATTTGTCTCACGGGTCTGACAATTGTTGGAGTGGAGCGTGATCGCGCTGTCCTGCTTTTTCGTCAACTGAATGAGCGCGGATTTCTGGTCGATCAGGTTCAACTGGATTCATTCGAGCGAGAGACGGAGTCAAGGGAGATCAGTCTGTGGCCCGAGCGTCTGCACGAACTCTACGACTTTATCCTCGACCGCCTGCGCCACTACACCGCCGAGCAAGGCGTGCCCGCCGCCCACTTCGAGGCGGCGGCCAGTCTGCGCCCCGCCTCGCTGCTCGACTTCGGGCGCCGGCTCATGGCGATCGGCGAGTTCGTGAAGCTGCCGGAGGCCGAGGCGCTGGCCGCCGCCAACAAGCGCATCGGCAATATCCTGAAGAAAGCTGCAGGCGAGATTCCCGAACACATCGAACGTTCGCGCCTGCGTGAACCGGCGGAGATCGCGCTGGCCGAATCGGTGGAATCGGCAATCCGCGAAACCGACGCCGCGCTGGCCGCGCACGATTACCTGGCGGTGCTGTCGCGGCTGGCGTGGTTGCGCCAGCCGGTCGACGCATTCTTCGATACGGTGATGGTGATGGCCGATGACGAAGCGCTGCGCGAGAACCGCCTCGCCCTGCTCAAGCGTCTGCACGATCGTTTCGTCGCGGTCGCCGACATTTCGCAGCTGGCGAGTGGCTGATCGACGTGTTGTTGGGGAGCGCGCTCATGCCGGCTTCAGTGGCGAGCCGTATCGTGGCACGATGAACAATCCGCAGTTCTTCGGTCGCGCGCACCGGCACCGCATCACCGGCGCCGGTACGCCTGCTCGCGACGCTTCACCGGGTCCCCGGCTCCCGCATGAACGCGGGGCGCTGCCGCGTGTTGTTGCAAGCCTTGTGATCACGCTGTTGCTGCTCCCCGCCGCCAGCGCGGCACAGAAGCCAGAACCCGAGCCCGCGCAAGGGCTGGGCACGATCCATTTCGACGGAATCCGCGACAGTCTGGTCGACAAGGTGCGCCCGGCACTGTCGATTGCCCGCCTCAACACGGCGCAACGCAAGCACATCAGCGCCGCGCGACTGGCGTTTTTGTTGCGCCGTAGCGAACGCGAAGTCCGTGCTGCGCTGATGCCGTTGGGTTATTACGACCCCGAGGTTTCGGTGCAAACCACGCAAACCGATGGCGGTACCGATGTACAGGTGCACGTGCAAGCTGGTGAACCGACCCGCGTGCGCGAACTGGAGCTGCGCATCGAGGGCGCCGCGCAATCGGACCCGTTGCTGCACGCGGCGCTGTCCGAGTTCCGGCCGGCCAAGGGCAAACGCTTCATCGACGAGCGCTACGAGACGAGCAAGCGCACGATCAGCCGCGTGCTCGCCGAGCGTGGCTATTTCGATGCCACACTCGCTCGCCATGCGGTGCAGATCCATCGCGCCGAGCACGCCGCCGATATCACGCTGGTGTTCAACAGCGGGCCACGCTACACGCTCGGCCCGGTGCACTTCGACGGCAGCCAGTTGCGGCCGGCGCTGCTTGCCGCACTGACCCCGTGGCAGGTTGGCGATGACTATCGCCAGAGCGAATTGATCGACCTGCAAAACCGCCTCGCTGGCCTCGATTACTTCGCCATCGCCACCGTACGGCCGCTACCCGACCTGGCACGCGATGGCGAGGTGCCAGTACAGGTGACTCTGACACCGGCCAAACGCGACGTTTACTCGGCGGGCCTGAGCTTTGGTACCGATTCCGGGGCCGGTGTGCGGCTGGGCGCGGAACGGCGCTGGCTCAATGACCGTGGCCACAAAGCCAAGGCAGAACTGGACTGGGCCCAGCGCAAGCGCAGCTTGGCCAGCCAGTACCGCATTCCTGCCTTCGCGCGCTTCGATGGCTGGTACACCCTCAACGCCAATCTGCGCGAAGAAGATTTCGGTGTGTTCAACGACAACCGCACCATCGAAGTGGCCGTCAACCGCAGCGCCCGCTTCGGCGAGTGGGGCGTCACCGCCGGCGTATGGGGCCAGCAACAGTCATTTTCGGCGCTCGCGGTGCCGCGCACCATCACCACCGTGTGGTACCCCGAGCTATCCGTGCAAACCGTGCGCGCCGAAGACCCTATCAATCCGCGTCGCGGCTGGTCAGTGACGGCGCAGGTGCGCGGCAACAGCGCCGCGTTGGGCTCGGATGTCGGTTTTTTGCAAGCACACCTGCTGGGCAAATGGATTACCCCACTGGCCCGCGACAGCCGCCTGTTGTTGCGCGCTGAGCTCGGTGCAACGCGCACCCGATCGCTAACGGCGCTGCCGCCGAATCTGCGTTTTTTCGCTGGCGGCGACCAGAGCATTCGCGGATTTGATTACAACGAGGTCGGCGTTGGCATCAACGGTGTAACCGCGCTGGGTGGCAAACACTTGGCCGTCGCCAGCGTCGAGCTCGATCATTACTTCGGCAAGCGTTGGGGGATGGCGGCTTTCGTCGACGCCGGCGATGCGTTCAACGCGTTTTCCGCGATGGCACCGGCCGTTGGCGCCGGTCTGGGTGTGCGCTGGCGTTCGCCGGTCGGGCCAGTGCGGCTCGATCTGGCGCACGGTTTCGACAGCCGCGAACAGGCGTGGCGGATTCACCTGCGCGTCGGGCCAGACCTGTGAGCCGCGGGGTACGCCTGCTGCTTGCCGTGCTTTCGGCGCTGCTACTGATTGCGGTGCTGGCCTGGGCCTGGCTCTGGCACAGTTACTCCGGCCGCGCGTTCGTGTTGGCACAGGCGCGCGCTGCGCTGGCTGACGGCACGCTGCGCTGGGACAGTGCCGCGGGAACGCTGGCCGGCGGTGTGCAACTGCGCGGTGTCGTGTTCAGCAGCAACGGCTTGCAGGTGCAGATCGCACAGGCGCAACTGGCATTGGCGCCGAGCGCAATCTGGCGGGGCGTCGTCCGGCTCGACCCACTGCAATTGCGCGATGTGCAGGTTGAGCTTTCATCGACCTCCGAGGATGCGGCGGGCTCGCCTTTCGTCTGGCCAGCGACTTGGTCGGCACTGCCATTGCCGTTGACCATAGAGGTGCCGGCGCTGAGCGTGCGCACGTTGCACTTTCAGCACGGCACGCAGCCGCCGCTGCCGGTATTGGCTATCGACGGCGGTGTTCGGATCGCCTCGGATCAGGTTCGATTCTCGACGCTCACGATTCGCCGCGCCGACGATAGCGCGCATATCGACGGGCGCATCGCTCTGGGCGCACACGGCGCAGTAGCGTTGACGCTGGATGGCGCGTCGGCGGCGGAGGCGGCGACCGCGTGGCAGTTGCAGGCGCGCATCACCGGCAACCCGGCGGATCTGCAACTCGTGCTCGATGGCCGTGCGCCCGGCGCACTGTCGGCACGCGCGCGCGTCCGCCGTGACGGCGATCGCCTGCGCTGGCAGCTCACTGCCCGCGCGCAGGATATTGCGCCGGCTTTGTTCGGCGGCCCCGAGGGTCGCTTCGGTGCTGCCCTCGATATCGATGGCAGCGACGCCTCGGCGCGCGTATCGGGCCAGCTGCAACGCGATGCTCAGGTGCTGCGCCTGCTGCCGTCGCAAATAGCGTGGCAGGATCAGCAGATTGTGCTGTCGCCGCTGCTGCTGTCGGCGCTCGGCGGTGAAGTACGCATTGCCGGTACGGTGGGTGTCGGTGGCACAGCGCCGGTGATGGCACTGCGCGTGGAAGGCGACGCGCTGCACTGGGGGTCGGGCGGCGAGCGCGTCGCCGCCACTGGTTCGGCACAGGTGAGCGGTACGCTGGGGCAATGGCAGCTCGATGGCAAGGCCAACCTGCGCCGTCAGGCGGTGACGGCGCAGATCGCGCTGCGCGCACACGGCGATCAGCAACGCGCTGCGCTCGATCAACTACTGCTGACGACGGACGCCGGGCAATCGCAGCTCGACGGCGAACTGGTATTTTCGCCGACCGTTCGCTGGCAGACGACGGGCACGATCAAGGGTTTCGACCCGGGTTTTTTTGTCGCGGATTTCCCCGGCGCGCTGTCGGCGGAGGTTGCCAGCAGCGGTGCGATCGCCAACGACAGGGCGCGCTTCACGGTCGATCTCACGGCGCTGCGTGGCGACCTGCGAGGCCGCGCCATTACCGGTGACGCGCACCTCGGGTTTGACAGTGGGCGCAGCACGGCGGCGCTGAATCTGCGCGTCGGTTCCAGCCACCTGATCGTCGATGGTCAACACGATGCCCACAGCAAGGTGCCGTTGTCGTTGCAGATGAAGTTTGCGCCGTGGCTGCTGGCCGATTTGCTGCCCGAGGCGCATGGCAAGCTGGTTGGCGAACTCGCTTTCAGCGGTGATTTCGCGCAATTCGCGGTGCGTGGTGAAGTGCGAGGCGAGCGGCTATCCTGGCGCGATGCGGCGCTTGGCGCGCTGCGGCTTCGCGCCAGCCCTTCGGCGTCGGGGAGTCAGGTCGCGCTGGTTCTGGAGGATGTCAGCCATGGTGCGGTGCATCTTGACCAGCTGCAAGTCGACGCAAGCGGCACCCTCGCACAGGCCGAGTGGTCGCTGCATGCCAACGCCGCCACGCTGAGCGCAAGCGCGGCCGGCAATTGGGAACACGGAAAAACCAAAGCGCTGCTCGCTGTGCGCTCGTTGTCGCTGGTGCCAACGCAGGGCGAGCCGTGGGCGCTTGCCGCGCCGGCCACGCTGCGTCTGGATGATGTCGCCACCCTGTCGGCGCTGTGCCTGGCACAGGCGCAAAGCACGTTGTGCGCGCACGGCACCTGGCCTGGTGAAGCACAGCTCTCGGCACAGGCATTCGATCTGGCGCTGCTCGATCCGCTGTTGTCGCGCGACGATGTGGCATTCGGGTTCGATGGCGACGTCGATGGCCAGATCATGCTGCGCTCCAATGCCGCACGTGTGACGCAAGGCAACCTGCGACTGCGCGTTTCGGCGGGTGCCTTGCAGGTACTGCCGCGCGGCAAGCAACCGGCGTTTGCGTGGCGCGCGATGGCCGTGGATGGCACACTCGAGGATGATCAACTGCGTGCGACGCTCGCTGCCCAAACCGGCACCGAGGGCGAGCTGCGTGGCCAGTTCAGCACCGGCCTGAGCAGTGATTCACCGCTCGCTGGCGCATTGAATCTGGATGTCACGCAGTTGGCGTGGTTGGAGCTGTTTTCGCCCGATCTTGCCGCGCCCAGCGGGCGTCTGCATGGGCAACTCACGCTGACCGGCAGCCGCGCGGCGCCGAAGGCAAGCGGCCAGCTGATGCTCGCGGATTTTGCCGCCGAGTTGCCCGCGCTGGGCATCACACTCACCGATTCACACGCACGACTCGATGCCAGCAGTGCCGGCGATCTACACTTGCAGGCGCGCCTGAACAGTGGCGATGGGCCACTGCTGCTGGTGGCCGATGGCGAGCTTGCCAGCGCCGACACATTTACCGCGCAGGTGAGCGGCGAGCACGTGAAGTTGGTCGACAACGCCGACTTGCGTGCCTGGATCAGCCCTGATCTGACGATCTCGCACAACGCGCAAGGCCTTGCCATCAGCGGCCGGCTGGGGGTGCCCGAGGCGCACATCGCACTCGACAAGATGCAGGCCGGTGCAGCTGCGCGCAGCCCCGATGTGGTGGTGGTCGATCCGCTGCTGCCGGAGCGTTCCGGCACGCCATTGGCTATCTCGCTGAACGTGGACGCCTCTTTCGGCAAGGCGGTGGTGCTTGGCGGTTTTGGGCTCGATGGCAAGCTGGCCGGCGAGCTGGGCATCACGCAAGCTCCGGGCCGCGAGCCGCTGGGCACCGGCACGCTGAATGTGTCCGGCAGCTACGAGCGTTACGGCAAACCGCTGACCATTCGCCACGCGCGCCTGAGCTACACCCGCACGCCGCTGGACAACCCGGCATTGGACATCCGGGCCGAACGCAGCATCGACGCACAGATGGTGGGTGTGCAGGTGTCCGGTAGCGCGCTGCGACCGATCACCACCCTGGTTTCCAACCCCGCTCTGGACAACAGCGAGACCCTGAGCTGGCTGGTGCTTGGTCGGCCGCTGCGTTCGGCCCAGCAGGCCGATAGCGCCAAGCTCGACGCGGCCGCCAGCGCGCTGGGTGCCGGCGGCAATCTGCTGGCCGAGCAACTGGGCGCACGCCTGGGTCTGGACGAGGCTGCCGTGGGCGAATCGCGCACCCTGGGTGAGAACACGCTGTCGGTCGGCAAGTTTGTGTCGCCGCGGCTTTACGTCAGCTACGGTGTGTCGCTGCTGGGCGTGGGTCAGGTGGTGGCGTTGAAATACCTGCTCGGCGGCGGCTTTGAGGTGGAGATCGAATCGGGCCTGGAGAGTCGCGGCTCGATCAATTGGCGCACTGAACACTGAGCCCCGGATTACGCCGCTGCGCGGCTAATCCGGGCTACCTGGGGTTATGTGCACGGCGCGGAGCACGCTTTGGCGTTTGTCCACGTCGTTCCACAACAGCAGCACGCCGCCATCGGTAATGGCCAGCCGCGGTACGCCGGTGGCGCGACCACGCCCGGCGAGGTCGGCGATTTTTTCACGCTGCCTTTCCTGTGCCAGGTCGTCGCTGAAGCGCGCCAACCACAACGACTGCCTGCCGTCGGATTCCTGCAACCAGCTCAGCCATACGCCATCGCTGTTGCGCGCCAGGTCAGCGCGGCCCAGGGTGTCGCCACCGACAACCGGCAACGGCGCGCTAAACGTATCGCCGGCATCGCTGGACAACGCCAGCCGCAACGACGGCGCACCATCGGCTTCGGTATACCAGGCCACCCACACCTGCTCGCCATCAGCCGCAACGGCCGGGCCGTTCACCGGGCATGCCGGCATGTGCCAGCGATCACGGTGCACGTAGCGCGGCGTGCTCCAACGGCCGTGGTCGAAGCGCGCCAGCTGGATGTCGCGCAATTCATCGCTGTCACGATCGCGCCACACCACCACCGGGCCGCGTGTGGTGAGCGCAGCATCCGTCTGGCAGCAATCGCAGGTCGAGGCGTCAAGTAGCCATTCGTGTTGTTTTTGTTGTGCCGTGTCGAACACTGCTGCGCGCAACGTCATCGCGCCACGGCCATGGCCCGCGTGCTCGTCTGCGCCAGCCGGTGCGCTGGTGGTGTTGCGACCATCCAGCCAGACCGCGCCCAACGCTGCTGCCGACCACGGCAACAGGCTGACAAAACCATGTTCGCTTGCGGTGCCGTCGTCATGCAGCGGTTGCAGCGGCGACCACGTTGCGCCGCCATCGCGCGAATGGCTGAGCACGGCGTCATAAGCATAGGTGGCGCTGCCGTTCTTGCGCAGCAGCTGCGCCCACAGGCTGCCATCGGGCAGCGCCGCCAGCGCCGGCAGATCGGCCCAGTTGACGAACCAATCGTCGCCGCGGGCGATCTCCTGTGGCGCCGCACACGGCGCAGGCACGGTGCAGCGCTGAAACATCAGCCGATGCCCGTCGGGTAGCCGTTCGACCCAGCTCACCAGCACCGCACCATCGGCGCCGTGCGCCAGATTCGCCGCCGACGCACCAGCCGGCGCCGCCAGCGGCAACGGAGATAGGGTAAACGCGTGGGCGAGGCCTGGGCCGGCCAGCAGCAGGGTGCTGATCAAATAGCGCATCGGCGCATGCTACCTGCGCCGCCGCGAAAAGTCGCTGCGGCAAAATGACGCATGGCTCAGGGTTTCGGCGGCGGCGGCAAGCCAGCCGCTTCGGCGGCAAGCGCTTCGCGCAGGTAAGCAATGCGGGCGCGCACGCGCCGCACCTCCCATGCCGCGAGCAACCAGGTCACGTGCGCCAACACCGCAAAGGCAAGACCCACGACGACGCCACCCAGCAAGAACGCATACACGCAGGTGTCGACCGGAACCTCGCTCGCGTCGCCGCCGGTGACGAAGCGAAAGCACGCCTGCCAGGCCACCGGCTTGCTCCAGCCGAAAAGTTCCAGAGCGGCAAGACCGACGCGATAGGTAAGGCCGTACGCTGGCACCACCGTCAGCGGGTTGGTGAGCAGTTGCAGCCCCATCAGCACCGTAACGTTGCCGCGCACCAGGAGCGCAAACACCAGCGCCAGTCCAAACTGGATGCCGTACACCGGCAGCAGCGACAACACGCAGCCGAGATACAGCGCCGGCAGCACATGCTGCCTGCGAAACGACCACAGGAACGGCAAGCGCCGCGCCATCACCGCGAACCATTTGATCACCGGGTAGCGCGCAACATTGGCACGCCGCGGCAACGGCCGCAGCAGTTTGCGCAGCCAGCCGCGGCGCTGTTTCAAAGTGCGATGGTGGCGGTCGAGTTCTTCGCGCACGAGCGACACGTCAGGCCACGTCGCGGCGTTGCTGACGCAGCAGATGCACCAGCAGCAGCGAGATCGACGCGGGCGTGACACCGGCAATGCGCGCCGCCTGGCCGACCGTGGCCGGAGTGGTGGCGATCAGCTTCTGGCGCACTTCGCACGACAACCCAGTGACGGCGCGATAGTCGAAATCATCCGGGATGGTGGTTTGTTCGTGCCGCTGTTGGCGGTCGATCTCGTCGCGCTGACGATCGAGGTAGCCCGAATACTTGACGCTGATTTCAACCTGCTCGGCAACCAGGGGATCGTCGCTGCCGGGGCCCAGTTCGGCTAGCTGCATCAACTGTGCGTAACTCAGTTCGGGCCGCTTGAGCAGGTCCAGCACGCGCGTCTCGCGGCTGACGGCAAGATCCAGCGTGTTGCGCAGCGCCGCGCCCAGGGCATTGCCCGGCGTCGCCCACACGCCATGCAAGCGCTCGCGTTCGGCAGCGATGGCGTCGCGCTTGCCGGCAAACGCGGCCCAGCGCACGTCATCGACCACACCCAGTTCGCGGCCGATTTCGGTCAGCCGCAGATCGGCATTGTCCTCACGCAGTTGCAGGCGGTATTCGGCGCGCGAGGTGAACATGCGATACGGCTCCAGCGTGCCGTGACTGATCAGGTCATCAATCAGCACGCCGATGTAGGCCTGGTCGCGACGCGGCGTCCACGGCGCCAGCCCGCGCGCCTGGCGCGCGGCGTTGAGGCCGGCGATCAGGCCCTGCGCGGCGGCTTCTTCGTAACCGGTGGTGCCGTTGATCTGGCCGGCGAAAAACAGCCCCGCCAGATGTTTGGTTTCCAGCGACGGGCGCAGCCCGCGCGGATCGAAATAGTCGTATTCGATGGCATAGCCCGGGCGGGTGATGCGTGCCTGCTCGAAGCCGCGGATCGAACGCACCAGCGCGAGTTGCACATCAAACGGCAACGAGGTGGAGATGCCGTTGGGATAGACCTCGATGCTGTCCAGCCCTTCGGGCTCGACAAAGATCTGGTGGCTGTCCTTGTCGGCAAAGCGCACCACCTTGTCTTCGATCGACGGGCAATAACGTGGACCGACGCCTTCGATCTGGCCGCTGTACAGCGGCGAGCGATGCAGCGCGCCGCGAATCAGATCATGGGTGCGTGTATCGGTATGGGTAATCCAGCACGACACCTGGCGTGGATGCTGGGCGACAGTGCCGAGCGTACTGAATACCGGCATCGGATCATCGCCGGGCTGTTCGCTCATCACCGACACGTCGATGCTGCGCGCGTCGATCCGCGGCGGTGTGCCGGTTTTCAGCCGACCGACCAAAAATGGCTGTTCGCGCAGACGTTGCGCCAGGGTTTGCGCGGGTGCATCGCCGGCGCGGCCACCGGCATACTGGCGATCACCGATATGGATCTTGCCAGCGAGAAAGGTGCCGGCAGTGAGCACCACGCAAGGCGCACGAAAACACAAGCCGCCCTGGGTCAGCACACCGGCAATGCGGTCGCCTTCGATCAGCAGATCATCGACCGCTTGCTGAAACACGTGCAATCCGGGCTGCGCCTGCACCACATGGCGAATGGCGGCGCGATACAGCGTGCGATCGGCCTGACAGCGGGTGGCGCGCACCGCCGGTCCCTTGCGCGCATTCAGCGTGCGCCACTGAATGCCGGCCAGATCCGCCGCGTGTGCCATCACGCCGCCGAGCGCGTCGATTTCCTTGACCAGATGGCCCTTGCCGATGCCGCCGATGGCGGGGTTGCAGCTCATCTGGCCGATGGTTTCGATGTTGTGGGTCAGCAGCAGGGTGTGCGCACCTGCGCGCGCGCTCGCCAGCGACGCCTCGGTGCCGGCGTGGCCACCACCCACCACGATCACGTCATAGTTGAACATTGCCGATCACCACCCCAGTCCGTCACGCTTTTCATCATCTCGCGGCAAAGTGTAACGGTTACCTTGCTGGCACACTTCATGCAACGTTTCTGGCGCACCCCCGACAGCCACGCGCTGCGGCGCGGGCCGGAACTGGAACAGGGGCTGGCCAGGCGTGTCGTGGGAATGCCCGGCCGGGAGTCGCGGGGGCGCCTCCCGGCCACCTCTCCGACGCCAGTGGCGCCCGCGGGTTTCGCATCCCTTCGCATCCCTTCGCTCCCTTGCTGCCACATCTTGTGCGTTGCCCGCGCGGCAGCGCGGTTGCAGCGCGCTGCGCCT
>PFJA01000019.1:0-1057 GCA_002782905.1 Lysobacterales bacterium CG_4_10_14_3_um_filter_64_11
GCGGCCGTCGCCGGTGCGCTGAAGTACGCGGAGCATTCGCAGAAGGAAGAGAACATCGTCGTGCTGCTGCCGGACGGCGCGGCCAAGTACATGTCCAAGATCTTCAGCGACGACTGGATGCGTGAGAACGGCTTCCTCGACGAGGAGCACGGCCTGGGCATGGTGCGAGATCTGCTCGGGCAGAAGAGCGCCGAAGAGGTGATCGTCGCCTCGGCCACGGATCGCGTGCGCGACGTGATCTCACGCATGAAGGCCCACGGCATCTCCCAGCTGCCGGTGGTGGACGGCAAGAAGCTCGTCGGCGCCATCGCCGAGGTGGATCTGCTGCGCTACCTCGTGACCGAAGAGCAGAGCCTCGACAGCGCCGTCGGCCCCCTGGTCGAGAGCGACTACGCCACCGTCACGTCGGACACGAAGGTCGAGCTGTTGCAGAACCTGCTCTCGGACGCGCGCATGGCGGTCGTGCTGGACAAGGGCGCCATCACCGGCGTGATCACCAAGATCGACCTGATCGACTTCTTGGCCAAGCGCACGGTCTGACCGGCGCGCGGCTCGGCAGGCTGAAGCTGAGGGCCCGCGCAAAGTGTGCCCTCCGGGCCATCCGCCAACGCCTGTCATCGACTCAGTCCGGGCCTGAACTCCAGCTCCAGGTGACGGCGCGCCGTGAAGATCAGCACGGCTCCGATCCCGAAGCCGGCCAAGCCGCCGAAGAATGCGAGCTTCGCGTAAAGCGGGATGTCGGCTTCACAGGATTCGTGCTCCGAGTCGCAGAACCACGGAATGCCCACGATCGTGCGCAGCACGCCGACGACCATCCCCGTCATGCCCAAGACCATGAGGGCGATCCCTCCACGCCGCCGAGCGTTGCCCGTCTCGTAGTGCGCATAGAGCGTCCCCGAGCGCTCGAGCGTGAACGGTGCGGCGACGGCGCCGCGCAGCTGCGGACTGCGCAGACCGAGAGTGTAGGTGCCGGGGTCCACGTGAACGGTGCAGCGGCCCTGGCACAGGCTGGGACCGTGGGCGAAGCGGTAGTGCCATGGGCCTTGCGCATCGCGTC
>PFJA01000019.1:1097-1847 GCA_002782905.1 Lysobacterales bacterium CG_4_10_14_3_um_filter_64_11
CAAAGTGAGCGAGCCGCTCTCGCTGTCACGCGCGCGAAGCGTCGCTTCGGCCATGGCCGACACAGTCGCCTCGGCCTCGGCCGCACGCCGTGCTCTCGATGCCCGCCGGCGCTCTCGCCAGGAAGGCTCGTGCGGGCCGCGACTCGGCCCATCCAGCGAAGTCGCAGGGAGAGTGGCACCACCTTCGTCGTGTGCCATCGCCCTCTCGGCCTGATCCCAGCTGTCCTCCACCACCTCACGCTGTGCTTCCGCGCGTGAGCTGAACAGCGAAGCGCCCCCGAGCAGCAGCATCAGCGCGAGTATGCGTGCCGCCCACGCCACAGCTGTGACCGCGAGCCACGCGTCGCTGCGATCCACACACCGCCGCCGGGAGCGGCCGTCCGAGGAATCATCCGTCGCAACTGAAAACTCGGGCAAACTTCTCGCGTCTGTGTCGAATGTACGCAACTCACCCTGCTCGAGACCGAGGATTGACATGAACCGCCACCACAAGTTAGTGGGTTGGCAAGGCATGCCGCAAGGCAGGGAGGTTCTGCAATGAAACATCAGCACGAGCTTACGCAATGTAGGCCGACAACACACACACACACACACATCTTCTCACATCCCTTCTACTCGCCTTTGGCGCCTTGGTGCTGACGTCGTGTAAGCCGACGGGGCCGAACGTGACCATCCCGAGTGGGAGCCGATGCAATGATGGGACCCACGCGCTCGACTGCACACGCGTACCGCCCCAGACACGCGACACTT
>PFJA01000019.1:1993-3171 GCA_002782905.1 Lysobacterales bacterium CG_4_10_14_3_um_filter_64_11
ACGACCACGATGCACCTGTTCGCACAGCACATCCGCGCGGACGCCAACGCCCGGGAGCTGCGCCTGTACCTCGACCTGAAGCGTCTCGATCGGGCGCCCGCCGGCATGGACGACGAGGACCGCATGATCGCGCTGTCCCTCAACGGCGATGTGGAAGTGCGTGCGGTGAGCTGGTTTGGCGCCAGCTCGAACTGGTACGCGGTCGACGACCCGAGCTTCGACGCTCATATCGGCACGTGCGGCTCGGACGCCCTGCCGGGCGGCATCGCGGACCACTCGAAGATCTACTGCGACGCCGATTTTCAGGTCGAGCTCGCTGACGCTCAAATCTACCAAGTTCCTCCACCCGACCCTGGCCCGGTCCCGACCCTCGGCATGGCGTTCGCAACGTATTCGGTCCCAGCAGCAGACTTGAATGACCCGACCAACATCCCAAACCCCGTGCCCTACTTCTCGGGCGCCTTGCCCGAGACCTTCGTCGACCACCTCACCGACGACACGGACAGGACGCAGCAGATGAGCCTCGAGATCGCTCAGCCCAACGGCGTCCCAATCAAGTTCCTGTCCTGGAACCTGGCGCATTGGGGCACGAAGCTGGAATGGTCCATCAACCCAGGCAGCCCGTTCCAACATGTTGACCTTGGAGACATGGCCGAGATCATGAAAGACTACGACGTGGTGGCGGTGCAGGAGATGTGGTCGACCGACGACGCGCGCAAGCTGCTGGACGAGATCAACAGCCGTCGCCCTGCCGACGAGCAGATGACGATGGCCGGACCGATCGACTTTCCTTCCCAGATCTTGTCCGCGCTCGGGCTCTGGCTCGTTGGCAGCCCAGCTGCCGGAACGGCAGTGGCGATCGCGAACACGCAGGGTGGCGTGTTCATCTACTCTCGTTTTCCCATAGTCGAGAGCAACCACATCGTGTACGACGACTGCCGCGGTGAGGATTGCATCAAAGCCAAGGGCGTGCTGCATATGCGCCTCGCTCTCAGACCACCCGGCTCCGGCTCCGAGGCCACGCCCGAGTGCAGCAAGCAGGGCGGCGCCGCCCCCGGCCGCGGCTGCCCGGCCGATCCGACGGGTGAGATGTATGTCGACGTCTACGACACGCACTTGAATGCCGGAGGGTCTGTCGTGTGCGATGTTCTAGAAAGCCCGTTGGGCCGAGCGCTGCA
>PFJA01000019.1:3184-4686 GCA_002782905.1 Lysobacterales bacterium CG_4_10_14_3_um_filter_64_11
CTTCTGCATCCCGGTCGAACCAGAATACATCACGGAATGAATTGCGACGCCGACCCTGCTGACGTCCAGCGCAATCAGTACCGGCAGCTCGCGGACTTCGTCGCGCAGACCTCCACGGATCCGAACCGCACGATCATCGCGGGCGACCTCAACACCAACGGTCGCCGCATCGGCCCAGCGGATCCGGACGATCACGACGCGCTCCGGAACCTCGAGCAATACGAGACGCTGCTCCACACGCTGGGCGTGTACGAGGCGAGTGAGACCTGGCCAGCTGGCCCAGCGCACATCGACGGTGCGCAGGACGACACCATCAACCTCCAGCCCGGCGCGTTCCTCTGGGACATCGACCACGGGGACATCGCGCGCGAGGAGGACGCCACCTACCACTGGTTGCACTGCGGCGTCGGGACCCAAGCTGGGACCGGCAACGATACAGAGTGCAGGCGCATGCTGCCGGGCGGGATGGGTGTGCCGAGCGGCCACGACTTGGCGTGCACGGTCGCCGGCGAGGAGTGCACTCACCACTCCTGCGACCTGTGGGACGACGGGCGGCTCGACTACATCTTCGTCGGAGCGTTCCCGCGGGCTGTGTATCACGCCGACCCCGCGGGCGATCATCCGCCTGCACCCCCGGATCCGTCCGCTCGTCCGCGTCCGGCACACCCGAGCTACCTGCTCGGTCGCGGACCCGGCGCCGAGCCCCTCTGGCGTCGCCTGCAACCGATTCAGTCCGGCGCCGAGTTCACCTGCGGCCGAGACAGCCACGGCAGCTTGACCCTGCTCAGCGATCACGCGCCCATCGCCGGCAACCTGATGCTCTTCCCCATGCGTCAGCCGGCGGTGTTTCACCCCGCGTGGGACCACGCCCTGTTGGTCCGGGTGACCAGCACCGATGTGACCGGCACCAAGGATTGCATCGCAGGCATCTGCGGTGAAACGGAGGTGTACTTCAACGTGGGCGGCGAGCGTGGCACCATCTCCGGCGAGGACGGCTGGGTCTGGCCGTGGGCCGCGCCTTTCACCACCAACCACTGCCACGGCTGGACGCTTCCCAACGACGGCCCCAACTGCATGGTGACCTGGGGCGTGTGGCGGAAAGTCGTGGCCGGGGACACCTTGACCGACGAGATCACGTTCAAGATGCGCGAGGCTGACCTCGGTCGGGACGACCACTACTCGATCACGGATCCAGCGAGCGACCCGAAGTTCTTCTTCAACTGGTCTTTTTCGCGATTCGAAATACAGAACGAATCCGGCACGAACGTCGGCCATTGGCCACGCGTCACGAGCATCCGCAACACGGACCCGATCCCCTTCGGCACTCGCCCGCCAGACCGTAACCGACCCTTCGCCGGCTTCCGGATCGAGATTCACGAAGACGACCTCAGTCGTCCGTGGGGGGTGGCGCGATGAGGTGGGCAGTTCTATTCGCACTGGCCCTGCTCGCGGGCTGCGGCAGCTCCCACAACCAGCCGCCAGCCGACGCCGGCGTCGATTCG
>PFJA01000019.1:4775-15852 GCA_002782905.1 Lysobacterales bacterium CG_4_10_14_3_um_filter_64_11
CTTCACGCAGCGCTACAGCCTGAGCCTGAATCTGGATCGGTACGTATTTCGCGGTTTCGACGTCGATCGCATTGCCGTGGGCTTTGAAATCGCATTCTGATTGCTGGCATCCGTGGCGCGCACTCGCGAATTGATCGCCACTGCGCTCGCAGCTCGGCTCGCGCCGGTATCTGCACCGCTACCACGGCGTATTCGCGCCGCACGCCGCCTTGCGTGCGCAGGTCGCGGCGCGGTCAGGGCAGGCGATTGCGGCGCCGGTCGCGCCAACGACACCAGGATCAACGACACCAGAATCGGTGACATCAGCCCCAGCGCCGGCCGCGCCAGACGCGCCGGGCCGTAGCCGAGAACCTGGCAGAAGCCATCCGCGCCGATCCTCCGGTCGACGTCATACCCAACTACGAAAACCAGAACCAGGGCTTGCTCTGGTATGCCTCCATGCACCGACGCGAGACGCCATTGGCGGCGCGTCGATACCGACGTACGCCCGCGAAATGACCAAAGCGCCGGGAAGACAAACGCAGGCAGGCCTCGCGCGGGGGCGAACAGCCGCGCGAGCGCCAGCAGACTTCAGGACTGCGCACCGAAGGGACGCGTGGCAGGCCTGCGGCACGCTTGACGGCATGAGACCGCAGCGTACACTGCACCCCAGAGTGCGCAAAAAGTGGCTTTGGATTTTCTATCCTTTTTACCAGGGACGCAGTATGCGCCAGCCACCTGCTCCACCGACGCCGTCCGGCGAACCCGGTGCCGCGGAGTCCGCGCGTTCCGTCTTCATCAGCTATGCCCACGCCGACCGCAAGGCGGCGCAGGCGGTGGTGCGCGTGCTTGAGCAGGCCGGTTACCGTGTGTGGTGGGACGACCTGATTCAGGGCGGTGAGCGCTTCTCCCACGCCATGGAGGCCGCGTTGGTGCAGGCGCGTGCGGTGGTGGTGCTGTGGTCGAAGGCCTCGGCCGCCTCGCACTGGGTGCATGATGAGGCCACGCGCGGCCTCGAAAGCGGGCGGCTGGTGCCCTTGTTGATCGACGGCAGTCAGCCGCCGCTGGGCTTCGGGCAGTTCCAGTCCATAGATGTTTCGCGCGTGCTGGGCAAGCCCGGCAGCGAGCCGATGCGCAAGCTGGTATTGGCGGTGGCCGCGCTGCACGAGGGCGGCGAGCTGTCGCCCGCCATCGCGCGAGAAGTGGCGCCTTCACCAGCGCGTCGCGGCCTGCTGGTGGCCGGCGGACTGGCGCTGCTCGCGGCCGGCAGTGGCGTGTTGCTGTGGCGCGTGCGCGAGCAGGGCGGCGCCGCACGAAGTGCCGATGGGCCGCGCCGCATCGCGGTGCTGCCGTTCGAGAACCTCAGCGGCGATCCCGAGCAGCGCTACTTCTCCGACGGCCTGACCTCTGAAATCCGCATTCAGCTCTCGCGCAACGCGCTGCTGCAGATCGCCGGGCAGACTTCGTCGGAGCGGGCCGGCGTGGGGCAGGCCGACGGCCTGGCGATCGCGCGCGCGCTGGGCGTGGACTACCTGCTGGGCGGCAACGTGCAGCGGGCGGGCGGGCGGGTCAAGGTGGCCGCCGAGCTCACCGACGGTAGTACGGGCCTGAGCCGCTGGGCCGACAGCTGGGAGCGCCCGCTGACCGACGTGTTCGCGGTGCAGTCCGAAATCGGGGCCGCGGTGGTGACTGCGCTGTCGGCGGCGGTGGAGGGGCGGGGCGCTGCGGACGCACCGCACGTGGGCGGCACGGCCAACGTCGCCGCGTTCGACGCCTTCCTGCACGGGCGCGCACTGTATGAAGCCGGCATTGACGAAGACAGCGACCGCCGTGCGCTGGCCTACTTCGACCGTGCCATCGCGCTGGACGGGCGCTACGCCGGCGCGCATGCGGCGCGCGCCCGGGCGCTGGTGGTGATCGGCAACATCTACGCCGACCATGATGAACGCGTGCGTGTCTACGGCGCCGCCGAGGCGGCCGCGCGCAGCGCTACCACGCTGGCACCGGACTTCGCCGAAGGGTTTTCGGCGCTCGGGTTCGCCCTGGCCAGTGGCAAGCTGGATGTGCGCGGTGCCCGCGAGCCATTCGAGCGCTCGCATGCGCTGGCGCCCGGAGACGCAGACGTGCTGGCCCGCTACGCGACCTTCCGCTCCAACCTGCGCGACCATGACCGCGCTACCGGGGTGATTCTGCGCGCGGCAACGCTGGATCCACTCAACGCGCGCACGTTCCGCTCGCAAGGCGACATCCGTCACAACGCCGGCGACCACGTCGCGGCGATCGGGGCCTATCGCAGGGCGATCGAACTCAACCCGACCCTCTCTGGCGTGCATGCCTCGATGGGCTTCGCGCAGATGCTGGCGGGCCTCGACGCGGAGGCCCGTACCTCGTTCTTGCATGAGCGCAGTGCAGTGCGTCGGCTGCCGGGCCTGGCTATCCTCGCCCACCGCGCCGGCGACCGCGCGGGCTCCGATGCCGCGCTGGCCGAACTCGTGGCCGAGTACGGCGACAAGAGCCATTACCAGTACGCCCAGGTCCACGCTCAACGCGGTGATGCAGGCAATGCGCTGGCCTCGTTGCAGGCGGCCTGGGACCTGCGCGACGGCGGCATCATGCTGATGTACGCTGATCCACTGCTGGCACCGCTGCGCAGCACCGATGGTTATCTCGCACTTGCGAAAGCCGTTGGCTTCGGTTAATCCACCAGAGATGAAAGGAGAAGCACCATGCGTCACATAATTCGAACAGGGGTGTTGGTCGGTCTCTTATTTGGCTTGGCCGCGTGCCAGAAACCTGCAGCAGAACCGGTTGTCGAGGCAGCACCTGCGGTGGTCGCCCCCGAAGACCAGACCGGCACGGTCGAACGCACCGGGCCGGAAGAGCAGACCGGAACCGTTGAACGCACGGGGCCAGACGAGCAGACCGGTACTGTCGAGCGTACTGCTCCGGATGAACAAACGGGCACGGTCGAGCGCGCTGCGCCGGTCGAACAGTAATTGCAGTGTTGTGAACTGCGTGCGGATCGCGTTAACGCGATCCGACGCGTCGCCTGACTATGGCACCCGCGCCACTTCGCCCTTGCGAGCCGCAGCCTTCGCCGTCGTAATCCAGTCAGCGTAATACGCTATCCGCGTATACACGGCCGGCTTGCCCGCACCGCAGCCCTTGCCGCCGGACACGACGCCGACCAGGCTGCGCTTGCCGCCATCCTCCTCGCGGGTCAGCGGGCCGCCGCTGTCACCTTGGCAGCTGTCCTTGCCGGCCTCGATGCTGCCATCGGCCGCCAGAGTCCCCGCGCACAGTGTGCCGGGGCCATAGAACTCGCCGTACTCGCTGGCGCAGCGCGCGTCTGGCAGGTAGTGCAGGGTCAACTGCTGCAGGTCGGCCGGGTTGCGCTGCAGGCGCTGCGCGCTATCGAGGCGAGTGACCGCGTCGCGCGCGTTGCGTTGGCCCATCCAGCCCCAGCCGGTGACGCGCAGCGCTTCGCCTTCATCGAAGCCACGATCGCCTGCCCCCATCAGCGGCACCGCCGCCAGGCGCCCGCTGGCCTCGAACCCGGCGATGCGCGGATCATCGGCCACCCGTGCCAGGGCGATGTCGTCGAGCTTGGACGCCTTGTTGTAGCCGCCGTGGATGACCACCGCCTCGAGCGTGAACAGGCCATCGTCCACGGTCAGGTTCTGGGTGCCCATGCGCAGCCGGCGGTCGCTGAGGACGTTGCCCTGGCGGCCGTCGAAGCCCGGGATGTTGTCCACGCAGTGGGCGGCGGTCACGATCCAGCCATCGCCGATCCAGGCGCCACCGCACTTGTGCGCGAGTTCGTAGGACGCGCGTTGCGCCAAGTAAATCTTGCAGGCGTCGCCATCGGCCAAGGCCGCGTCATAGGCGCGGTCGGCGGCATCGTAGTTGGGTGAGGACAGTATCTCCACCTGCCATGGCGCGGAGCCGGGACGTGCCGGTTCGCCACCGACGATGCGGCCACCAGCGGCATCAGCACGCTCGCGGCGGGCGTTGCAAATTTCGCTGGGTGCCGGCAGTTTCGCTGGCGGCTGCGGGTTTTTAGTAACTGCGGCGGGTTCTGGCGGCGTGCGATCCTTGCAGCCGGCGAGAACGACGCACGACAGTAGCCCGGTCAACAACAGGGGGAAAGAAATACCGTTCATTGGGTGCCCTCTTGGGTGGCGAGTACGGTGGAAACCTGGGCCGACCAGTCGCCGACCGCAGTCACACCGGGGTCGCGCGTGCCTTCGCTGCTGGCGCACAGCAGGCGTTCCAGGGGCGAGCGGCAGGCGGCCACGTCGCGCGTGCCGGTGCCGGCCTGCTGGAAGGCATCGGCGCGGACCGGACGCGCGCTCGCCAGCACCACGAACCGGTAGCTGCCGGGTGTGTCGAAAGACATGGCCGAGCGGCGGTATGGCTGGTTCGGTTGCAGCGGCTGGTCGAACTCGCCCGGCTTGGGCAGCACCAGGTCGACCGCGTTGTATGGGTCGATCGCCAGCACGTAGACGTAGGCCGGCCGCGTGCCGCGGTTGATCACGGTGGCTGCGATGCGCTGGCCGGTGCCGATTCGGCGCACGCCGCCGTCTTGCAGCGGCGGGCAGGCGGTGGGCCGGTAACCGTCGGCCGCGATGCAGGCGGCGACCGGGTAAGGATCGGCCGGGTTGCCGGCGACGCCGCTGGTGCGCAGCGCCAGCAGTTGCTGCACGCGTGCGACCTTGCGCAGTGCATCGGTCAGGCGGTCGCCAAATGCGGGGTCCTGGGCGGGTCCCAGCGTGGCGGCCAGCAGCGAGCCGTCGTCGGCGCGCAGGGCGACCTCATCGGCGGCGTCGGCTGCCGCGACCAGGCGGGTGGCACCGGTCGCCGACGCCACGGCGAAGCCGGTGGCTCGCAGCGCGGCCGCAGCCGCGTCGCGTGCCGCGCTCGCGGGGAGATCGATGGCCACCGCCAGCGCGTCGGCGGGAAGGAAGTGCGCCAGCTGCTCGGCCACCAGTCGTTCCGGCAAGGCGGCCGCGGGGGGCGCGTCGAGTGCCAGCGTCGCGTTCGTGCCTGAAACGGAGATGACTGTCGCGGTGGCGATGGCCGCCTGCCGCGCGACCGCGTCGGCCTGACGGGCGTACAGCGCGAAGCGCGAGCCGCGGGTGATGCCGCCGGTGGTGCCGGCCTGCAAGGTAGTTGTACTGCCGGTGTGATCGACCTCGTACAGCACGGCCCTGCGGGAACGTGCGCCAAGCACCGCGGTCAGCGCGCCTTCGGCCGACGGAGTCTGCGTTGCATGCCCGCGGCTGGCGACCCGCAGGCGGACTTCGTGAATCAGGTCGCCGAACGTCGCCTCGCGCATCCCCGGCATGCGCAGTGTATCGAGCAGCGCGGTGGTAAATACGCCCGCGCGTGCGCCAACTGCGCCGCCGCCGGTCTCCTGCGCTTCCTCGCCGTCCTGGGCCGCGGCGAGGTGCACCCAGTAGCCGGGGACCACGGCAGTGCGCGGCGTTGGCATTGGCTTCGGCGCCTGTGTTGGCGGTGTGGCAGCGGCCAGCGCCGGCGCACTGCGCGATAGTCCCGTGGCCCCGGCGCGGGTGGCGGTGGCCGAATTGCAGGAGTCGAATATGCTCACGAAGTAAAGGCCGGCTGCGGTGGCGCGGTCCTTGAGGGCCTTGAGCTCGATGTCGAAGATGTCTCCGGGTGCACCGTCCGGACTGCGGGCGTCCGTGGGCAGGATCGTGCCGTTGTAGCCGGTGTCTTGGTCGCGTACCTGGTCGTCGCGGTAGCGCGAGCCGTGGCCGGCGAAATAGAACAGCAGGGTGTCGCCGGCGCGAAGTGTTGCAATCCGCTGTTCGAGCGCCTCAAGAATCCGCGCACGCGTCGCGCAGTCGTCGGTCAGCGTGGTGGTCGCGGCGCTCGACGAATCACAGGCACTCTGTGCGGGCAGATCGACCTCAACGCCATACCTTTCGGCAAGCGCCTGCTTGAAGCGCAACGCGTCGCCTACCGCGCCGCGCAGATCGGAGAACACTGCGCCCGGCTGCCGCGCATCGGAATGGCGGTAGCGGTCGATGCCAACGATCAGGGCGTGGATGCGGCGCGTGTCCGGCGCGCGCGACACCGGCCCGGCCAGGGGGTCGGCCTGCGCGGGAGTTGGATTGGGATCGGGTGCTCGCGAACAGCCGCACAGCAACGCCGCGACTACGGAGGCCATCAGCACGATGCGGGTCATCGAGCCTCCCGGCGCAGCACCAGCGCGCTCGGCTGCGGGTTGAAGTCGAACAGCGCCGGTTGCTGCACGCGTCGCGCGGGCGCATCGGCGGGCAGGTCGTGGAAGGTGATCGCGCGCGTGCCATCGGCCGCACCAACGATGCGGCCGACGCGCGCATCGTTTGCCAGTGACGGCAACCGTTGCACTGCGTAAGCCAGCCATTCGTCGATGCGGATGCTGCCATTGGCGTCCAGGTCGGCATGGCCAGCGCCCAGCCCATCCACCGCCAATGCATAGGTCAACAGGCCCTGGCCGAGGCGTGCATCCTCGAGCGCAACGTCGTCGGCCTGGGTCGCGGCGAGGATACGGATGCCCTTGTCGTAGGCCAGTTGGCCGAGCCCGCTGTCGCCCATCGGCCCAGGCTTGAAGCGGCCGTCGGCGACGCTTGCTGCGGAATGGCAGGCGTCGATCACCAGGGTGATCTCGGCCGCATGCATCAGATGGAACGGTGCGACCAGGTCCGCGGTGGCGAACACGGTGGACAGGTCCGGTGCATCGGCGCCGTCGGGCCAGCGTCCGTCGCCCGGGATCAGGTAGAAGTCGCCGCGCGGGTTCGCCCAGCCATGGCCAGAGAAACTCACGATCACCGCGTCGTCCGGCGTTGCTGGCTGCAACATGCTGGCGTCGATGCCATCTGCGCGCAACTTGGCGAGTGTGAGGTCGCGGTCGGCGTCGCCCGCCAGCAGCGACAGCACGCGGCCGAGTGTGGCGCGGTAGACGCGCGTGCGCCGGCCATCGGCGCCGCGTTCGGCGGCGAGTACCAGCTGGTGCGTCTCGTAGCCCGGGATGGCGGACAACTGAGCCGCCATCAGCCTCGCGTCGGCGACTGCGTAGTTCAACCGAAAGCGCGGGGTGTCGTAGTTGTCGATGCCGATCGTGAGCACGTATGCGCGACGCGGGCGCGGCGCGATCGCGGGGCGCGTCCAGGTCAGGGTCGCGGTCTCGCCCTTGATGCGGTCCTCGTTGAACGCATACGCGGTGAACACCTGTGAGGCTTCGCCGACCTGCGTCGGCAAGGGCACGGTGAACTCGACCCGGTGCACACCGTTTGCTGCCTGCACGGCATTGTGCCTGCGCCATTGCGCGAGGTCGGTGCCGTCGGCGTCCACCTGCACGGGTGCCATCGCGACCAGCCGGCCATTGCGGAACAATCTTGGGTTGAACAGGCCGGAACGGGTCCTGCCGTTGGGTGCGTCGGCGTCGACGCCTTCGCGTACTTCGATGGCGACCACTGCTTCGGCCGCATCGCGGCCCACACGCACCTCGGTGAGACGCACCTCGGGCAGCACCCGGTTGAGGCTGGCGATGGCGGGCAGCGGCTTGAAGGCCGTCGCGCAGGTGTCATTGGCACGGCAGTCGAGCAGTTTTCGGTACAGCCCGGGCTCGTAGTAGTCGCGCATGAAGGTCTGTGCGGCCAGGCTCTGCCACGGCGCGTCGGGCACCAGCCAGCGCACCAGCTTGGTATCGGCATTGAGGTTGGTGTCGTAGCGGCCGCCGGGTGCCACCGCGAAGTAGCGGTTGTTGGGGAAGACATAGAGGGTGAGTTGCAGGCTGCCATCGCCGCTGTCTCGAAAGCTGATCGAGCCATCGACATTCGCTGCCCAGAACAACTGACTGCCTGCAATGCCCCCGGCCCTGATGACGTTGGCATCGTAAATGGTGCGCGCGACGATCGAGCCACTGTCGATGGCAATCAGTTCCTGCCGATCAAGGCCGAATATATGGCTGTTGCTGACCGCGATGCTTTTCGCCGAAAAATCGGCGAATTTGCGGGTCTTTCCGTTTGGCTCAACATCGACGACATAAAGATCGGACAATTGGGTAGCAGGCGAACTCCCTTGGGTGAATAGCAGCGTTTCTCCATTGGGAGTGAAGTCCAGCGCAGTGATCGGGTTCACCATGCGCACGTCATCCTCGCCTTCGCGGTGCGCGAACCTGACACGCTCGCGTGGGCTCGGTACGAGAGATTTTCCGTCAATATCGAGCAGCCATACGCGATAGATACTCTCGGTCGACGAGCCTTCATCTGTCTTCCATTGCTGCGTCGCGACCGCAAGCTGGGTACGGTCGGGCGAGAGCTTTAGCGCGGTGATCTCCTGATCGCCCCAGTCGGGCTGCTCCATGCGCTGCCAGCCGCCCGCGGCCATTCCATCGCCGGCAAGATAAAGCGACACGCCGGCAGGATCATCATCATCCGCCCCGGCATCGTCTTCGGCGGACATCATGGAAGGGTTGACCGCGAATTCTGGCCGCGACCCGACACCAAGAAAACTGCCCTTCCCGTCGAACGACACCATCTTCTGATAGCTTTCAATCCCTGGGCAATCCCCAGCACGCGCACAATTGCGGTCCACGATCAACACTGGCGCGCTTTTGAGCACACCGTATTCGGGGCTACTGCCGGGCATGTCCCAATCGCTCATTATCGCGAAGCGTTCATCGTCGAGCATCTCGACTTCGCTATAGTGCCGGTCGAGGATAACGGGCGGTTCTGCCGACCCTTCCGCGATGTTGAGCGTTTCAATCCGTGTGCCGTTGAAAACATTGGTCGCCTCCATCTTGACGAGACGACGCCCGTCGGCACTCAGTCCGACGTCATAGAGCATGCTGCGCAGATTGCCTTGCAGCGTCCGTGGTTTCGCCGATCCGTCGACCCTCTCCAGATTGATGAGGTAATTGCACTGCTCGCTACGGTCGCAGTCATAGTCCTTGGTGCTGGCGACGACCAGCGTCATATCGCCGGTTTCGGGACGATGTGCCACAGGGCGCAGGCGGCCATCAGGTGATAGCGGGAAATTCAACGCGGCCTCTGTGCGACCATATTCAGCCGGCTTGGGGGGGGGCGGCAATGTCCCGTCGGGCGTCACCCTCCGCGTCGTCAGATCGAGCGAATAGCTGCATTGTCCCGCAGCACCGCGCGCCGCTTTTGGACAAAACTCATCGGCGTTCAGGTTTATGGTATAGAAGAACAACAGCCTGTCGCTGCCTTCATCGGCGCGAATATCCTGAAACCAGAGATATTTGGCTTCGGAAGGATCGCCTTCGACGGGGATTTGCGCCTGATCGAGGATCGCGCCAGTTGCCGTGTCCCAGATCACGATTACGCCATCTTCGCCCAGCGACAACAGATTGCTTGACCCGTTGAGCCATTTGACCGCGACCACCGGCCGCGCGTGGCCGAACTGCATCACTATCTTCGGTTCGAGCACGGCCTCAGTCGGCGCGACGGTAACCGGTGCCGGCGGTGATGCCGCTTCCTGCCCGGAACACCCTGCGGCCAGCAGGGCGGCGCAGCAGCACAGCAGCAGGCCAGCAATGCGTATGGCGATGCGCATGGCGATGCTCCGTTGCGTTGCCCGCGACCCGCTCGGCCGCGCCGGCCAAGCGAGGATAGCACCTTAGCAGCGTTTGCCACTGGTGCAAGAGATGCTTGGTGCGCAGCGCATGCGCTTGGACACGCTGACCGCTGACAATCTGCGCCTGCCGACACAACTCGCCATGCGCGGGCTTGACGACGCTTTGGCTCGTTATGACTTCTACTGCGCCGATAGTTGGCTCGCGGCGGAGGCGCCACAGCCACAGCCCGTGCCAAGGCTTGAGATCAGCAGAGTCAGACCGCCGCGGCGCCTTGGCGGCAACGCGATCCTGCAATGGGAACGGCTGCGTACTGAGGTGGGGGCCATCGATGGGGTAACCTCCACGGCCTGGATGCCTGATCGCGGCTTGATGCGACGTGCAGGACACGCGCGGAGCGACGAGCGACTTGCAAGCAGCGGCTGGCGTGCCCGCGATAAAAAGTGGGGCAATTTGAGTGCGGGGGGGCGGGTTGGCCTCACCTTCGCACGGCATGCCAATCTGCCTCATCCAGCCCGGCGGAACCCACCGCGCATTGCGCACAAATCACGGATTACTTTGACGCCAATGTCCATCACTCTCACCGACTTCGCCCGCGCCCGTTTGTTTGCGTGCGAGCCACGCCGCAACACGATCCAGGATATCTTGCCTGAGGCGTTCGAGCAGCATCTGAATGCAGTGCCGCCGCTGCGAGTGCTCGATGGCTATGCGCCGTTCTGCAAATTGCACGTGCACCGCAACTGGACGTCCACGCGCTGCCTCGCGGTGCCAATCACCGCGCACAACCAGCACCTGTTGCGCTCGGGCTACGAGGCGCGTAGTTCTGACGAGTTGCCGGTGCTGGTGCGCTGGTTCGAGGGTGTGGAGCCGCCGGTGGCGGACTACCTGATCGTGATCCTGTACAGCCGCGAGCAGTTGGCGAAGGAAAACACGCCGATCGCTGCCGACTGGGGCGTGGTGGGCTGCATGTACAGCGCCGAGCCAGAGGAAACCCCGATGGCGCCGATCACGATGATGCGCAATGCGCTGGGGGTGGCGGAAGGCGGCTCCGGCGTGGCGATGGATCGCGCCGCCTACCAGCGCAGCGTGGCGTTCTGGAACACGCACGCGAACTGGCGCGGGTAGCTCAACATGGCCGCAGTGCGGCGCTACTTTGCCCTCTTCGTGCGCGAGGAACTGCTGAAGAAACTGCTTGGCCAAGGCTGAAGTCAACGCCGGCGGCGACGCGCCGGTGATCCTGGCCGCCAACGGTGGCCTGCCGCAGACCTTGCTGCCGAGTGCCGACCCGGTTGCCGATTGGCTTGATCTGATGGAGGGGGTCGAGGCGTTGTGCCCGGAATGGTCGGCACCCTAGCCGCCGCAGCCGGAATGGGTGTATCGCCTGTAGCTGCGGTCGGTCGCCCGGTGGTGGTTAGCCAAGGCTCGATGGCCGGGCTGTGCGATCCGCAACGTATGGGTGGTAGAGTTTCGGCTTGCTTCCTGCCGATACAGCGA
>PFJA01000164.1 GCA_002782905.1 Lysobacterales bacterium CG_4_10_14_3_um_filter_64_11
ATTGCCCAGGCCGCGGATGTAGAAGCGCGGGAACGCACGGCCAAACGAGGATTCGATGTTCAAGCTGGGCACGCGACTGGCCAGCACGCGGATGTCGTCGCCACCCGAGCCGATGATATCGAGCTTTTCGCCACTCAGCGCGGTAATCGAGATCGGCACGTCCTTGATGTTTTCGCTGCGCCGCTGCGCGGTTACCGGCACCGCATCGAGTTGTACCGGGTTACTGTTGTCTGCCTCTTCCGCGTTCGCATCGGCATCCTGCGCCAGCACCGCGGCAGCCGGCAACGCCAGCGCAATGGCAAATGCCAGCAGGCTGCGCGAAAGATGGGCAGAGCCCCGTCGAGAATGTTTGAACATGTGTGGAACCCCCAGTTAATGGCCTACCCATCACCACGATGAGTTCCCGGCCACAATGAAATTTTTCCCGCCGTAGCGGCCCCGATCGTAAAAACCTCTGAACAAGCCGCCCCCGTTCCGCCAACAGCCACTCTTGCACATCCCGGTGCCGTGCAGCGCAGCAACGCCGCGCTCGGATTTTCGAATCATGGCTGGATTGCCACGTCGTTCGTGCATGCCCCCTGCTGCCACTGGCATCACGTCCGGGCACGGCCAAACTTGCACCATGGCCACCCGCACAGCCTACCGCGTGTGTGCGTCGTGGAAAAGTGGGAACACGCAAATCGCCTCAAAACCCTGTTCGTCGCCTTGCATCAGCCGCTTTTACACCCTATCGCTGGCTACCGCGCGGTCAGGATGCCATGCTTGCCGGCAACCATCCAGCAGCGGGACAACCCATGAACACCACCTTGTATGTCGTTGCTGCGCTGATGGTGCTGACCGGCCTTGCCGGCATCATTCTGCCGATACTGCCCGGCGTAGTGCTGATTTTCGCCGGCATGCTGCTGGCGGCCTGGGTCGGTGATTTCGTGGTGATCGGGCCGTGGACGGTGGGCATTCTCGCCGGGCTAACCCTGCTGTCTGTGCTGGTCGACGTGCTGGCCAGCGTGGCTGGCGCGCAACGCGTGGGCGCCAGCCGGCAAGCCCTGCTCGGCGCCTTGCTGGGGTCTTTGGTCGGCCTGCTGTTTGGCCTGCCCGGCCTGATCCTCGGCCCGTTTGTCGGCGCTCTGCTCGGCGAATACCTGCATGTGCGCGACCTGTCGCGCGCCTCGCAGGTTGGCGTGGCAACCTGGGTTGGCCTGTTGCTGGGTGCGCTGCTCAAGGCCGCTCTGGCGATGGTGATGCTGGGCGTGTTCATTTTTGCGCTGGCGCTGTGAGCTGACCGCGCCGGGATTGCGCATCGAGCCATACGCCAAGGCCCTGCGCATTGAGTTCGATGTCCAGCCGCAACACCTCGGCAATCGCCGCCGCGCCAAGCAGCACGCCATGCTGTTGCGCGGCACTGACATAGTATTCGCGCAAGGCCGCGCACAATGCCCCATGGCGATCCGGAACCGCGGCCGCTGCCTCAGCCAAGGCCACCATCCGATCGATCCGCGCGTGCAGATCAGCCGCCAGCCGCGCAACCGCGCGGACCGGCCCGTAATGGGTCAGGTACATGACCTGTGGCTGCGTGGCCAGCATGCGCGCGATGCTGGCCTGCATCGCCAGCGGGTCGAACTGCACCGGCGTGGTGGCCGGAATGATGAATGGCCCAGCCGCGGTATCCAGCTCGCGGTAGCTGATGCCAAAGGCGTCGCCGGTGAAGAAAGCGGCGGCAGCGGGCTCATGTACCACCAGGTGATGGCGGGCATGGCCCGGCGCATCCAGGCACTGCAATGCGCGTTGCCCGACGGCGATGCGATGGCCTTCGCCAGCAGCAACGATGCGATCGCTGGCAATCGGCAGCAACACCCCGTAGGTTGCGCGCACCGCAGCGGCACCATAAACCGCTGATGCGCCAGCCAGCAGCACGCTGGGATCGATCAAATGGCGCACGCCACGCGGATGTACATGCACCATTGCGTTCGGCAACTGCGTCAACAAGGCGCCGGCGCCACCGGCATGGTCCAGGTGAATATGGCTCAGAATTAGATGATCGACCGCGTCGACGCCAAGCCCTGCCGCCGCCAGGGCGGCAAGCAACCGCGGCTGCGAGGCGTTGACCCCGCAATCGATGAACGCCGCACGACCGCTATCGATTAGCAGATAACAGGCGTCAAAACGTGGCCGGTGAAAGCCGGTATCGATGGTGATGGTGTGGTTGTGCTGCGACATGGCGATAGCGTGGCGGCTGGCACGATTCGACGCAAGTGGCGCATGCCGGCAGCAACGGCTGCACCACAGTGTTCTGCACACGCGATGGTAACCAGCGCAATCGTCAGCCACAAACGCGTTATCGTGAGCGCTGATCTTTTACGGAACTCACCATGACTGCGCACGCAACCCTGTTCAAACCGCTTACCCTCGGCAAGATCACCCTCGCCAACCGCATCGCCATGGCGCCACTGACCCGCAACCGTGCCGCCGCCGGCAACGTGCCCGGCCCGCTGGCAGCCGTGTACTACGCACAGCGCGCCAGTGTTGGCCTGATCATTTCCGAGGCCACCCAAATATCGCCGATCGGCCAAGGCTATATCGCCACGCCGGGCATCCACAGTGCCGAGCAGATCGCCGGTTGGCGCACTGTCACCCAGGCGGTTCACACTGCCGGTGGTCGGATTTTCATGCAGTTGTGGCATGTCGGGCGCATCTCGCACACCAGCCTGCTGCCCGATGGCCAGGCGCCGGTGGCGCCGTCGGCCATTCGCGCCGCCAGCAAGACCTTCACCAGCGAAGGTTTCGTCGATGTCTCGATGCCGCGCGCACTGCGCCGCGAGGAAATAGCACAGACTGTGGCGGACTACCGCCAGGCCGCGCTCAATGCGATGGCAGCTGGCTTTGACGGGGTTGAGATTCATGCCGCCAACGGCTATCTGATCGACCAGTTTCTGCGCGACAGCAGCAACCGGCGCGACGATGACTACGGTGGCAGCATCGATAACCGCGCGCGCTTTTTACGTGAGGTCGTTGCCGCGGTTTCCGGGGTTGTCGGTGCGGATCGAGTCGGGGTGCGGATTTCGCCGGTATCGGCGTTCAACGACATCCGCGACAGCGCGCCGCAGGCGCTGTTTGAAGCCGTTGCAGCGCAAATGCAGGCGCTTGGCATCGTCTATGTACACGTCATCGAAGGTCAGACCGGTGGCGATCGCAATACGCCGTTCGACTATCGGGCACTGCGGCGCCAGTTCAAGGGCGCGTGGATCGTCAACAACGGCTATGACGCCGCCATGGCGGACACCGCCATCACCGCTGGCGATGCCGACATGGTGGCGATAGGCCGGCCGTTGATCGCCAACCCGGACTACCTGGCACGCGTTGCCAACGGCGCCGCATTAAACCCGCTCGATCAGGCCACGTTGTACGGCGGCGATGCGCATGGGTACACCGATTACCCCACGCTGACGCCATGAATCCGGCGCTGCGCGCGGCCACTGCCGCGCTGCCGTCATGCCTTCTTCTTGCGCACGTACAGCACCAGGCTGTGATCGACGATATCGAAACCATGTTCTTCGGCGATTTCGTGTTGCAGGCGTTCGATGTCGTTCGAGACGAACTCGACAACCTTGCCGCTGTCAAGATCAACCATGTGGTCGTGATGCTTGCCGCGATCGAGTTCGAATACCGCCTGCCCACCCTCGAAATTGTGTTTCATCACCAGCCCGGCCGCCTCGAACTGAGTCAGCACCCGATACACCGTGGCCAACCCAATATCTTCCTCAAGGCTGAGCAATTGCCGATAAACAT
>PFJA01000208.1 GCA_002782905.1 Lysobacterales bacterium CG_4_10_14_3_um_filter_64_11
ATCAGGCGCTGGCGCGCGATGCGATCGCCCTGGCGAAATCGACCGTCTTGGCGCTGCCACCCAAATCACCGGTGAGACGATCTTTGGCGGTCAAGGTATCGACGATGGCCTTGCGCAGACGGGCGGCTTCCTCGATCCGCTGCAAGTGATCGAGCATCTGACCGGCGGCCAGCAGCAAGGCGCAGGGATTGGCGATACCTTGCCCGGCGATGTCCGGCGCCGAGCCATGCACCGCCTCGAAAATGGCCGCGTTGGCACCGATATTGGCACCTGGCGCCAAGCCCAGCCCACCCACCAGGCCGGCGCACAGGTCGGAGATGATGTCACCGAACAGGTTGGTGGTGACCAGCACATCGAACTGCTCGGGCCGCATCACCAGTTGCATGCAGGTGTTGTCCACGATCATCTCGTTGCATTCGATGTCGGGGTATTGCTGCGCCACTTCGCGCGCCACCTTCAAAAACAGCCCGGACGTGGTTTTCAGAATGTTCGCCTTGTGAATCACCGTGACTTTCTTGCGGCCGATCCGACGCGCCAGATCAAATGCATAGCGCACGATGCGCTCGGATCCACGACGGGTCACCTTCTGCGTCAGTGTCGCCACCTCGCCATCATCGGACAGATATTGCCCTTCTCCGATGTAGGCGCCCTCGGTGTTCTCGCGCACCATGATCAGGTCGATATCGCGGTAACGCGAACGGGTGTTGGGAAAGCTGATCGCGGGGCGAACGTTGGCATACAGATCGAAGTGGCGGCGCATCGCCACGTTGACCGAGGCGAAGCCGCCACCCACCGGCGTGGTCAGCGGGCTTTTCAGCGCCACACCCAGGCGCTCAATGGTTTCAAGGGTGGCCTGCGGCAACAAGGTGCCGTGCTTTTCCAGCGCCACCATGCCGGCATCGACAAACTCGTAAGCCAGGCCAAGGCCCATGGCGTCGAGCACCTCAAGGGTGGCATCCATAATTTCCGGGCCGATTCCATCGCCCCGGATCACCGCAATCGATTGACTCATGATAATTTACATTTCCTTGCAAAACATGGTGATAAAAATTCAATGCAACAGCTTCGACGTGGAGATCGAAAGCAACGCATGGCCCGTAAACTACGCAACGTTCGCGAAGAAAAATCCATGCCCTGATTTGTTTTCTTTGCGTCCTTCGCGTCCTTTGCGGACCGCCGCTGGTGATTCCGCCTTGTTGAGCTTGCGCCGTCGCCAACCCGAGTTCGTCAGCCGTGCTCGTGCGCACTCGGCGCCGCCTGCTCGCCGGCCTCCAGCCGGTCGAGAAAATCCACCGCCCGGCGCAGATGCGGAATCACGATGCTGCCGCCCACCACCAACCCCACGCCGAAGGTTTCGAACAACGCGTCGCGGCTCACGCCCGCGCCATGGCACTGCGCCACGTGGTAGCTGATGCAGTCATCGCAGCGCAACACCAGCGACGCCACCAGCCCCAGCAATTCCTTGGTTTGCAGGTCGAGCACACCCGCCTTGTAGGTCTGCGTATCGAGCGCAAAAAACCGCCGCACCACCTGGTTGTCGTGTGCCAGAATGCGCTCGTTCATCTGCTGCCGAAACGCGTTGAACTCGGCCACCCGATCGCTCATGCCGCGCTCCCGAGCAACGGGTCCAGCCCGCCCTGGCGATCCAGCGCCACCATGTCATCGAAGCCACCAACGTGGGTGCCGCCAATGAATATTTGCGGAACGCTGGTACGCTTGGTGCGTGCCATCATTTCTTCGCGCTTGCCGCGATCCAGGTCGACCCGGATTTCGGTGTACGCTGCGCCTTTCTTGGCCAGCAGGTTCTTGGCGGCGACACAATACGGGCACATCGCAGAGGTATAGATCACCACATCGGCCATGCCGGTTCTCCCTTGATAATCGCCCATTATCTCACGAAGCGGCGGAGCCGATCGGAACAGCGCTGGGCAGCGCGGTGTAAAACACCGCACCAGTTCAACCCGAGTTAACCCCAACCGATGATAATGGGCGGGTGGGAATCACCCCGAAAGGTACTTGCATGCACCTGCGCATCGCCACAATCGCACTGGCGTTGGCCTTGGCAACCAGCCAGCCGCTGCGCGCCCAGGCCGCCCCCGACGCCCTGCCCGACATCGGTTCGTCGGCGGGCGAGTTGATCACGCCGCGCGAAGAAACGATCTATGGTGCCATCACCCTGCGCCAGATCCGCGAGTCGGGCATGTTGCTCGAAGACCCGTTGATCGAAGGCTGGATCAACTCGCTCGGCTATGCCCTGATTGCCGCCAGTGACCGGCCGCAAAAAGATTTCACCTTCTTCATGATCCGCTCGCGCGACATCAACGCGTTCGCTACCTTGGGTGGTTATGTCGCCGTCAATGCCGGGCTGGTGCTCACCGCCGAAAATCAGGACGAAGTGGCTGCGGTGCTGGGCCACGAAATATCGCACGTCACCCAACGCCACATCGTGCGTGCGGTGGAAGCCGCCCAAAAAGACCAACTACCGATCATGCTAGCGATGCTGGCGGGTATCGTCATCGGCGCCACTGGCAATGGCGATGCGGTACAGGCAGCGGTAGCCGGCGGCACCGGGCTGATGCAGCAGCGGCAGATCAACTTCACCCGCGGCGGCGAGCAGGAAGCCGACCGCATCGGCATCCAGTTGCTGGCGCGCGCCGGCTTCAATCCCGAGGCGATGGCAAACTTTTTCTCGCGCATGCAGTTGGCAACGCGCTCCGGTGACGCCGGCCCACCCGAGTTCTTGCGTACCCACCCGGTTACCACCAACCGCATTGCCGAAGCCCGCGATCGTGCCGAGCGGATCGTCGGCGAAGAGCTCGCCAACGCCTTCAATTTCACCGGCGATGACGTACGCGCGCAAAACCCGTTGCTGTCGCGTGAGTTGACCAATGGCACCGACTTCGTGCACATCCGCCCCGACCCCACGTTGTTCGCCTGGGCGCGTGAGCGTTTGCGGGTGCTCAGCGCCGATTCCGCCAATCAGACAGCGGCCGATTACCAGAAACAACGAGAGGCTGACCCCAACGACTTCACCGCGGCCCAGCGCTACGGCGAAGCGCTGGCACTGACCCGCGCGAACCGCGCCAGCGTCGCCATCGCCCAGTTATCCGCCCTCGCCCGCGAGTACCCAGACAACTACTGGGCCGAGTTGGCGCTCGCCGAAGCCGAGCACAGCGCCGGCCTGCATGAGCGCTCGGACGCCCGTTATGACGCGTTGCTGGCGCGCTTGCCTGGCAACGAGGCGGTCTTGTTGGGCTATGCGCGCAGCCTCAATGAACGCAGCACCCGCGAAAGCGGCCAGCGTGCACAAGAAGTGCTGCGCCCATTGCTGTTGCTGGGCGCCTACGACGTCGAGTTTCAACGCAGCTTTGCGCGCGCCAGCGAACTGGCAGGCGACTCCTTGCGCGCGGCGGAAGCCTATGCCGAAGCAGCCTACCTGAGCGGTCGGGCCGATGACGCGCTGACGCAATTGCGCACCCTGCAACAACGCGACGACCTCGATTACATCCAGCGAGCACGGGTCGATGCCCGCATCGCCTACATCACCCCGATCGCCATCGAAATGCAACGCCGCGGCATCACCCAGCGGCAAAACCGCGGCCTCGCACCGCCTGCGCAACCATAACCCCCCGAAATCCCGCGATCCCGTATCCGTTCACCGCGACCACCGTACACGCGTCCCGCACCGCTCCCGGGTTACGGCCTGCGGCCTAACCCGGGCTACCACAACAGCAAAGCACCACAGCCAAC
>PFJA01000210.1 GCA_002782905.1 Lysobacterales bacterium CG_4_10_14_3_um_filter_64_11
GAAGCTGGTCGGGTCATTGGGATCGAATGGTGTGGTCGGCGGCGGCGTTGCCGTGGACGGCACATTGAGCGTCAGAGCGGCCTGGGTGCTGGCAATCGGTGGGCTTTGCGGCAACGACAACTGCAAATCCTGGATTCGGCTGACATCAAAATTGCCGGGGGTGGAGGGCGGAAAGACCTGCAACTTCTGTCCTGACGGATTGACCACGAAACCATCGCGGTTGACCGAGAAATTGCCGGCCCTGGTATAGGCCAGGCCACTGTCGTTGCGAGTGGTAAAAAAGCCCTGGCCGCTGATCGCCAGGTCAAGGTTGTTGTTGGTGAACTCGATGTTGCCCTGACCGAACTGCTGCGACACCGATGCCAGGCGCACACCATTACCGATGGCGATTGAGCTGACGCCCGAGCCGGTCAACGAGAACACATCGGCAAACTCGGCACGCGAACCCTTGAAGCCGGTCGAATTGACGTTGGCGATATTGTTGGCGGTAACTTCCAGATCGGAAGACGCCGCGTTGAGACCACTCAAAGCAAGATTGAAAGGCATGTTGGCGACTCCTTGAGATCAGAAAATTTCACGAATCTGCGACAGCGCCAGCTCACCGGCACCCTCGATCCGCAACTGCGGCTGCCCGCTTCCGGCAGCAAGACTCACCCCCAGCACCGCGGCCTGGGCGAAGGTTTCTGCGGCACGCACATCGCTGCCGGACAGCACTTGCGCACTCATCACATAACTACCCGCTGCCAACACGCTGCCGTCGCTGGCGCGGCCGTCCCACGAAAAACCCACCATGCCGGCCGGCTGCGAGCCGAGCTCAACCGTGCGCAGCAAGCGGCCATTGAGGTCGGCAATCTGCACGCTGACCTTGCCGCCGGAAACCGGGTTATCGATGGCACCGGCGGTCGGCGTCTCACCATCAAAGCCGAGCAGCGGCGATGAAAACAGCACCTGCCGGCCAATCAGGCCCGCCGCGCGCAGCGCTTGGTCGCCCTGCAATGAGCCGGCCAGACCGGTAAAGGAGTCCTGCAAGCCCTGAATCCCCGACACCGTGCTGAACTGTGCCAACTGGCCCAGGAACTGGGTGCTGTCGGTAGGTTGAGTGGGGTCCTGGTTGCGAAATTGGGTAATCATGAGCTTGAGAAAATCCTCTTGTCCGAGCGAATCGCGGTCGCCCGCGAGTGCGGCGGCGGTCTGCCCGGATATGCTGGCATTGAGCGAATTGCTGATTGCGGAAAGATCGTTCATGGCGTGCTCCGTCAACGGCCGATGCTGAGGGTGTCGAGCATCGCCTGCTTGGCGCTGTTCATGATCTCGACGTTGTTTTGATAGGTGCGTGAAGCGGAAATCATGTTGACCAGTTCGTCCACCGGGTTGACGTTCGGTGCAAATACGTTGCCGTCGGCGTCCGCCAGCGGGTTGCCCGGATCGTGACGCACCGCCACCGGCGCCTGGCTCTCGACGATGCCGAGCACGCGCACACCACGCGCCGAATCGTCGCCCGCCAGCGCCGACCCAATTACCGCGAACACCGGTTGGCGGGCGCGATACGCCTGCTCTGGGCTCGACGCCACCGTATCGGCGTTAGCCATGTTCGAGGCGGTGGTATTCAAACGCACCGATTGCGCCAACATTCCCGATGCGGCGGTGTCGAAGATGCGAAACATGTTCGATGATGATGCGTCCATGTCACGCCGCTCCGGTGATCGCCATGCGCAACATCCGCACCTGGCCGTTGATGAAAGTCAGGCTGGCCTGGTAACGCACACTGTTCTCGGCGTAGGCCGCCTGCTCGATCTGGGTATCCACGGTGTTGCCATCCATCGCCGGCTGCGCCGGCACGCGGTAGCGCAACGCCATGTTGGCGTCGCTTGCCAGTTGCCCGACATCGATATGCCCGGCCTGGGTGGCGGCAATATCCAGCGGCGCCGCCGTACTGGTTGCGCGTGCCATCAGCGCATGGAAATCGACATCGCGCGCAAGGTAGCGCGGCGTGTCGGCATTGGCGATGTTGCTGGCCAACACTTGCGCACGCTGCGAAAAAACACTCAAGGCTTGCGCCTGGATGCCGAACAAGGGATCAGGGGTGATGGCCATTGCACGCTCCGCGAATCATCGTCAGCGGAGCTAAAGCAACTCTTGTGCCACCCATGCACAGCGCGCCGGCACCCCCGGAAACCCGCATTGCAGCGGGCGATTGCGTTCGCGGCGGCAAGCATTTGCCGCCGCTGGCGGCAAGGTGGCGGCGTGATCGCGCGTCAGAGAACCGTCGAACGCGGTTCAGTCGGATGCCGGCAACAACTCCAGTATGGTCTTGGCCAACACATCGGGATTGAACTTCGCGACGAAGCGGTCGGCGCCGACGCTGGCCACGGTATCGGCGTTGAAACCGCCGCTGAGCGAGGAATGCAGCACCACACGCAAGCGTGCCAAGGCCGGATCTTCGCGGATCGCGCGGGTCAGCGCATAGCCATCGAGGCGCGGCATTTCAATGTCGGAAATCACCAGACTGGGCAGGCCATCGCCATCCTCGGCAACAGCACCACGCAGAATCTCCAGTGCCTGCACCCCATCCTGTGCCAGGGTGTACCGCAGGCCCAGGCGTTTGCCGATTTCCTCCATATTGCGTCTGGCTACCGACGAATCATCAACGATCAACAGCCATCGGCGGCCATGTCCGGCCTGACTGGCAGCACCGTGCAAGGTTGGCGACAACGTCAGCGTTACCCCACTGACATCCGCCAATATCTGCTCGACATCGACGATCATCACCAGCGCGCCATCGACCCGGGTGGTGGCATTGATGCGCGGCCCCACCATACCTTCGCGTGGTGGCTCGATGCTTGCCACGTCGACATGCACGATGCGATCAACCGCACCAACGATAAACGCCTGCATACTGCGACTGAACTCGGTCACCACCAGATGCGCCTGCGCGCTGCCGGCCAGCGCCGGCAGGCCCAGCGCCAGCGCCAGATCGATCGCGGGGATGGTCTTGCCGCGATAGTCCAGAGAACCGGCAACGCAGGCATTTTGCCCGAGCAGCGGCGTGATCGCCGGGCAACGCAACACCTCACGTACCTTGAATACATTCAGCGCACAACGCGCGCTGCCCGCGTGCAGCGAAAACAACAGCATCGCCATGCGGTTGTGGCCTGCGAGACGAATCTGTCGGTCCACACCTTCCAGCACGTTACCCATTTCGCTGATCGCCTGTCGCCGCACCCTGCCCACGCTATCGGCCGCAGCCGCAACAACTTTACCCGGGCTCGGGATTCCTGACTTGGGCTTGCGGGCGTGCGAGGTACTGCGGTTGCTCCCTCCCGTGCGCCGGAGACGAAGAAGAGGGTTGGGAGGGGCTTCGGCATGCGAGGTCTGATGTGGACTCGGGACGCGGGACTCGGACTGCACCCCAAACAAGCCCAGTGGCATGCATATTGCTTGTATTTTCCCGGGAATGCATATCCATGACTCGCGCAACGAGTCAACATACCGCAACAAACGAGGATGACATGGGTATTTTGCTTGACCGGCACGTTCAACAACTGGCAGCAGCAGCAGCAGCTGGCGACTGGCAGCGGCTGAGCGCGTTGCAGGCCCGGCACCCCGCTACGGCGCGCGCGCTGGAGCCGTTATTGGCATGCGGCGAGCGGCAGCGCGCATGCCAGAATGCCGGCGCCATCGATCAACTGCGCGCGCTTGAGGAGCAGGGCAATGCGCTGGATGCCAGCTTCGCGCTCGGACGCACGCTCGACGATCTCGATCGGTTTGCCAAGGATGCAAACGCCGGCGCCGGCAATTTGACGCTGGCCACCGATCCGCTGGTGACAACCATCAACACCTTCGAAAACGCGGTCGCTGCGGCGGCCCAAGGCATCGACCACAGCCAATCTCAGACCGGCGATCTGCAAGCGCAACTGCAACTCATGCGCAGCGCATTGGCGGCGATGACCCAGGCACATGGGCAATTCATCCAGTTTTTCGAGCATATCCGCGAGCAAACGGCCGCCGTGCAGGAAATCGCTCACCAGATCAATCTGGTGGCGCTGAATGCCGCGATCGAAGCCGCACGGGCGGGCGAAGCGGGGCGCAGTTTTGCCGTCGTCGCCGATGAAGTGAAGCAGTTGGCAGAAAAAACCACACTGACGACCAGCGAGATCGAAACCATTACCCAAACCATGGGCGAGTTCGCCGCCCGTCTGGACAATGGGGTAAAGGGCGCCATCAAACGTCTGGATCGCGCCGAGCAAGGCACCCAGAGCATCCACGCAGCGATCGTCCAGTCGCGCTCGCAACTCCATGATCTGGTGACACAAAACCAGTCCGCCGCAGCCGGTTTGCAGCAGTTGTACCAGGTGCAATGCGGCCTCGTCGAGACAGTGGCAGACCTCTCACGTGGCCATACGGTCGCACGCCGACATGCCGAGACCATCGCTCGCGGTTGTCTGCTCGCGCATCGCATCGCGGCCAACCGCCTCGGCGAACAGAGCGCCAACCGTGAGCACACCATGCTCGCTTTGGTCGAAACGGCGCGCAGCATGCACCACGCCATCGTGCTGGCGGCAAGCCGCCCCGGCAGCGAGGACCTGCGCTGGCTCGATGCGCAAGCGCCCGGCCAACAGATGCTGGCCTGGCTCACCGGACTGGGCGACACCGATGCCCGCCTGACCAGTGCTGCCCACGGTTTTGTGCAACTGTGTCGCGACCTGGTCGCCCTGCTTGGCAGCGGCAAGGTCGGCGAGGCAACATTGCGCATAGCCGACCTGGACAGCGCGCTGCAACACCTGATCCAACACACGCAGCTCGCGTCGGACATCGCCGCATGAGGCGAATCCAGCCCCTGCTGCTGGTCGTGGCGTCGGCGTTCTCCTGGTCGGCACTGGCGAGCGACGAGGTTCAGCCGCTTGACAGCATCCGCGTTGCCGCTGAACATGCGGCGCGCGCGGCGTTGCAGCCGATGGGTGGCGAGTTGCGCATCGGCACCATTCAGATCGACCCCCGCCTGCGCGTGGCGGCCTGCGCTGCGCCGTTGCAGGCCCAACTCGACGCTCCGGCTGGCGCACGCAGCATCGTTGCAGTCAGTTGCCAGCAGCCGCGGGCGTGGACGTTGCGTGTGCCGGTTTACGCCGAGGTTTGGCGACCGGTAGCGGTGAGCAAGCGTACCGTGCAGCGAGGCGCCATCCTATCCGCCGATCAGGTGCAGATGCAGACCCATGAAGTGCTGAGCCTGTCGCGTGGCTACTTTGGCGATGGCACACAGGTCATCGGCCAGCAGGCAAGCCGCAATCTGAAAGCAAACACACTGCTGCACCCAGGCATGATCGAGGCACCACAACTGATAAAACGCGGCGATGCGGTACGCATCACGGCCGACGGTGGGCGTATTGCCGTGCGCACGCAGGGCATTGCGCTTCAGAACGGTACCGAAGGCGCCTCGGTACAGGTACGCAACCCCCGTTCGGGCCGGGTGGTTACCGGGGTGGTAACCGCGCGCGGCACCGTTTCTGTCAGCCGTTGACCCAAGGAAAGCCACCAGCAGGCACGTCGACGCAAGCCAGCACTCTGATCACAAGCATTGCTGAATTGCCACAGCGCGCCACCACACCGGCAGCGGGTGGCCGCGCCACACCCTGGCAGCGTGTTCGGAGCATCCGTCAGACTGGCAACCGCAAATTAGCGCTAAAGTTTTAACCCAAACCGCCGAAACAGAGGCAAGCTGCATTCAGGGCTGACCGTGAGGAGCCGATCATGAGTAACCATATCAGTGGGTTGGGTGGGGCAAATGCACCGCCGTTGGATACCCGCGCTGCGCCAAAACAGGCACAAGCGGAAGCGGCCACACCGGCACGCAGTGACGGCGATCGAGTCAATCTGACCGAATCGGCGCGCGCAATCCAGCAATCCGAACAGGCACAATCAGCGGCGCCAGCGGTCAATGCCGAGCGTGTTGCGGCCATCCGTCAAGATTTGGCTGCCGGGCGCTTGACCATCTCGCCGGAGCGGATCGCCGACGGCTTGCTGGCACTGGAACGGCAACTGGCCGAGCCGCGCTGATCATGGAATCCAAGGCCCATCTCGTTGCAGCTCTGGCCGAGGTTGCACTCGCGATCGCCACCCAGGCGGATCGGCTTGAGGGAATCTTGCAACTCGAACGTGAGGCGCTGGTCGCCAACGATGGCCCGACGCTGGACGCCGTTGCCCGCGACAAGGACCTGATCGTACGCACGCTGGAAACCCAGGAGCGTGAACGCCTGCACCTCGCACGTTCGCTCGACATTTCCCCAGGGCCAGCGCCGATGCGGGCGGTGTTGACGCAGCACCAAGCGGCGCGCGATGCATGGGCACGCTGTGTCGGCGTGCTCGAGCGTTGCCAGGCGATCAACGCGGCCAACGGCCGGATTGTCGAAACCAAATTGCAGAATGTGCGCACCGCACTGGATCTGTTGTCGGGACGCGACATGGCGACCAGCGCAACAACCTACGGTCCGACCGGCCGCACCGCACGTGCGCACAGTCCGCTGACCATCGCCCGAGCCTGACAGCCAGGCGCACCGCCTCGGGCCCGGCCGTGATCACCGACTCCACACAGATCCGCTCGTTGATCAATCGCCTGATCCGCGACAAGGTTCCGATTACCGTGATGTTGCCGGGCCGCGAGGGCTTCTTCAGCAGCCTGTTGCTGGACAGTGACCGTGACAACGGCACCCTGCTCGCTGACGAATTGTTTCCCGCACGCGGCCACGCCGCCGTGGAGCCTGGAATGGAAATACGCGTTCTGGGCAACCTCGATGGCATCGAAGTTCGCTTCAAAAGTCGGGTGATCACGATCAACGCCGAGCAACCTGGCGCCAGCTACCGCCTGGTCATGCCGATTGCCATGGATTACAAGCAGCGGCGCGATGCGTTCAGAGTGCCGGTATCGCCGGCCCTGGCCATTGCGGTGTTACTGAACGCAGATGGCATCAGTGCCAAGGGTACCCTGGCCGACATATCGCACAATGGCCTGCGGATCGCCATCCGTGGTGCCAATCCAGTACCTGCAGGGGCGCAATTGCTGTGCCACATCGATCTGCCCGATGAGCACATCAGCACCATGGCCGAAGCGCGCCACAGCGCAGCGGATCGCCGCGGCCTTGGCGTGGTGTACATCGGCTTTCGCTTTCTTGAACTGAACATCGAGCACCAGCGCGCGATCAACCGCTTCACCGCCAATCTGCAGCGCGACCAATTGCGCGCCCGTCGCATGTTCCAACCCTGAGGTCGCCATGCCCGATTCCGTCAACCCGACGATGCCTCCTACCGACCTGCCCTCCATGGTGGCGCGCCAGGCAATCCTTGATCGCGAGCAGAAACTGTTTGGTTACGAATTGCTGTTCCGCGCCACCCTGACCGACCGCCACGCCAACATCAGCGATGGCGACGCGGCAACGGCGCGCGTACTGATGCAGGCCTTGGTCGATATCGGCATCGAGCGGCTGGTTGGCGATTCGTTCGCGTTGATCAACATGACCCGCCGCTTGCTGCTGCAGCACGAATTGCTGCCGATCTCGGGCAAGCGCATCGGCCTTGAGCTGCTGGAAAACGAGGAGGTCGATGAGCTACTGCTGACGGCACTGGGCGAGCTCTCGCGCCGCGGCTACCTGATCGTGCTCGATGATTTCGTGCTGGCTGAGCAAACCCCGGAGATCGACGCCCTACTTGAGCTGGCCGATATCATCAAGATCGAAATACCGAACCGCAGCGACAGTGAACTCGCAGAGCAGGTCACCCGGCTGCGTCGCTTCCGCGCCCGCCTGGTCGCCGAAAAAGTGGAGACCCACGACGATTTCCAGCGTTGCCTGGCACTGGGCTTCGACCTGTTTCAGGGCTACTTCTTCTTCCGCCCGGAAATCATCGGCGAAGGCAACATTTCGGAAACCGGCCTGAGCGTGATGCGTTTGCTGGCGGCACTGGAAGATGCCAACAACGGGCCCAAGGAACTGGAGGCCATCATCACCTCCGATGCCGTACTCAGTTACCGTCTGCTGCGGTTGGTCAACTCCGCCTACTTTGGCCTGAGCAGTTCGGTCAGTTCCCTGCGCCATGCCATCGTTTATCTGGGCATCGGCAATATCCGCAACTGGGTGCGGGTACTCGCCCTCGCGCGGCTCGACAATCGTCCGCCCGAATTGTTGAAAGCCGCGCTGGTTCGCGCACGCATGTGCGAACAACTCATTACCGGTGGCAAGCCGAGCAGCAGGGGCGAACAGGCGTTCATGGTGGGATTGTTCTCGATGCTCGATGCGCTGCTCAACGCACCCATGGACGAGTTGCTTGGCAATCTCGATTTGCCCGCCGAGGTGAGTCAGGCAATCCGCGATGGCAGCGGCCCGTTTGGCCAACTGCTGGAGCAGGTGCACGCCTGTGAGCGCGCACAATGGGAAATTCTCGAGTCCTGGGACGTCAGCCCGGTGCTGCTTGCTTATACCTATCTGAGTGCGGTGGAATGGGCCGATCAGATGTTCAGCTTCGGCACCGCTGCAACCGACGCGGGCGGCAGCACGCGGCATTGAGTGATCCATCACCGCATCACGGAAAGCGCGGATGCAGACGCTACAATGAGCGCAGATCCCGTCTGGACCACGCCATGAGCATTCCATGCCGCACCATCACCCTCGCCGCCCGCCCCGATGGCGTGCCGCGTGACGACGATTTCGCACTGCTGACCAACACCCTGCCCGCTCTTGGCGAGGGGCAGTTCCGGGTCGCGGTGCGCTACCTGTCCATCGACCCGGCGATGCGGGTGTGGATGAGCGAACAAAAAAGCTACTGGCCACCGGTACCGCTGGGCGAAGTGATGCGCGCGGCTGGCATCGGCGAAATCGTCGAGTCCCGACACCCGACGTTTCCGCCAGGCACCTGGGTCAGCGGCATGACCGGCGTGCGCGAGCAACTGATCAGCGACGGCAAGGGTATGCGCCGCTTCGATGCCAGTGCCCTGCCGCATCCGGCCTGGGCGCTGAGCGTGTTCGGCGCCACCGGCCTGACCGCCTGGTTCGGTCTCACTGATATCGGCCAACCCAAGGCCGGCGATACCGTGGTGATTTCGGCGGCCTCCGGTGCGGTCGGCTCAGCGGCGGTGCAGATCGCGAAAAACCTCGGTTGCAAAGTGATCGGCATTGCCGGTGGCGCGGAGAAATGCGCCTATGTACGCAACGAACTGGGTGCCGACGCCGCCATCGACTACAAAAACGAATCTGTCGGCAAAGCGCTGGATCAACACTGTCCCGGCGGCATCGACATCTATTTCGACAACGTCGGCGGCGAGATTCTCGACGCCGCGCTCAGCCGCCTGCGAATGCATGCGCGGGTGGTGCTGTGCGGTGGCATTTCGCAGTACAACGCCACCGGCAAGGTGCGCGGCCCGGCCAATTACCTGGCGCTGATTTCGGCGCGGGCGCGGATGCAGGGTTTTGTCGTGCTCGATTATCTCGATCGTGCCGACGAGGCACTGGCGGTGATGGCGCCGTGGGCGGCCGCAGGCAAACTCAGCAGCCGGATCGATGTACTTGAAGGCATCGAACATTTCGCCGAAGCACTGCGCCGGGTTTATTCCGGCGCCAACTTCGGCAAGCAGATAGTGAAGGTCTGAGCCATGCGCTTTGAAGGTACCGCCCACTACGTCGCCAGCGACGAACTCAAACTCGCAGTCAATGCTGCGATCACCCTGCAACGGCCGCTGTTGATCAAGGGCGAGCCGGGCACCGGCAAAACCCTGCTCGCCGAAGAAATGGCCAGCGCGCTGGCGGCACCGCTGTTTACCTGGCACGTCAAATCCACCACCAAGGCGCATCAGGGTCTGTACGAATACGACGCGGTCAGCCGCCTGCGTGACTCACAACTTGGCGAGGCGCGAGTACATGAGGTGCGCAATTACATCCGCCCCGGTGCGTTGTGGCAGGCGTTTGCCAGCGAACAGCGCGCGGTATTGCTGATCGATGAAATCGACAAGGCCGACATCGAGTTTCCCAACGACTTGCTGCGCGAACTCGACCGCATGGAATTCTCAGTCGATGAAACTGGTGAAACCATCCGCGCCCGCCATCGGCCGATCATCGTCATCACTTCGAACAACGAGAAAGAACTGCCTGACGCGTTCCTGCGCCGCTGTTTCTTTCACTACATCAACTTCCCGGACCGCACCACCCTGGAGCGGATCATCGCGGTGCACTACCCCGGTCTTGCCGGTGCGCTGGTCAGCGATGCCTTGGAAATGTTCCTGCAACTGCGCGAAGTGCCGGGCCTGAAGAAACGACCTTCGACCTCGGAGCTGATCGACTGGCTGAAGCTGCTGCTGGCCGATGATCTGGCGGCGCACGCACTGCACGAGCGCGACCCGGCCAAGGCGATTCCGCCGCTGTACGGCGCGTTGGTGAAAAACGAACAGGATGTGCAATTGCTGGAACGTCTTGCTTTCATGCATCGTCGTCAAGCGCAGCGCTAACTTCCGATGTTTTTGGGTTTGTTCGATACGCTGCGCGCCGCCAAGGTGCCGGTCAGTGTGCGTGAACTGCTCGACCTGCACGCGGCGCTGAAAGCCGGCATCGTGCAGGTCGATGTCGATGCGTTTTACACCCTGGCACGCACGCTGCTGGTCAAGGACGAGCGTCATTTTGATCGCTTCGATCGCGCGTTTGCGTGCTGGTTCAAGGGCATGCCCGACCTGCCCGCCACGCTCGACGCCGAGGTCCCCGCCGACTGGCTGCGCCGCGTCTTTGATCGCGAGTTCAGCGCCGAGGAACGTGCCCGCATCGAAGCACTGGGTGGCCTTGAGAAGCTGCTTGAGGAATTGCGCAAGCGCCTGAACGAGCAACATGAACGTCATCAGGGCGGCAATCGCTGGATCGGCACCGGCGGCAGCAGCCCGTTCGGCAACAGCGGCTACAACCCCGAAGGCATCCGCATCGGTGGCATGGGCGGCAACCGGCGCGCGGTAAAAGTATGGGAGCAACGTCAGTATCGCAATCTCGACGATCAAGTCGAAATCGGCACCCGCAACATCAAACTGGCACTGCGGCGATTACGCCGCTTTGCGCGCGAAGGTGCCGCCGATGAACTCGACCTCGACGCTACCATCGCCGCCACCGCGCGCGAAGGTGGCATGCTCGATATCCAGATGCGTGCGGAACGGCACAATGCGGTAAAAGTGTTGTTGCTGCTCGATATCGGCGGCTCGATGGACGAGCATGTGCGGGTCTGCGAAGAACTGTTCTCGGCCTGCCGCAGCGAGTTCAAGCACCTCGAACACTTCTATTTCCACAACTGCCTGTACGAATCGGTGTGGAAGCACAACCAGCGCCGCTTCAACGAGCGCCTGCCCACGCTGGAACTGCTGCGCACCTATGGCGCCGATTACCGCGTGGTGATCGTCGGCGATGCGGCGATGGCCGCGTACGAGATCACCCATCCGGGCGGCAGCGTCGAGCATGTCAACGAAGAGCCCGGCAGCGTCTGGATCCAGCGGCTGGTCGAACGTTTTGCCAAAGTCGTCTGGATCAACCCGACACCGCAACGGGCCTGGGATTACAGCCAGTCCACCGGCCTGATCCGGAGCTTGCTGCATGAACGCATGTACCCGCTCACCCTGGCCGGTCTCGATGAGGCGATACGCAAGCTGCGTTAAGCTGCGCCACTGTGTGCGACATCCCGAATCCGAATCCGAATCCTGCCAGTTGACTGCCCAATGCCACCCATACTTCGCCTGCTTGCGCTTGTTACCTGTCTGTTGTTTACCAGTACCAGCCCGGCACAAACGCCGGCAGGCAAAGCCGACATCCGCATCACGGCGCTGTTCAACGACCCTGCGATTGCTGAGATCAGCGGCCTGGCGGCATCACGACTGCACCCGAATGTGCTCTGGGTGCATAACGACAGTTTCGACAAGCCGGTACTGTACGCGCTGTCCACCACAGGCAAGCGTCTGGCAAGCGTCACCATCGCCGGCGTTGAAAATATCGACTGGGAAGATATCGCCGCCTTCACCTTGAGCGGAAAAGCCTACCTGCTGATCGCCGATACCGGCGATAACGGCGGCATCCGCCAAACCCTGCAACTGCATGTGGTGCGTGAACCTGCGCAATTGCGCGACCAGACCATCAAACCGGCGTGGTCGATTCGCTTTCGCTGGCCGGACGGCCCGCGTGACTGCGAAGCGGTAGCGGTCGATGGCAAACGCGGCGAGATCCTGCTGTTCGGCAAAAAACGGGTGCCCGTGGATCTGTTGAGTCTGCCACTGCAACCCCACAATGACGCCGTGCAGATCGCCCGTCCGATCGGCGCTCTGGCCGGCATCGCGCAGCCCAGCGCTGAAGACCTGGAGCGCAATCCGGTCTATGGCCGCTACCGCAGCCAGATCACCGCCGCCGACATCAGCCCGAACGGCCGCACGTTGGCCGTACTCAACTACCGTGCGGTCTATCTTTATCCACGCCATGCTGGCGAAGACTGGCCGCAGGCCGTTGCCCGGCCAGGCAGGGAACGTGTTTTCCCGTGGCTGGCGCAGGCCGAAGCGTTGGGCTTCGCGGCCGACGGCAAGGGCCTGTGGATCAGTGGCGAACGCCAGCCGACGCCGCTGTTGTGGCTGGCGCTGCCCTGAGCGCAATGAAAAAGGCCCGCCTTGCGGCGGGCCACCGGTAACCCCGGCTCACCTATCCTGGAGAGAGGGCAGGCCAACATCCGTGTCGCGCCTGCCCAAGTACTGCCAACGCAAGACCCAGCGAAAACCGGCCACGGTTCTGAAATTCCCTCTGAACCAGGTGGCAAAGCCCCGTTATTGCGCCACGGTACCCGGCTCTGGCCGTGCTGCATGGCAACAAGCCGCCCTGCCCCGCAGGCTATCCATGGCCTGTAGAAACGCTGAATTGATCAGCGTTCCTAATTGATCAGCGTTCCTCTTGCGCAATCCGCACCGAACACGTACATTTGTACCCATGCAGGAACCGCTCAGCCCACGCCAGCAGCAAATCCTCGATTTCATCGCCGACTGGGCGGCACGCGAAGGTCGGCCACCCACCTTGCGCGAGATCGCCCAGCAGGTGGGCTTGCGCCAGCACAGTTCAGCCCAGGTCCACGTCGAGGCGCTGATCCGCAAAGGGTGGCTGGCACGTAGTGCGCAACATGGCAGCCTGCGCCTGCTGGCGGCAACGCGAACAACCGGCAGTGGCAGTAACGACAGCGCTTTGTTGTACCTGCCGCTGGTTGGCCGGGTAGCTGCCGGCGCACCGATTCTGTCCGAAGGCCACATCGAGGCACGCTACACCATCGATCCACACCTGTTCCGGCCACGTCCGCATTACCTGTTGCGGGTGCAAGGCGACAGCATGATCGGCGTGGGTATCCGCGATGACGATTTGATCGCGGTGCATCGCACGCCCACGGCACTGGATGGGCAGATCGTGGTCGCCCGCATCGATGACGAGATCACCGTCAAGCGCCTGCGCTATGCCGATGGCCGACTGCGCCTGCTTGCGGAAAACCCCGCCTACGCGGCGATCGAGGTGGATGCCACACACCACGACTTCGCCATTGAGGGGTTGTACGTCGGCGTTATTCGCAGGGCCTGAGGGATGGGAACCTCGCAAAACCTGCTGTGCGAGTCGCTCGCGACGGTTTCGAGGTGCTCCCTGCAACCATCGCCAGTACACCCATGACCAACACCCTGCCGCTCGACGCCTGGCTGGCCGATGCCGGCATCTTTCGTGGTGGCCGTGATCTGGGCCAGACAACGGCCGATGCGGGGTCGTGTCAGGCCAGTCAACTCGATGCGCTCGATGCGTACCTGCCATGGGCCGGTTTTCCGCGCGGCGCGCTCAACGAAATACTGATCGCGCATGATGGTATCGGCGAGTTGAGCCTGTTGCTGCCAGCGCTGTGCCACATTGCCCGCCGGCAAGCCATCGCCTGGGTGAGCCCACCGTATTTGCCATACCCGGCGGCGCTAGCCACCGCCGGGCTGCCACTGGATCGCCTGCTGTGGATACGTGCTGCACGCGAGCACAGCCTGTGGGCGGCCGAACAATGCCTGCGTGCGGGCTGCCTGGGCGCGGTGCTGGTGTGGACCGACAGCGGTGATGATCGCGCCCTGCGGCGGCTGCAGGTAGCGGCGCAAAGCGGTGCCAGTTTCGCCTTCCTGCTGCGTCCGCTGCGGCATGCCGGCAACGCCAGCCCGGCTGCTTTGCGCCTGACCATGAGTACTACCGCTGGTCACACCCAAGTCCACGTGCTCAAGTGTCGCGGCAGCATCGCGCCGGCGAAATCGTTCAGCCTCGACCGCACCCACTGATCCGGCACCTCGACCATGCTGTGGGCCTGCCTCGCGCTACCGCAATTGCCTCTGGAAGTCGCCTTTCGCGGCTGCCCGGACCACGGCCCGCACCTGCTCTACAACGAAACTGGGCAACGCCTGCTGGTGGTGCAGGCGGATGCTACTGCGCAGGCGGCAGGCATCCATGCCGGGCAAAGCCTCAGTGCCGCGCGCGCATTGCTGCCTGCGGTGTTGGCAAAGCCGCAGCAACGCCATGCCGAGCAATCGGTACACGAAACCCTCGCTGCCTGGGCGTATGGTTTCAGCAGCCAAGTGCTATGCCTGCCAGCGAGCGCGCAGATGCCGGCGGCACTGGCGCTGGAAGTGGGCGGCAGTCTGAAGTTGTTTGACGGCTGGCCGAATCTCTCCAGTCAGTTGCGCCATGGCCTGCAACAGCTTGGCCATGCGCACAGCCTGGCCTGTGCCCCCAGCGTGGCCGGTGCACGGCTACTGGCCAGTGCCGGCCACGACGGCATGGCGCTGAACGACCAGCCGCAATTGCGTCGCGCGCTGGCGCAACTGGCGTTGACGCAAGCCGGCTTGGATGCGCGCCAGCTTGCTGCCCTGCATGCGATGGGTCTGCGCCGGCTCGGCGAGGTATTCACCCTGCCACGGCCCGAGCTGGCACGCCGACTCGGGCCGGAACTGCTGAACTGGCTCGACCGCCTGCGTGGCCATAGCCCCGACCCATACCCGCCGTATCGCCCCGCGACGCACTTTTTTCAGCGCATCGAGTTTGATTACGCCATTCAAACCCACATGGCGCTGCAATTTGCCCTGCACCGGCTGTGCCGTGAGTTGGCTGCATTCGTGTTCGCCCGCGCCGGTGGCGTGCTGCATTTCACACTGGAACTGGAACACGAGGATCTGCCTGCCAGCACGATTGCCGTGGGCCTGCGGCAAGCCATGAATGCACCAGACGCCTTGTTCGACGCGGCACGTGGTCGGCTCGAGCACGCCGCACTGCCGGCCGCGGTGGTCGCATTGGCGCTGCGCGCACGCGATCTGCCGCCGATGGCACCGGAGCGCCGTGATCTGTTCGACCCCGGCCCGCGTGGCGATCTCGATCTGCCCGGCCTGATAGAACGCCTGCGCACGCGCCTGGGTGATGATGCCGTCTGCCAGTTGCAGCATTACCCCGACCACCGCCCCGAGTACGCCTGGCGCATTGGCGAGGGCAAGGCAGCCGCTGCTGATGGCGCCAAGCACCGCCCGCACTGGCTATTGCTGCGGCCGATCCCGTTGCGCAACCGGGTATTGCGTATCCTGCGTGGCCCCGAGCGTATCGAAACCGGCTGGTGGGACGATCACGATGTCCGCCGCGATTACGTGATCGCCGAGCTCGACACCGGCCAGCATGCCTGGCTGTTTCGTGATGCTGGCAGCG
>PFJA01000138.1 GCA_002782905.1 Lysobacterales bacterium CG_4_10_14_3_um_filter_64_11
GGCCAGGTCGGCGTGAAACTTGAAGCGCGGCAGCAGCCGATCAAGCGGAAACTGGTAAAGGCCGGCGGCGATGGTGTGGGTGTACGGCGGGGGCTGGCGCAGGCATCGGCCGCACGCTGGCGCGGGCTGCGGCAATGGCAACGCGCATTGCGCGCAAGCGCTGTAACCGGGGTTCAGGCTGGCGGCGCAGGCGGCGCACAGGTCATGGCCGTCGTGGCCCGGCTCGGCGCACAGCAAACAGCGTGGCGGCAGCAACACCGTGCCCAGTGCGGCCAGTGCGCTGTCGACTTTTTGCCGCAGCGATTGGTTGACAGCATCGCCCGTGCTCACCAGACTTGCCGCAACCCTTGCCGTGCGAAGCTTGCCATGTCCGTCGTTGCCTCCGATTCGACCCAGCACCCAGCCACTGCCGGCTGGCAGCGTGAGGCCATCCTCTCCCTGTTTGCGTTGCCGTTCAATGTGCTGATGGCGCGCGCTGCCAGCGTACACCAGGCGAACTTCGACGCCACCCAGGTGCAGGTATCGACCCTGCTGTCGATCAAGACTGGCGGCTGCCCCGAGGATTGCGCCTACTGCCCGCAGGCGGCGCGTTACGACACCGGGCTGAGCGCGCACAAGCTGATGAGTACCGAGCAGGTGCTGGAACGCGCGCGCGCGGCCAAGGCCGCCGGTGCCACCCGCTTCTGCATGGGCGCGGCGTGGCGCTCGCCGAAAGACCGCGAAGTGGCGAAGGTGGCCGAGATGATTGCCGGCGTGAAGGCGCTGGGGCTGGAAACCTGTGCCACCCTTGGCATGCTCAAGGACGGCCAGGCCGATGCGTTGAAAGCCGCCGGGCTGGATTACTACAACCACAATCTCGATACCGCGCCGGAGTTCTACGGCGAGGTGATTCACACCCGCGCGTTTCAGGATCGCCTCGACACGCTGGAGCAGGTGCGCGCGGCCGGCATGAAAACCTGCTGCGGTGGCATCGTCGGCATGGGCGAGACCCGCGCCCAGCGCGCCGGCCTGTTGCAGGTGCTGGCGAACATGAATCCGCCGCCGGAATCGGTGCCGATCAACCAACTGGTGCAGGTGCCGGGCACGCCGCTGCATGGCATCGAGGCGCTCGACCCGTTCGAGTTTGTACGCACCGTGGCGGTGGCGCGCATCGTGATGCCGCGCGCGATGGTGCGGTTGTCGGCAGGCCGCGAAAGCATGTCCGATGAAATGCAGGCACTGTGTTTTCTCGCTGGCGCCAATTCGATCTTTTACGGCGAAAAATTGCTGACCACCGGCAACCCCGATGTCGAGCGCGATCGCGCGCTGTTTGCGCGGCTGGATCTGGTGCCGATGCCGGTGCCGCAAGAGCCGGGCACCGCGCATCTTGACCTGATCGCCGCCACCGGGCCCGGCGCCGCATGCTCTGCCTGAACCGATCGCCGTGACCGACTGGCAGCAGCGCCTGCGCGATGCGGCGCAACAGCGCACGGCGCAGGTGGCGCAGCGTACGGTGCGCACGGTGCAGCGCCGTGACGGTGCGCGGGTGTGGGTCGATGGCCGCGAACTGATCGATTTCGCCGGCAACGATTACCTCGGCCTGGCCAGCGATCCGCGCCTGGCGCGCGCGCTGCGTGATGCCGCCGCGCACGGTGTCGGCGCCAGCGCATCGCATCTGGTCAGTGGCCATCATGCCGCCCATGCCGCGCTGGAGCAGGCGCTGGCGCGCTGGCTCGATGCGCCGCGCGCGCTGCTGCTGGGCTCCGGCTACGCCGGCAACCTGGCCGTGTTGCAGGGCCTGCTCGGGCGCGCCGATCACTGCATACAAGATCGCCTCAACCATGCCAGCCTGATCGATGGCGCGCGGCTGGCGGCGTGCACGCTGCACCGTTATCCGCACGCCGATGCCGCAGCGGCCGAACGCCAGCTCGCGCACGGCAGCGGTGCGGGTCTGCGCCTGCTCGCCAGCGATGGCGTGTTCAGCATGGATGGCGATGTCGCGCCGCTGGCCGCACTGGCCGCGGCCTGCGCCCGCCACGACGCGCTGTTCTATGTCGATGAAGCGCATGCGCTGGGTGTGCTCGGCAGCACCGGCGCCGGCAGCGTTGCGGCCGCCGGCCTCAGCACCTCGCAGGTGCCGCTGCGCCTGTGTACCTTCGGCAAGGCGCTCGGCTGCTATGGCGCGGCGCTGGTTGGCGATGGCGCGCTGATCGAGCATCTGCAACAAAGCGCACGGCCCTACATCTACACTACCGCGCTGCCACCGGCACTGGCCGAAGTCGCGCACGCGGCGGTGTTGTTGGCGCAAAACGCCGACGCCGAGCGCGCACGTTTGCAGGCGCTTATCGCCCACTTGCGCAGTGGTGCGGCACAGCTGGGCATGGCGCTGATGCCGTCTTCGACGCCGATCCAGCCGCTGCTGATTGGCGACAATGCGCGCACCGTTGCCATTGCCGACGCCCTGCGCGCGCACGGTTTCTGGGTTGGCGCCATCCGGCCGCCGACGGTGCCGCCGGGACAGGCGCGGCTGCGCATCACCCTTTCCGCTGCGCACAGCACGGCCGATATCGATGCCCTGCTCGACGCTTTGCTGGCACTCGCGGGCGGCACTGACCATGCACATTGAACGCTGCGGCGAACACGGGCGCGATTTGCTGCTGATCCACGGCTGGGCGATGCACGCCGGCATTTTTGCGCCGTTGCGCGATGCGCTTGCCGCACACTTTCGCCTGCATCTGGTCGATCTGCCTGGCCACGGCCGCAGCCGTGACGATCACAGTCGTCTTGAGCTGGCCGAGATCGGCGATGAAATCGCCGCGCGGGTGCCCAACGCGATCTGGCTGGGCTGGTCGCTGGGCGGCCTGGTCGCATTGGATGCCGCAGCGCGTTTACCGCACGCACTGCGTGGGCTGCTGATGCTGTGCGCCTCGCCACGATTCGTCGCTGCCGACGACTGGCCACATGGCGTGGCGCTGCGCGTGTTCAGCGATTTCGAGCGCGGTTTGCGGCTCGATTATCGAGCCACCATCGACCGCTTTCTGGCACTGGAAGCGCATGGCTCGGAACATATGCGCGAGGAACTGCGGGCGCTGCGCGAGCAGGTGTTCGCGCTGGGCGAACCACTGCCGGAGGCGCTGCGCGATGGCCTGCACCTGCTCGAACACAGCGATCTGCGCGCCGCGTTGCCGACGCTGACGGTGCCCAGCTTGTGGCTGGCCGGTCGCCGTGATCGCCTGGTCCACTGGCAGGCGATGCAAGCGTCCGCCGCGATGAACGGCAACGCACAATTTGCCGGCATCGCCGGCGCCGGCCACGCACCGTTTCTCACCCATGCCGCCGAGCTGGCCACGGCCATCACCGCATTCAGCGATCCTCTGCCATGAGCCAGCGCTTCGACCGCCACCATATCCGCCGCGCCTTTTCGCGCGCTGCCGCCAGCTACGATGCCACCGCCGTGTTGCAACACGAGGTCGAAACACGCCTGCTCGAAGCGCTGGACGAGCCCGATCAGCCGGTTCCAGGCTCTGTGCTTGATCTAGGCGCCGGCCCTGGCCGCGCGGCTGCAGCGATGAAAAAGCGCTGGCCCAAAGCGCAGGTGCTGGCGCTGGATCTGTCGCTGCCGATGCTGCGTCAGGCGCGTCAGCGTGCCGGCTGGTGGCGGCCGTTTCGCTGCGTGTGCGGCGATGCCGCGGCGCTGCCGCTGGCCGATGCCA
>PFJA01000033.1:0-392 GCA_002782905.1 Lysobacterales bacterium CG_4_10_14_3_um_filter_64_11
CGGGCCGGGTCGTTGCGGGAAGTGTTGGTCATGGTGTGCTCCGGTGGATCGCGCGATTATAGGCGGCTCCTCCGCAGTGTGCGGTTGATGTTTGCACGCCGTCATTCCAGCGAAAGCTGGAATCCAGTGACTTCAGCTTCCGACCCGATGGCATGCAGGCGAAAAACTCTGGATTCCAGGTTTCGCTGAAATGACAAACTCCTTGGCGTCTTGGCGTTCTTGGCGAGAGCAGTCCTGCTCTGCACCCACACTGGCTGGCGATCCCTTTACGTGAGCGTGCCCGCCGGAGCGGTCAAAAGCGGGGAGTATCCATGTCCGAAAACGGCCAGCCGAAATGATCGATGCGGCCTATGATTCGCACATGTCGCTCGCCACCCTGCCCCCGTCGAACA
>PFJA01000033.1:666-808 GCA_002782905.1 Lysobacterales bacterium CG_4_10_14_3_um_filter_64_11
GCAGGACGGCTCGGTGGACGCGCTGGCGGCGCGCCTGGGCGTGAGTGCGCGGCAATTGCGACGACTGTTCGTGGCGGCGATGGGTGTGGCACCGTTGGCACTGCACACCACGCGGCGACTGCTGCTGGCGAAACAACTGCTC
>PFJA01000033.1:898-3021 GCA_002782905.1 Lysobacterales bacterium CG_4_10_14_3_um_filter_64_11
CCCTGCGTCTGTGCTATCGCCCACCGTTCGACTTCGCGGCGATGCTGAGCTTTCTCGCCAAGCGCGCGATGCCGGGACTGGAGCGCGTTGATTCGGACAGTTACCAACGTCTCGCCGGCACGCCGCAAGCGCCGTTGCGGCTGCGGGTAAGCGCCAATCCGCGCCAGCCCGAACTGTTGCTGCAACTGCACGGCGCCGACCCGCGCGCGATTCCCGACCTGGTACGGCGCGTGCGCCGCCTGTTCGACCTGGATGCCGATCTGGCACCGGTGCATCGCGTATTTGCCGATGAGCCGTTGCTCGCGCGCGCCATCGCGCAACGCCCCGGCCTGCGCGTGCCGGGCGGCTGGGACGGCTTTGAAATCGCGGTGCGCGCGATCCTGGGCCAGCAGGTCAGCGTGGCTGGCGCCACCACGCTCGCCGGGCGCCTGCTGCGTGCGTACGGCACGCCGTGTGCGGCGACCGACGAAGGCTTCGACCGCCTGTTTCCCACGCCCGAGGCGTTACGCGACGTCCCGCTGGAAAGCATCGGCCTGCCGCGCGCGCGCGCCGCCACGCTGCGCACGTTGGCAGCGGCAGTGGCGGATGGCGTGGTGGATTTTTCAGCCGGACAGCGTCTCGATGAATTCGTGACGCAACTATGCGCCCTGCCCGGCATCGGCCCATGGACGGCGCATTACGTGGCGATGCGTGCGCTCGGTCATCCCGATGCCTTCCCGGCCGGCGATCTGATCCTGCGCCAAGTGCTGGGCGCAGGCACGGCCATCAGCGAGCGCGAATGCGAAACGCGCTCGCAGCCGTGGCGGCCATGGCGCGCCTACGCGGTGCTGCACCTGTGGCATCTCTCGGGCGATCTCGCGAAGGAGCGAAAGGCATGATGATCTACGAACAATTCGATACCCCGGTCGGGGTGCTGACCATTGCCGCCGACCACGACGGCCTGCGCCATATCGAATTCCCCTGCAATCGCCATCCGGTTGTTCGTGCCGGCTGGGCCTCGGGCACCAGCGCCGTGCTGGACGACGCGCGCCGGCAGTTGCTCGAATACTTCGCCGGTAGGCGACGGCATTTCGATCTGCCGTTGTGCCCGCGCGGCACCGTGTTCCAGTTGCGGGTGTGGCAGGTGCTGGCCGATATTCCGTTCGGGCGCACCTGGAGCTACCAGCAGCTGGCGCAGGCCTGCGGTAACGCCAACGCGATGCGCGCGGTGGGCGCGGCGAACGGCCGCAACCCGCTGCCGATCGTGTTGCCGTGTCACCGCGTGATCGGCGCCGACGGCAGCCTGACCGGCTTCGGCGGTGGCATCGAGACCAAGGCCGCCTTGCTGCGGCTGGAAGGCGCGCTGCGCTGAGGTGGTGAGTGCCGGCGCCATGCGCCCCGGGTTATGGCCTGCGGCCTAACCCGGGCGACAAAAGCGCGAGGTGCGGTAGCCCGGGTTGAGGCCCATCGGGCCGTAACCCGGGATTGTGCCGGGCCGCGGGTTACGCCTGCGCTGCGCCCCGGGTTTCGGCTTCGCCTCAACCCGGGCTACCACGGCAATGTGAAGCGGTTGCTGTAACCCGGGGCCGCGCGGTGGTTGCGCTACCGCGGGTTGCCGCCGCCGCAACCGGAAGGGCGGCTATACTCGCGGGCCAACGGTATCTCGCGTGCGAAACAGGAGTCCCCGGTGTCCCAAGCGCAAACCGCCCTGCCCCGCTCCGACCAATCCGCCGACGAATTTCTCGGCCACCCGATCGGCGTTTACGTCTGCTTCTTCACCGAAATGTGGGAGCGCTTTTCGTTCTACGGGATGAAGGCGCTGCTGTTCCTGTATCTGACCAAGTACCACCTGTTCAGCGATAACGCCAGCTACGATGTGATCGGCGCCTATGGCGGCCTGGTGTATTGCATCCCGGTGATTGGCGGCCTGCTCGCCGATCGCTATCTGGGCTTCCGCAAGGCGGTGGTATTCGGTGGCGTGTTGCTCTGCCTCGGGCATCTGGGCATGGCGGTGGAAGGCCACGCCGCGACCAGCGAAGCCGGCATCGTGGTGCGCGATGGCGCCGCACTTACCGTGTTCTACACCTCGCTGGCACTGATCATCATGGGCGTTGGTTTTCTCAAGCCCAACATCTCCACCATCG
>PFJA01000033.1:3054-4439 GCA_002782905.1 Lysobacterales bacterium CG_4_10_14_3_um_filter_64_11
GCGATTCGGGCTTCAGCCTGTTCTACGCCGGCATCAACCTCGGCGCATTGTTTGCCTCGCTGGTGTGCGGCTACCTTGGCGAAACCTATGGCTGGCGCTACGGTTTCGGCGCCGCCGGCATCGGCATGATCCTCGGCCTTGGCATGTTTCTGTGGGGCCAGAAATACCTGCACGGCCATGCCGAACCGCGCGACCCGGCGGTGCTGCGCCAGCGCACCCGCATCGGCCTGAGACGCGAATCCAGCATCTACCTCGGCGCCGTGCTCGGCATCCCGGCGGTGGCCTGGTTGATGTGGGCCGTGGCCAATGGCCGCTTTGCGTTACCCGGCGACATCTCGCTGGCGCTGGCACTGATGCTGCTGGTGTTCGTTGCGGTGCTGGTCTGGTTCTTGTGGTTCATCCTGCGCCAGTGCAGCAAAATCGAACGCGATCGCATGCTGGTGCTGATGGCGCTGATCTTTCTGGCGCTGGTGTTTTTCACGCTGTATGAGCAGACCTACGGCTCGTGGGTGGCGTTTACCGATCGCCTGATGACCAAGGAACTGTTCCCGTCGTTCGTGGCGCGCGCGGGCACACCGGTGCCGTGGTCGATCGCCTCGCTGCTGCTGGCTCCGGGCGCGTTCTACCTGGCCACACGCCTCGGCGAGCGGCATCGCGAATCGCACCTGCCGCGCACGCTGTTCGCCAGCGTCGCCGCACTGGTGCTGGCATTGCTGATCCGCGATGTGCTGGTGCTGCCGCAAACCGCCGGTTCGCTGACCTTCCTCGGCGCCCTATTCATCGTGCTGCTGGCACCGGTGTTCACCGGTTTGTGGGGCTGGCTCGATCGCTTCGGCGCCAACCCCAGCAAGCCGACCAAGAGCGCTTACGGCCTGCTGTTTGCCGGCCTCGCCTTCGTGCCGCTGGCATTCGCCGCCGAACGGGTCGGTGCCACCGGCGTCATGGCCTCGGTGTGGTGGCTGGTACTGGCGTACTTTATTCTGGAAATCGGCGAAATGTGCCTGTCGCCGGTCGGCCTGTCGGCAGTAACGCAGCTTTCGGTGGCGCGCGTGACCAGCCTGATGATGGGCACCTGGTTTCTCGCCACCGCGTTCTCGGAAACGCTGGCGCATCAATTCGCCAAGATCGCTTCAATCGAGGTGCCCGATGGCGAAGCGATCAACCTCGCCGACGCCGCTGCCAAATACGCCGACTTGTTCTGGCTGATGACCAAAATCGGCCTCGGCTGCGGTATCGCCGCGCTGATCGCAGCGCCGTTGCTGCGGCGGATGATGCATGGGGTGAGGTGATGCCGGCACTTCGTGCCCCGGGTTTCGGCTTCGCCTCAACCCGGGCTACCGGGGGTTTTGGCGTATCGCGGTGCCAGTTTGCGCGCGCCGTGGTAG
>PFJA01000022.1:0-2066 GCA_002782905.1 Lysobacterales bacterium CG_4_10_14_3_um_filter_64_11
AGGTGCATGACGGTGCCGCAACGATGGACTGGATGGAGCAGGAGCAGGAGCGCGGCATCACGATTACGTCTGCGGCCACCACTTGTTTCTGGAGTGGCATGGACAAATCGTTTCCCGAGCATCGCTTCAACATCATCGACACCCCCGGTCACGTCGATTTCACCATTGAAGTGGAGCGCTCGTTGCGCGTGCTCGATGGTGCCGTGTTCGTGCTGTGCGCGGTAGGCGGCGTGCAGCCGCAGTCGGAAACCGTCTGGCGGCAGGCCAACAAGTATCACGTGCCGCGGCTTGCGTTCGTCAACAAGATGGATCGCACCGGTGCCAACTTCGACAAGGTCGTCGGCCAGCTGAAGTCGCGGCTGGGTGCCTACGCGGTGCCGATGCAGGTGCCGATTGGCGCCGAGGAGCACTTCGAAGGTGTGATCGATCTCATCAAGATGAAGACGATCATCTGGGACATGTCCGCTCAGGGCACCGCCTTCGCCTATGCCGAGATTCCGGCTGAGATGGTCGAAAAGGCCGCCAAGGCGCGCGAGTTCATGGTCGAGGCGGCGGCGGAGAATGCCGAGGACTTGATGGACAAGTACCTCAATGGCGGCGAGCTGTCGGAAGACGATATCTACCGCGGTATCCGCGCCGGCACGCTGTCGGGAGCGATCATTCCGGTGTTCTGCGGCACGGCGTTCAAGAACAAGGGCGTGCAGGCATTGCTCGATGCGGTGATTCGCTTCCTGCCGTCGCCGGGCGATCGGCCGCCGGTCAAGGGTGTGGATGAGCGCGACGCCGAGGTCACCCGCGCGGCTGGCGACAAGGAGCCGTTCTCGGCGCTGGCGTTCAAGATCATGACCGACCCGTTTGTTGGTTCGCTGACCTTCTTCCGGGTCTATTCGGGCACCCTCAAGGCTGGCGATCAGGTCTACAACCCGATCAAGAGCAAGAAGGAGCGCATCGGCCGCATCTTGCAGATGCACGCCAATCAGCGCGACGAGATCAAGGAAGTGCTGTGCGGCGATATCGCTGCCGCCGTCGGCCTGAAGGATGTCACCACCGGCGACACCCTGTGCTCGATGGATCAGGTGATTACCCTGGAGCGGATGGTTTTCCCGGAGCCGGTGATCGCGATGGCGGTTGAGCCCAAGACCAAGTCCGATCAGGAGAAGATGGGTATCGCGCTGGGTCGCCTGGCGCAGGAAGACCCGTCGTTCCGAGTGCGTACCGACGAAGAATCCGGGCAGACCATCATTGCCGGCATGGGCGAGTTGCATCTGGAGATCCTGGTGGATCGCATGCGCCGCGAGTTCAATGTCGAGGCCAACGTCGGCAAGCCGCAGGTCGCCTATCGCGAGACCATCCGCAAGGCGGTCAAGCAGGAAGGCAAGTTCGTGCGGCAGTCCGGCGGCAAGGGTCAGTTTGGCCACGTGGTACTCGAAATCTCGCCGCTGGAGCGCGGTTCGGGCTACGTGTTCGAAAACGCGATCGTCGGTGGTGTGATTCCCAAGGAATACATACCAGCGGTCGACAAGGGCATTCAGGAAGCGGTGGCCAATGGCGTGATGGCCGGCTACCCGATCGTCGACGTCAAGGTGAGCCTGGTCGATGGCTCCTACCACGAAGTCGATTCCTCGGAAATGGCATTCAAGATCGCCGGCTCGATGGGCTTCAAGGAAGGCTTCCACAAGGCCAACCCGGTGCTGCTGGAGCCGATCATGAAGGTCGAAATCGTCACGCCCGAGGATTACCTCGGTGACGTGATGGGCGACGTCAGCCGTCGTCGCGGCCTGCTGCAAGGCTCCGACGAAACCCCGTCGGGCAAGATCATCAACGCCATGTTGCCGCTGGGTGAAATGTTTGGCTATGCCACCTCGCTGCGCTCGATGTCACAGGGGCGCGCAACGTTCACCATGGAATTCGATCATTACGCCGAGGCGCCGAGCAACATCGCCGAGCAGATCGTAAAGAAAAACTGACGTATCCACGACCCATCTGATTTTGAGGTAACACGACATGGCCAAGAGCAAATTCGAGCGCACCAAAACCCACGTAAACGTTGGCACGATTGGCCACGT
>PFJA01000022.1:2105-10183 GCA_002782905.1 Lysobacterales bacterium CG_4_10_14_3_um_filter_64_11
GGAAGAGAAGGCGCGTGGCATCACGATCTCGACCGCGCACGTGGAATACGAAAGCCCGAAGCGGCATTACGCGCACGTGGATTGCCCGGGTCACGCCGACTACGTGAAGAACATGATTACCGGTGCGGCGCAGATGGACGGCGCGATTCTGGTGTGCTCGGCGGCTGATGGCCCGATGCCGCAGACCCGCGAGCACATTCTACTGGCGCGTCAGGTGGGTGTGCCGTACATCGTGGTCTACCTGAACAAGGCGGACATGGTGGACGATGCCGAGCTGCTGGAGCTGGTGGAGATGGAAGTCCGTGAGCTGTTGAGCAAGTACGATTTTCCGGGTGACGACACCCCGATCATCATTGGTTCGGCGCTCAAGGCATTGGAAGGCGACCAGAGCGACATCGGGGTGCCGTCGATCATCAAGCTGGTGGATGCGCTGGACAGCTACATTCCGGACCCGGTGCGTGACGTGGACAAGGCGTTCCTGATGCCGGTGGAGGATGTGTTCTCGATTTCCGGTCGTGGCACGGTGGTGACTGGTCGTATCGAGCGCGGCATTGTCAAGGTGGGCGATGAAGTCGAGATTGTCGGCATTCGGCCGACGGTGAAGACGACGGTGACCGGCGTGGAGATGTTTCGCAAGCTGCTCGATCAGGGCCAGGCTGGCGACAACGCGGGTCTGCTGTTGCGCGGCACCAAGCGTGATGATGTGGAGCGCGGCCAGGTGCTGGCCAAGCCCGGTTCGATCACGCCGCACACCGAGTTTGAGGCTGAGGTGTATGTGCTGTCGAAGGATGAGGGTGGTCGTCACACGCCGTTCTTCAAGGGCTACCGGCCGCAGTTTTATTTCCGTACCACCGACGTGACGGGCGCGGTGACGCTGCCCGAGGGCGTCGAGATGGTGATGCCGGGAGACAACATCAAGATGGTGGTGGCGTTGATTGCACCGATCGCGATGGATGAAGGCCTGCGTTTTGCGATCCGCGAAGGTGGCCGTACCGTCGGCGCCGGCGTGGTTGCCAAGGTCATCAAGTAAGTTAGCTCACGGAGACCGGGGCGTTTGATCCCGGTCTCGTCGCTCTTTCAACACGATTAACCAGGAAATTGCCATGGCGGACCAGAAGATTCGCATTCGGCTCAAAGCGTACGATCATCGTCTGATCGACCGCTCGGCCAGCGAGATCGTAGAAACAGCACGTCGCACCGGTGCCCAGGTGCGCGGCCCGATCCCGTTGCCCACCAAGATTGAGCGCTACACCATCCTGGTTTCGCCGCACGTCGACAAGGACGCGCGCGACCAGTACGAGACCCGCACGCACAAGCGCGTGCTGGACATTGTCGACCCCAACGACAAAACCGTTGACGCGCTGATGAAGCTCGAGTTGGCGGCTGGCGTTGACGTCCAGATCAAGCTGTACTGAGGCTAGAACCATGACTATCGGCATCGTTGGCCGCAAATGCGGTATGAGTCGGGTGTTTACTGAGGACGGTCGGTCAATCCCGGTCACCCTTATCGAAGCATCCCCGAATCGAATCACCCAAATCAAGACCGTTGAGGTCGATGGCTACAGTGCGTTGCAGGTGACTGCCGGCAGCAAGCGTGTGGCACTGATCAACAAGCCGCTCGCCGGCCACTACGCCAAGGCCAAGGTCGAGGCCGGTCGTGGCTTGTGGGAGTTCCGCGTGGACCCCACCGAGTTGGCCAACTTCACGGTTGGCGGCGAGTTGCGCGCCGATGCGTTCGAAGTGGGCCAGATCGTTGACGTCACCGGCACCACCAAGGGCAAGGGTTTTCAGGGCACGATCAAGCGCTGGAACTTCAGCATGGGCGATGCCACGCACGGCAACTCGTTGTCGCATCGTTCGCCGGGCTCCATCGGCCAACGCCAGACGCCGGGTCGTGTGTTCCCGGGCAAGAAGATGTCGGGCCACATGGGTGCGGTGCAGCAAACCACGCAGGGCCTGCAAGTGGTCAAGGTTGACGCCGAACGCGGCTTGCTCGCCATTCGCGGCGCGGTTCCCGGTGCGCCGGGTGGCAACGTCATCGTGCGTCCCACGAGCAAGGGCTGAGGAGAGTCGAGATGGAACTTGCCGTAACAGGAAGCGAGCAGAAGCTTTCGGTGTCTGACGCGATCTTTGGTCGCGAGTTCAGCGAGCCATTGGTGCATCAGGTGGTGGTTGCCTATCGCAATGGCGGCCGTGCCGGTACCAAGGCGCAGAAAACCCGCGCCGAAGTGAATGGCACCACCAAGAAGTTCAAGAAGCAGAAAGGTGGCGGTGCGCGCCACGGCAGCTACAAGGCGCCGATCTTCATCGGCGGCGGTGTCACCTTCGCCGCCAAGCCGCGCGATCATTCGGAGAAGGTCAACCGCAAGATGTATCGCGCCGCGATGGCCGCAATCCTGTCGGAGTTGAATCGCCTGGGTCGGCTGCTGGTGGTCGAGAGCTTCGAGCTGGAAACCCCGCGTACCCGCGATCTGGTGGCGAAGTTGGCGCAGCTTGGCGTAACCACGCCGCTGATCGTCACCGAAAGTGGTACCGAAGCGTTGTATCTGGCGGCTCGCAATCTGCCGTACGTTGAAGTGCGTGATGTCCAGGGCATGGATCCGGTGTCGCTGGTCGGCGCGGAGTATGTCGTGATTACCGCTGAGGCGGTCAAGAAAGTCGAGGAGTGGTTGGCATGAGCAGCGCGAAGATTCTCAGCGTGCTTCGCGCCCCGCGCGTGTCTGAAAAGACGGCCCGGTTGCAGGAAGCATCCAACCAGTACGTGTTCGAAGTGGCGACAACTGCAACCAAGGCCGATGTCAAGGCGGCGGTAGAGCAGTTGTTCAACGTCAAGGTTGAAGCGGTAAATGTTCTCAACGTCAAGGGGAAGGTCAAGTCCTTCCGCTTCCGTGAAGGGCGCCGCAACGACTGGCGCAAGGCATACGTTCGTTTGGCCACGGGCCAGACGATCGACGTGATGGCCAAGGCCTGAGGCAGAATCCCATGGCATTGATGACATTCAAACCCACATCTCCTGGCCGCCGTGCCATGGTGCGTGTGGTCACCCCGGATCTTCACAAGGGTCGCCCACACGCGCCGTTGGTGGAGAGCAAGTCCAACACCGGTGGCCGCAACCATCATGGTCGGATCACCACCCGGCACATCGGTGGTGGCCACAAGCAGAACTATCGGTTGATCGACTTCAAGCGCGACAAGGAAGGTATTCCGGCGCGCGTGGAGCGCATCGAGTACGACCCCAACCGAACCGCACACATTGCCTTGGTGCTGTACGCCGATGGTGAGCGCCGCTACATCATCGCGCCGAAAGGCCTGAAGGCGGGCGATCAAGTAATCGCCGGCAGCGATGCGCCGATCAAGGCGGGCAACTCGCTGCCGCTGCGCAATATGCCGGTCGGCTCGACGGTGCATTGCATCGAGATGCGCCCGGGCAAGGGCGCGCAGTTGGCGCGTGCGGCCGGCGCCTCGGCGCAGCTGATTTCGCGTGAGCAGGGCTATGCAACCGTGCGTCTGCGCTCTGGTGAGATGCGCAAGGTGCCGATCGAGTGCCGCGCTACCATCGGTGAGGTCAGCAACTCCGAGCACAACCTGGAGAAGCTGGGCAAGGCAGGCGCCAGCCGCTGGCGCGGGATCAAGCCGACCGTCCGCGGTGCCGCGATGAACCCGGTTGACCATCCGCACGGCGGTGGTGAGGCCAAGGCTGGCCAGGGCAATCCGCATCCGGTATCGCCGTGGGGCACTCCGGCCAAGGGTTACAAGACTCGCAAGAACAAGCGTACGACGAAGTTCATCGTCCGCGATCGCAGGGGTTGATAGGTAAAGCCATGTCCCGATCACTAAAGAAAGGCCCGTTCATCGACCACCATCTGGCAAAGAAGGTGGACGCCGCGGTAGCCGCAAACAACAAGCGTCCGATCAAGACTTGGTCGCGCCGCTCCATGATCCTGCCGGAAATGGTGGGCCTCACCATCGCCATCCACAATGGCCGTGCGCACGTTCCGATTCTCGTCAACGAGAACATGGTCGGCCACAAGCTCGGCGAGTTCGCCCTGACGCGCACCTTCAAGGGGCACGGCGGCGACAAGAAGTCGGGCAAGTAAGGGAGTATGGCCATGGAAGCGAAAGCCGTTCTGCGCACTGCGCGCATCTCGCCACAAAAAGCGCGTCTGGTTGCCGACCAGGTGCGCGGGTTGCCAGCCGCGCGTGCGCTGGCGCTGCTCAAGTACAGCGACAAGAAGGCCGCGCACCTGATCTACAAGGTGTTGTGGTCGGCGCTGGCCAATGCCGAAAACAATGAAGGTGCTGACGCCGATGATCTCAAGGTCGCCAGCATCTTTGTCGATGAAGGTCCGGCATTGAAGCGGTTTGCTGCACGGGCAAAGGGCCGGGGCACCCGGATCATCAAGCGTACCAGCCACATTACCGTGGTCGTGGGCGCTGGCCACTAAAGCCGCCAGGGAATCAGACGATGGGTCATAAAGTACATCCAACGGGAATCCGCCTCGGTATCTCCAAGGACTGGAACTCGAAGTGGTTCGCGGGCAAGCGCGATTTCGCCAGCTATCTGGTTGCCGATCTGCGGGTACGCGCGATGCTGCGCAAGAAGCTCGCGCAGGCCGGCATTTCCAAGATCGTGATCGAACGCCCCGAGAAGAGCGCACGCGTCACCATTCACTCTGCCCGTCCGGGCGTGGTGATTGGCAAGCGCGGTGAGGATATCGAGAAGCTGCGCAAAGAGGTTTCGCAGATCATGGGCGTGCCGGTACACATCAACGTGTCCGAAGTGCGCAAGCCCGAGCTCGACGCGCAGTTGGTGGCCGAGTCGATCGCGCAGCAGCTTGAGCGCCGCATCATGTTCCGTCGTGCGATGAAGCGTGCCGTTGGCAACTCGATGCGCCTTGGCGCACTGGGCATCAAGGTCAACGTTGCCGGTCGCCTGAATGGAGCCGAGATCGCGCGCAGCGAATGGTACCGCGAGGGTCGCGTGCCACTGCACACGTTGCGTGCCGATATCGACTACGGCTTTGCCGAAGCGCACACCACCTACGGTGTGATCGGTATCAAGACCTGGATTTACAAGGGCGAAGTGTTCGATTACTCCGCCATCGGGCAGGAAAAGCCTGATGACAAGCGATCCGAGCGCGCGCCGCGCCACGCGCCGGCCAAGTGAGGGATAAGTCATGCTGCAACCCAAGCGTACCAAGTACCGAAAAGTACATAAAGGCCGTAACGAAGGCCTGAGCTGGAGCGGTTCTGCCGTCAGCTTTGGCGAATATGGTCTGAAAGCTGTAACATATGGTCACCTGACTGCTCGTCAGATCGAGGCGGCGCGCCGCTCGATCAGCCGCTATGTCAAGCGTGGCGGCAAACTGTGGATCCGGGTGTTCCCGGACAAGCCGATGACCAAGAAGCCGATCGAAGTCCGCATGGGCTCCGGCAAGGGCAACGTGGAATATTGGGTCGCCCCGATTCAGCCGGGTCGGGTGCTGTACGAGATGGAAGGCGTAACGGAAGACGTGGCACGCGAGGCGTTTCGCCTGGCGGCGGCCAAGCTTTCGGTCCAGACCACTTTTGTAACCCGTACGGTGCGCTGATGAACATCAAGAATCTGCGTGACAAATCGGCAGCCGAGCTGAGCGACCATTTGCTTGACCTGCGCAAGGAGCAATTTGCGCTGCGGATGCAGAAGGCTACCGGGCAGCTCGCCCAGTCCCACCAGATCAAGCGCGTCCGGCGCGAGATCGCACAGGCCACCATGTTGTTGGCCGACAAGAAGTAAGGGCGATTGCGATGAGCGAAAATAGCCAAACACTGCACACGGTCGAAGGCCGGGTGATCAGCAACAAGATGGACAAGACGGTTACCGTACTGGTCGAGCGGCAGATCAAGCACGCGCTGTATGGCAAGTACCTGCGTCGTTCGACCAAGCTGCATGCGCACGACGAGAGCAATGCCTGCAAGGAAGGCGATCTGGTGCGTATTGCCGAGTGTCGCCCGTTGTCCAAGTCCAAGAACTGGCGTGTGGTCGAAGTTGTCGCACACGCGGCCGAGTGAGTAGAGAGGAATCTGAGCCATGATCCAGATGCAGAGCTACCTTGAGGCCGCCGACAACAGTGGCGCCAAAGAGTTGATGTGCATCAAGGTGTTGGGCGGCTCCAAGCGCCGCTACGCCTATATCGGTGACATCATCAAGGTGACCGTCAAAGACGCCATCCCGCGTGGCAAGGTCAAGAAGGGCGAGGTCTATGACGCCGTTGTCGTACGCACCCGTAAAGGGGTGCGGCGTGCGGACGGTTCGTTGATCCGCTTCGATGGCAATGCGGCGGTGCTGCTCAACAACAAACAAGAGCCGATCGGTACGCGCATTTTCGGGCCAGTGACCCGTGAACTGCGGACCGAGAAGTTCATGAAGATTGTCTCGCTTGCACCTGAAGTGCTGTAAGCGAACGAGGACGATAGCTATGAACCGTATTCGCAAGGGCGACCAGGTGATTGTGATTGCTGGCGCCGACAAGGGCAAAAAGGGTGAAGTGCTGCGCGTATTGGGCGAAAAGCTGGTCGTCCAGAACGTGCGCATCATCAAGCGCCACACCAAGGCGAACCCGCAGGCGCAGCAGCCTGGCGGGATCATTGAACGTGAGGCGCCGATCCACAGTTCCAACGTGGCGCTGTTCAACCCTGCCTCGGGCAAGGCTGAGCGCGTTGGTTTCAAGGTGCTTGAGGATGGACGCAAAGTGCGTGTGTTCCGCTCAAGTGGCGAGGCGATTGACGCCTAATTTGTACTCCGGCCCCGGATGGCCGGACAGTTGATCAGGATGATCACAAGGAACGCGACCCATGAGCCGGCTTGAAACGATTTACAAAGAAGAAGTGATGCCAAAGCTGATCGAGCGCTTTGGTTACAAGAACCCCATGCAGGTGCCGCGCCTGACCAAAATCACCCTGAACATGGGTGTAGGCGAGGCGGTTGGCAACAAGAAGATTCTTGAGAACGCGGTCGCCGACATGGCCAAGATTGCCGGCCAACGCCCAATCATCACCAAGTCGCGCGTTTCGGTGGCCAGTTTCAAGATTCGCGACAACTGGCCGATCGGCTGCAAGGTCACTTTGCGCCGCGCCCAGATGTACGAGTTTTTTGATCGACTGGTCGCCATCGCGTTGCCGCGGGTGCGCGACTTCCGTGGCGTGTCCGGCCGTTCGTTCGATGGCCGTGGCAACTTCAACATGGGTATCAAGGAGCAGATCATCTTCCCGGAGATCGACTTCGACCAGGTTGACGCCATGCGCGGCATGGATATCGCGATCACCACGACCGCCAAAACCGACGAGGAAGGGCGGGCGCTGCTTGAAGCCTTCCACTTCCCCTTCCGCAACTGAGCAAAGGCATTCGATTATGGCAAAGACCTGCATGATTAACCGCGAAGTGAAGCGTGCCAAGTTGGCCAAGAAATACGCCAGCAAGCGCGCCGAACTCAAGGCGCTGATTTCCAGTGCGCACACCCCGTATGAAGAGCGCGCTGAGGCGGTTGCAAAACTGCAGAAGCTGCCGCGCGACTCCAGCGCATCACGCCAGCGCAATCGCTGCCAGCTCACCGGCCGTTCGCGTGGCGTATATGCCAAGTTCGGCCTGGGCCGCAACAAGTTGCGCGAGGCCACCATGCGCGGCGATGTCCCCGGTTTGCGCAAGGCCAGTTGGTAAGCGCGTCGGATATCGGTGCTGAATCGATTCAACTACAGGAATTCCTGAAATGAGCATGACTGATCCCATCGCCGACATGTTGGTGCGCATCAAGAATGGCGCCGCAGTTGGCAAACCCTCCGTGTCGATGCCCGCTTCGCGGGTCAAACTCGCGATTGCCGAAGTGTTGAAGGCGGAAGGCTACGTTGCCGACGTCCGGGTAGCCGGCGAAGGCGCCCGCAAGACGCTGGAAATCGTCCTCAAGTATTACGAGGGCCGCCCGGTGATCGAGCGCTTGCAGCGCGTGTCGCGCTCCAGCTTGCGCCAGTACCGCGGCAAGGACGACCTACCCAAGATCCTCAACGGTTTGGGTACGGCGATCATCTCAACGTCCAAGGGCATC
>PFJA01000022.1:10193-17353 GCA_002782905.1 Lysobacterales bacterium CG_4_10_14_3_um_filter_64_11
GCCAGGCCCGCACTGCGGGTGTCGGTGGCGACGTCATCTGTCTTGTTGCCTGATCCGGGAGAGCCTGCATGTCACGTGTAGCCAAATTGCCGATCACCCTGCCGAAGGGTGTCGAGGTAGCGATTGCCGCAGATGCGATCACGGTGAAGGGCCCCAAGGGCGCTCTGTCGCAGTCCAGCATGGCCGGCGTCAGCGTCAAGCTGGACAACGGCGAACTGGCCATCGCGCCAGCCACTAACGATAGCGACGCGCTTGCTGGTACCATGCGCGCCTTGCTTGCCAACATGGTGCATGGCGTCAGTGTCGGTTTCGAGCGCAAGCTGGAACTGGTCGGCGTCGGCTATCGTGCCGCGATGCAGGGCAAGGACCTCGGTCTTACTCTGGGCTTTTCGCATCCGGTCGTGTTCAAGGTGCCGGCGGGTGTCAGCGTTGAGACACCGACCCAGACCGAGGTGCTGGTCAAGGGCTCCGACAAGCAGTTGGTCGGCCAGGTTGCGGCCAAGATTCGCGCATTCCGCAAGCCCGAACCCTACAAGGGCAAAGGCGTGCGTTATGCCGGTGAGAAAATCAACATGAAGGAAGCCAAGAAGGCGTAATTGGTTTCTTCGGTCAGCCGCTGGCTGTTCGGAGTATTCCCCACCCTTCAGCTTTCAAGGATAGAGATATGGACAAGAATATCGCCCGTTTGCGTCGCGCCAAGACCACCCGTTCCCACATCCGCAAGCTCGGTGTGCCGCGCCTGTCGGTGCTTCGTTCGGGGCAGCACATGTATGCGCAGGTGTTCAGTGCCGATGGTTCGGTAGTGCTCGCCAGTGCTTCCACGGTTGAGCCGGCGGTGCGTGACGGGCTGACCGGCCTCAAAAATGCCGCTGCCGCCGCTCGCGTCGGTGCCGAGGTGGCGAGTCGGGCGATCAAGGCGGGTATCGAAAAAGTCGCATTCGATCGCTCGGGCTATCGTTACCATGGCCGGATCAAGGCGCTGGCCGATGCCGCGCGCGAGGCCGGTCTCAAGTTTTAAGCCACGTTTCTCGCAGCACGATTCATAAACCACAACGATAAGCGGCCACTGTGCCGTAAGTATTTTGAGGAACATCGATGAGCATTTCTGAACGTGACAACGGCGATGGCCTTGTCGAAAAGCTGGTAGCGGTCAACCGCGTATCAAAGACCGTCAAGGGCGGCCGCCAGTTCACCTTTACCGCGTTGACCGTGGTCGGCGATGCTGCCGGCAAGGTTGGTTTTGGTTATGGCAAGGCGCGTGAAGTGCCGGTCGCCATCCAGAAGTCGATGGAATATGCGCGCAAGGCGATGATCAACGTCGATCTCAACCAGGGCACCCTGTGGCATCCGGTCAAGTCGCGTCACGGCGCGGCGCAGGTTTACATGCAGCCGGCATCGCAAGGTACCGGTGTGATCGCCGGCGGCGCCATGCGTGCCGTGCTCGAAGCGGTGGGTGTCAAGGACGTGTTGGCGAAGGCGGTTGGCTCGCGCAATCCGATCAATCTGGTGCGCGCAACGCTGCGTGGTCTGCAGGCGATGCAGTCACCGGCTCATATTGCGGCCAAGCGCGGCAAGAGTGTGGAGGAAGTTCTCAATGGCTGACATGACAGTCAAGGTGCGTTTGGTCAAGGGGCTGCGCGGTTGCCAGCAGCGCCACCGTCTTTCGGTCAAGGGGCTTGGCCTGCGCAAGATCAACGATGTGCGCGAGTTGCCGGACACCCCCAGTGTGCGCGGCCTGATCGCGCAGGTCCATTATCTCGTTCGCGTCGAGCAGTAAGTAAGCCCGAATCCAGGAGAACACCATGCGTCTGAATACCATCAAGCCGGCCCAAGGCTCGCGCAAGGCGCGTACCCGCGTCGGTCGCGGCATCGGTTCCGGCCTCGGCAAAACGTGTGGCCGCGGCCACAAGGGCTCTTTCGCGCGCGCCGGCAAAGGCAAGATCAAGGCCGGTTTCGAAGGCGGCCAGATGCCGATGTACAAGCGTTTGCCGAAGGTTGGCTTCCGCTCCAGGATCAAGGCCGAGCGTGCCGAGGTGCTGTTGTACAAGCTCGAAGCGCTGGCGATCGAGGTAATCGATTTTGCCGTGCTGCGCGAAGCCAAGCTGGTGCCGGCCGGTGCCAAGCAGGTGAAGGTCGTCAAAAAGGGCGAGATCACCCGCCGCATCGTGTTGCGCGGTCTTGGCGCCACGGCGGGTGCCAAGGCGGCCATTGAAGCGGCCGGCGGCCAGGTGGAATAAGCAGTGGCCCAGACCCCTTCCACTGCTGCCGGTCTGCTGGGCGGGCTCGGTAACCTGACCGAGCTTCGCCATCGGTTGTTGTTTGTCGTTGGCGCATTGATCGTGTATCGCATCGGAACGTTCATTCCGGTGCCTGGTATCGATCCGGCGGCGATGGTGCGCCTGATGGAGCAGCAGCAAGGCACCATCATCGACATGTTCAACATGTTTTCCGGTGGTGCGTTGTCGCGCTTGAGCCTGTTTGCGCTCAATGTGATGCCCTACATCTCCGCGTCGATCATCATCCAGCTGTGCGCACAGATATTCCCGAGCCTGCAAGCCATCCGCAAGGAAGGCGAGAGCGGTCGCCGCAAGCTGACTCAGTGGACACGTTACTTTACCGTGTTGCTGGCGATGGGCCAGGCCGCCGGGGTGGCGTTGGCATTGCAAAGCCAGGGCGCGGGCGGTGGCATTCCGGTGGTGTACAACCCCGGCTTTGGCTTCGTCGCGACGGCGGTGGTGTCGTTGACCGCCGGCACGATGTTTCTGATGTGGCTGGGCGAGCAGGTCACCGAGCGCGGTGTCGGCAACGGCATTTCATTGATCATTTTCGCGGGTATCGTCGCTGGGCTGCCGAGTGCGGTCATTGGCACCTTGCAGATGGTCGGCCGCGGTGAAATGAGCGCCATTCTGGTGTTCTTCGTATTCGCGCTGGTGCTTGGCGTCACCTATTTCGTGGTGTTCGTCGAGCGCGGGCAACGCCGGATCACGGTGAACTATGCCCGCCGCCAGGGTGGTCGCCAGGCGTACATGAACCAAAGCTCGCACCTGCCGCTGAAACTGAATATGTCGGGCGTGATCCCGGCCATCTTCGCCTCCAGCCTGATCATGTTTCCGGCAACCGCAGCCAGTTGGTTCAGCGATGCCAGCAGCAGTTTGCTGTTGCAGCGGGTCTCGCAGGCGCTGGCGCCAGGCGAAGCGTTGCACATCGTGTTGTATGGCGCTCTGATCGCCGGTTTCGCGTTCTTCTACACCGCGCTGGTGTTCAATTCGCAGGAAACCGCTGACAACCTGAAGAAGTCCGGCGCGCTGATTCCCGGCATTCGCCCTGGGCGGGCGACTGCCGAGTACGTCGATGCGGTGCTGACACGGCTGACCGCGGTGGGCGCGCTGTATCTGGTTGCGGTGTGCATCCTGCCCGAGATTCTGCGCACCGAGGCCAAGGTTCCGTTTTATTTCGGTGGCACCTCGCTGCTGATTGTTGTTGTCGTGGTGATGGATTTCACCGCGCAGGTGCAGGCACATTTGATGTCGCACCAGTATGAAGGCCTGTTGAAAAAGGCCAACCTGAAAGGCGGTTCCCGCGGCGGCTTCGCGCGCTGAACGCTGACGGGCCTTTGGGCTCGCCAGCAACGCCAGAGCACGGGCACGTTCCCCGTGCCGGAGCAACCGGTGCCGGTTGGCACTGGGGGCTTCTAAATAACCCGAAGCCTTGTTATCATTGTCGATTCACTTGCGCTTTACTAAGTTTGGAGATTGCGTAGATGGCGCGCATTGCCGGTGTCAACCTTCCCACCCAGAAGCATGTCTGGGTAGGGCTTCAGAGCATTTTCGGCATTGGCCGTACACGGTCGAAGCAGATCTGCACCTCCGCCGAGGTGGCTCCCGTCACCAAAATCCGCGACCTGAGCGAACCGGAAGTCGAGCGCTTGCGCGCCGAGGTCGCGAAGTTCGTGGTCGAGGGCGACCTGCGTCGTGAGGTCGGCATGTCGATCAAGCGGCTGATGGATCTGGGCTGTTATCGCGGTCTGCGGCATCGCCGTGGTCTGCCATTGCGTGGTCAGCGCACGCGTACCAACGCCCGTACCCGCAAGGGTCCGCGTCGTGCGATCAAAAAGTAAGGGATAGACCATGAGCAAGCCCGCAGCAGGCAAGACCAAGAAGAAGATCAAGCGCGTTGTCACCGACGGCATCGCCCACGTGCAAGCGTCGTTCAACAACACCATCATCACCATCACCGACCGCCAGGGCAATGCGCTGTCATGGGCTACCTCGGGTGGCGCCGGCTTCCGCGGCTCGCGCAAGTCGACGCCGTTTGCGGCACAGGTGGCGGCCGAAAAAGCCGGGCGTGTGGCGCTCGATTACGGGGTGAAGACCTTGGAAGTGCGGATCAAGGGCCCAGGCCCTGGCCGTGAGTCGGCGGTGCGTTCGCTCAACAATGTCGGCTACAAGATCACCAACATCATCGACGTGACCCCCATCCCGCACAACGGCTGCCGGCCGCCCAAGAAGCGCCGCGTCTAAGGAGTTAGCTCATCATGGCCCGCTACATCGGTCCCACCTGTAAACTTGCGCGCCGCGAAGGCGCGGATTTGTCGCTCAAAAGCCCGGCCCGCGCGGTCGACTCCAAGTGCAAGCTCGAGCAAAAGCCGGGTCAGCACGGCGCCACTGCGCGTCGCGGAAAGCTGTCCGACTATGCCAGCCAGCTGCGTGAAAAGCAGAAGGTCAAGCGTATCTACGGCCTGCTGGAACGCCAATTCCGCAACTATTACAAAAAAGCAGCTACCAAGCGCGGCAACACCGGCGACACCTTGTTGCAGTTGTTGGAATCGCGCTTGGACAATGTCGTTTATCGCATGGGTTTTGCGGTTACCCGCGCCCAGGCCCGGCAGTTGGTATCGCACAAGGCGGTGCTGCTGAATGGCAAAGCGGTGAACCTGCCGTCGTTGCAGGTCAAGGTTGGCGATGAAATCGCGCTGACCGAGCGGGCACGTGCACAGTTGCGCGTGCAGGAAGCCTCGGCACTCAGCGCACAAATGGATCTTGTTCCGAACTGGATCGAAGTGGACGGCAAGAAGTTCACCGGCGTTTTCAAGTCGGTCCCGGAGCGTTCCGATCTGCCTTCGGACATCAATGAAGCGCTGATCGTAGAGCTGTACTCGAAGTAAACCAGGAGATCCGCTGACCATGTCAGTTTCCGCCAATCAGGTGCTGCGTCCAAGCGGTATCGGTATCGAACGTATCGCTTCCAATCGCGCCAAAGTCGTGATCGAGCCGCTGGAACGCGGTTTCGGCCACACCTTGGGCAACGCGTTGCGTCGCGTGCTGTTGTCCGCCATCCCCGGCTTTGCCATTACCGAAGTCGAAATCGACGGCGTGTTGCATGAATACACCACCGTTGAGGGCTTGCGCGAGGACGTGATCGACGTACTGCTCAATCTCAAGGATGTTGCGATTCGCATGCACACCGTCGAGCAGACCACGCTGGTGCTGTCCAAACAGGGCCCGGGCGTGGTCACCGCGGGCGATATCCGCACCGATCACAACGTCGAGATCATCAACCCCGAGTTGGTGATCTGTAATCTCACCAAAGGCATTGCCTTGAACATGCGCGTCAAGATCGAGCGCGGTTATGGCTACCAGCCGAGCACCACGCGGCGTGGTCCCGACGAGGAGACGCACGCGATCGGGCGGCTGCTGCTGGATGCCTCGTTCTGCCCGGTGCGGCGCGTCGCGTATGCAGTTGAAGCGGCCCGTGTTGAACAGCGCACCGATCTGGACAAGCTGGTGCTCGACATCGAGACCAACGGCACCATCGATGCCGAGGAAGCGGTTCGTACCGCTGCCGATATCCTCACCGATCAGCTCTCGGTGTTCGGCGACTTCACCCAGCGCGATCGCGCCGGTGTGCAGCCGGCGGTGTCCGGTGTCGATCCGGTGCTGTTGCGTCCGATCGACGACCTCGAGCTGACGGTGCGCTCCGCCAATTGCCTCAAGGCCGAAAACATCTACTACGTGGGCGATCTGATTCAGCGCACGGAAGTGGAACTGTTGAAGACGCCGAACCTCGGCAAGAAGTCGCTGACCGAGATCAAGGAAGTGTTGGCGCAGCGCAGCCTGTCGCTGGGGATGAAGCTGGAAAACTGGCCGCCGGCCGGTTTGCAGCAAGGCATGCTTGGCTGAGCTTTGCCGTGATGCGTCGCCGCGCTGGCGACGCACGCGCAGGCCCGGCAGGGGTCGGGTCGAGCCCGGCAACGTGTGAACGCGGGGCTGCGGTTGTCGCCCGCATCGAGATAACTTTAGGGAACCAAGATCATGCGTCACAGAAAATCCGGTCGCAAACTCAACCGCACCAGTGCGCATCGTGATGCGATGTTTCGCAACATGGCAGCGTCGTTGATCCAGCACGAGTTGATTCGTACTACCCTGCCCAAGGCCAAAGAACTGCGTCGTGTCGCCGAGCCGCTGATCACGCTCGCCAAGATCGATGGTGTTGCCAATCGCCGCCTGGCGTTTTCGCGGCTGCGCGACAAGCAGGCCGTCGGCAAGCTGTTCGTCGAGATCGGGCCGCGCTATCAGGCACGTCCGGGCGGCTATCTGCGCATCCTCAAGTGCGGATTTCGGCCGGGTGACAATGCCCCGATGGCGTATGTCGAGCTGGTCGACCGGCCGCAGACCGACGCTCAGCCCGCTGAGTGATTCGCGCCACCGCAACTGCTGCACGACTGAGCCCGGCCTTGTGCCGGGTTCGTTGTTTTTGCGGCGCGCGGCAGGCTCTCCAATTCTGGTTCAGGTATGAGCCTGGAGGAAGCTGATTCGCTTTTGGCGCATCGCGTCGATGGGTGGTTGGTGGGGTTGAGTGCGAGCCTGAAACGCTTCGGTTCGTCATTCCAGCAAACGCTGGAATCCAGAGCCTTTCGCTGCGGCCATCCGATCGGAAGCTGAAGTTGCTCGATTCCAGCTTTCGCTGGAATGACGGGGAGCGATGCGTGGATAACCGCAAGCCCGTGCATACGGCTCCGCAATCCCCAACCTCCGCGCTACGAGCTGGGCTATCCTTTGCGAACTTTGCGTCCTTTGCGAACTTTGCGTCCTTTGCGCACCATTTGCGCTCCCCAAGGTACCAATACCCCGGTTTTCAAGTCGCAGTCGGGAAGCACGGCA
>PFJA01000268.1 GCA_002782905.1 Lysobacterales bacterium CG_4_10_14_3_um_filter_64_11
GAGCGCCTGCGCAAGTTCCTGTCCGACAACTACGGCCATGTGCAGCGTGATTTTGCCAAGGCAATCAGCGCGCACGTGCCAGCGCTCAGCAAAGAGGAATTATACTGGCGCCTGGATTTCATCGCCGGTGCGCTCACCTACGCCATGGCCGACTTTGGCCTGATCAAGCGGCCCGGCAACGTCAGCGAAAAAACCCACTGCCAGCGCAGCGCGCAGGCGCTGATCCGCTTCGCCGCCGCCGGCCTGCGCGCGCCGTGACCCGCAACAACCACCCCAACCCGTGCCCGACGTGTCGCATCCGCACGATCCAATCAACCGCCCAACGGAGTCCCCCCGCATGTCCAACAGCCTGAAAGTCCGCAAGGTAGCCGTCCTCGGCGCCGGCGTCATGGGTGCACAAATCGCCGCACACCTGGTCAATGCCAACGTCGACACGGTGTTGTTCGATCTGCCGGCAAAGGAAGGCGATCGCAATGGCATCGTCAACCGCGCCATTGCCAACCTCGGCAAGCTGTCGCCCTCACCGCTGGCCGCAAAATCACGCGCCGCCGCCATTACCGCCGCCAACTACGAGCAGCACCTGCCGCTGCTCGCTGAGTGTGATCTGATCATCGAAGCCATCGCCGAACGGATGGACTGGAAGCTCGATCTGTACGGCAAGATCGCCGCGCACATTGCGCCGCACGCGGTGGTGGCCTCCAACACCTCGGGCCTGAGCATCAACGCGATGGCCGATGCCCTGCCCGACGCGGTGCGTCCGCGCTTTTGTGGTGTGCATTTCTTCAACCCGCCGCGCTACATGCACTTGGCCGAACTGATCGCCTGCCGGGGTACCGACCCGGCCGTGCTGGAGGGGCTGGAAACGTTTCTGACCAGTACCCTCGGCAAGGGCGTGGTGCATGCCAAGGACACCCCGAACTTCATCGGCAACCGGATCGGCGTGTTCTCGATTTTGTCGGTGCTGCATCACACTGCTGCCTTCGGGCTCGGTTTCGACGAAGTGGACGCACTCACCGGCCCGTTGCTGGGGCGGCCCAAGAGCGCCACCTACCGCACCTCCGATGTGGTCGGGCTGGACACCATGTCGCACGTCATCAAGACCATGGCCGACACCCTGCCGGGCGACCCGTGGCACAGTCACTTCAACACGCCCGATTGGCTCAAGGCACTGATTGCGCAAGGCGCGCTGGGCCAGAAGACCGGTGCCGGCATTTTCCGCAAGACTGGCAAAACGATCTCGGTACTCGACATCGGCAAGGCCGACTACCGTCCGGCCACCGGCGAAGCGGTGGCCGAGGTGGTGGAAATCCTCAAGCTCAAGGACCCGGCCGAGAAATTCGCCAAGCTGCGCGCCAGCGCGCAGCCGCAGGCGCAGTTCCTGTGGGCCTGTTTCCGCGACCTGTTCCATTACAGCGCCTATCACCTGGCCGATATCGCCGATACCGCGCGCGATGTCGATCTGGCGATCCGTTGGGGCTACGGCTGGAAGCTCGGCCCGTTTGAAACCTGGCAAGCCGCTGGCTGGCAGCAGATCGCTCGCTGGATTGAGGACGACATCGCGGCCGGCAAGACCATGGCCAAGGCGCCGTTGCCGGCATGGGTGCTTGATGGGCGCAGCGGCGTGCACAGTGCCGAGGGCAGCTTCAGCCCGGCCAGCAAAACCATCAAACCACGTTCGTCGCTGCCAGTTTATGGCCGTCAGCGCTTCCCCGACCCGGTGCTTGGCGAGCGCTACGGCCGCGGTGAAACCGTGTTCGAGAACGATGGCGTGCGCCTATGGCACGACGGCGACGGTGTTGCCGTGGTCGGTTTCAAAACCAAAATGCATACCGTATCCGATGCCGTGCTCGACGGCCTGCAACAGGCCATCGGTATTGCCGAAAAAGATTTCAGCGGCCTGGTGATCTGGCAAGACAGCGAGCCGTTCTCGGCCGGTGCCGACCTCAAGGGTGCGATGGGCCAGCTTCAGGCCGGCAAGGTCGACCAGTTTGCCGCGATGATCGCCAACTTCCAGACCACCAGCCAACGCATCAAGTACGCGCTGGTGCCGGTGGTGGCTGCCGTGCGTGGCATGGCACTGGGCGGTGGCTGTGAGTTCCAGATGCACGCTGCGCGCACGGTACTGGCGCTGGAAAGCTATATCGGCTTGGTCGAGGCTGGTGTCGGCCTGCTGCCGGCTGGTGGTGGCCTGAAGGAAATCGCGACCCGGGTTGGTCTGGCCACCGCCAGCGGTGGTGATGTGTTTGCCGGCCTCAAGCCCTACTTCGAAGCCGTGGCGATGGCCAAGGTCTCCACTTCGGCGCTGGAAGCCAAGGAACTCGGCCTCGCGCGCGACAGTGATGTGGTGGTGTTCAACCCGCACGAACTGCTGTTCGTCGCCAAGGCACAGGTGCGTGCATTGGCCGAGAGCGGCTATCGCCCGCCGTTGCCGGCGCGGCAGATTCCGGTGGCCGGTGATGTCGGTATCGCCACCTTCAAGATGATGCTGGTCAACATGCTCGAAGGCCGCTTCATTTCCGAGCACGACATGGAAATCGCCACCCGCATCGCCACGGTACTGTGTGGCGGCAATGTCGATCGCGGTGCCTTGGTTGACGAGGACTGGTTGCTGAAACTGGAACTGGAGCACTTCATCGCGCTGGCACAGATGCCCAAGACCCAGGCGCGCATCGTGCATACCCTGACCACCGGCAAGCCGCTCAGAAACTGACACAGCAGTCCGCAACGCACGCAATGAGCGCCAAAGGCACACCACAGAACCTTAGCCATAGCTTTGCGCCCTTTGCGTTTTTTGCGGACCCCAATGCTTTGCAACCCCCCGGAGACACGCAATGAGCAAACAAATCCAGGACGCCTACATCGTCGCCACCACCCGCACGCCGGTGGGCAAGGCGCCGCGCGGCATGTTCCGCAACACCCGCCCCGACGAAATGCTGGCGCATGTACTGAAAGCCGTGCTCGCGCAGGCGCCGGGCATCGATGCCAACCGCATCAGTGATGTCATCATCGGTTGCGCCATGCCCGAGGGCGAGCAAGGCATGAACGTGGCGCGCATCGGCGCACTGTTGGCGGGGCTGCCAATTGGCGTGCCGGCACAGACCATCAACCGATTCTGCTCGTCGGGCGTGCAGGCGGTGGCGCTGGCCGCCGATCGCATCCGCCTGGGTGAAGCCGATCTGATGCTGGCCGGTGGCACCGAGTCGATGAGCATGGTGCCGATGATGGGGCACAAAGTATCGATGAGCACGCAGGTGTTCGAAGACAACAACATCGGCATCGCCTACGGCATGGGCATCACCGCGGAGAAAGTCGCCGAGCAGTGGAAAGTCAGCCGCGAGGATCAGGATGCGTTCTCGCTACGCTCGCACCAGCGCGCGTTGGCGGCAATTGCTGCCGGTGAGTTTCGTGAGGAGATCAGCCCGTACACCATCATCACCCGGCAACCCGATCTGGACACCGACACCGTCAAACAGCGCGAAATCCGCATCGACACCGACGAAGGCCCGCGCGCCGACACCAGTGCCGAGGGTCTGGCCAAGCTGCGCACGGTGTTCCGCGCCGGCGGCTCGGTCACCGCTGGCAATTCCTCGCAGATGTCCGATGGTGCCGGTGCGGTGTTGCTGGCCTCGGA
>PFJA01000188.1:99-3509 GCA_002782905.1 Lysobacterales bacterium CG_4_10_14_3_um_filter_64_11
TACTGGGGGTTTTCGGGCGCGGCGATTGCGGTTTTTTGGCGCGCGACGATCCCGGGTTTCGGCCCGTCTGGCCTCAACCCGGGCTACACTGGCGCCTTTACGTTGCCATCCGGAACCGCGATGTCTGCCGCAGCACTGCCGCCAGCGATCAACCTGCACGCATGGATCGACGCGCACCGCGATCAACTCAAGCCACCGGTCGGCAACCGTTGCATCGTCGATGGCGATTTCATCGTGATGGTGGTCGCCGGCCCCAACGCACGCACCGACTTTCACTACGAACACGGCCCGGAGTTGTTCTACCAGATCGAGGGTGAGATGTGCCTGCGCTTGCAACACGACGATGGCATACGCGAGGTGCCGATTCGCGCCGGCGAGCTGTTCTACCTGCCACCGAAGGTGTGGCATTCGCCGCAGCGTGCGGCCGGCTCGATCGGCCTGGTGATCGAGCGCAAACGCCTGCCGCACGAGCGCGATGCGCTGGCGTGGTTCTGCCCGAAATGCAATCATCTGCTGCATCAGCAGCCGTTCGCGCTGGATAACATCGAAACCGACCTGCCACCGCTCTTTGCGCGCTTTCATGCGTCTCCCGCGCTGCGCCGTTGCGGCCAATGCGGCCACTTGCACCCGGCACCGGAGCCGCAGCCATGAGTACACGGTTCAGCGAGGCGCATGCCCTGGTGCTGGATGCCGCCGACCCGCTGCGCGCCATGCGTGACGAGTTTGCGTTGCCGCGCCATGGCGATGACGAGCAGATTTACCTGTGTGGCAATTCGCTGGGCTTGATGCCGTATGCCGCCCGCGATGCGGTCAACGAAGAACTCGATGCCTGGGCGCAGCGTGCGGTGGAGGGCCACTTCCACGGCCCACGGCCGTGGCTGCACACCCTCGACAGCATCCGTGAACCGCTCGCGCAACTGGTCGGCGCACAGCCGCTGGAAGTGGTGGCGATGAACACCCTCACCGTCAACCTGCATCTGCTGCTGGCCAGTTTCTACCGGCCCCACGGCACGCGTTGCAAGCTGCTGATCGAAGCCGGCGCATTCCCCTCCGATCAGCAAGCGGTGGTATCGCAACTGCAGTGGCATGGCCTCGACCCGGCCAGCGCGCTGATCGTGTTGCAGCCCGATCTGGCCGACGGCCTGTACAGCCGCGATGCCATCACGGCTGCCATTGCCGAACACGGCGATACGCTGGCACTGGTGCTGCTGCCCGGCGTGCAGTACCGCACCGGACAAGTGCTCGACATCGCCGCCATCACCGCCAGCGCACACGCAGCCGGCGCCATCGCCGGTTTCGATCTGGCGCATGCCGCCGGCAATGTTCCGCTGGCACTGCACGACAGCGGCGCCGATTTTGCGGTGTGGTGCAGCTACAAATATCTGAACGCCGGGCCGGGCGCGATTGCCGGCGCATTCGTGCATCAACGCCATGCCCACAGTGGCCAGCCACGGCTGGCCGGCTGGTGGGGCCACGAGCAGGCCACGCGCTTTGCCATGGCGCCCGAGTTCACACCCAGCCCCGGTGCCGAAGGCTGGCAACTGAGCAACCCGCCCATTCTGTCGCTGGCACCACTGCGCGCCACGTTGGCGCAGTTTCAGCGTGCCGGCTTTGCCGCATTGCGCAACAAATCCGTGCAGCTCACCGGCTACCTGGAAACCCTGATCCGCGAACAGCTCGATGACACCCTGCAAATCCTCACCCCTGCCGATCCGCAGCAACGCGGTTGCCAGCTCAGCCTGCGCGTGCGTGCCGGCCGTGCCCAGGGCCGCGACCTGTTCGCGTATCTGCTCGCCCACGGTATCGTCGGCGACTGGCGCGAACCGGATGTCATCCGGCTATCACCCACCCCGCTGTATAACCGCTACCTCGACGTGCTGCGCGCGGTAGTGGCGATCGCGCAGTGGCGCGCGCGCACCTGACTTCTGGAATCCGCTTTGACGATCACACCCCGTCGTATCCTCATCGCCGGCGCCGGACTCGCCGGTGCCCTGTTGGCTACCCTGCTGGCGCGCCGCGGCTGGCATGTCGATGTGCTGGAAAAACGCCCCGACCAGCGCGTGCGCGGCTACGAATCGGGCCGCTCGATCAACCTCGCGTTGGCCGAGCGTGGCCTGCATGCGTTGAGTACAGCCGGATTGCACAAAGACGTGCTGGCGCGCTCGGTGATGATGCGTGGCCGCATGGTGCACTTCAGCGATGGCCGTGTGCAGTTGCAGCGTTATGGCAGCGACGACGGTGAAGTGATCCACTCGGTGCATCGCGGTCGGCTCAACCACATCCTGCTCGATGCCGCCGAAGCGGCGGGTGCGCACATCCATTTTCATCAGCGCATCGATGGGATCGACTTCAACCGGCGTTGCCTGAATGCGGTCAACGACCACGACCGCAGCCGCAACGAGATCGAGTTTACGGTGCTGGTCGGCGCCGATGGTGCCGGCTCGGCGGTGCGCCGTGCGATGAATGCCCACACCGTGCTCGGTGAACGGGTCGATCCCCTTGAACATGCCTACAAGGAACTGGAAATACCGCCGGCGCAGGACGGCGGCTTTCGACTGGAGCCGCATGCCCTGCACATCTGGCCGCGCGGCGGCTACATGTGCATCGCCCTGCCCAACACCGAGCGCAGCTTCACCGTCACCCTGTTTTTGCCGCAACAGGGCAAAACCAGCTTTGCCACCGTTGCCAGCGCCGCCGATGCCGTGGCGCTGTTCGCCCGCGAGTTTCCCGATGCCTTTGCGCAGATGCCTGGCCTCGCCAGCGACTTCGCCGCCCACCCCACCAGCCCGCTGGCGACGCTGTACCTGCAACGCTGGCACCTCGACAACCGCGCCGTGTTGCTCGGTGATGCCGCGCACGCGATGGTGCCGTTTCACGGCCAGGGCATGAACTGCGCATTCGAGGATTGCGTGGCGCTGGCCGAGCACCTGCAACGCGACAACGACATCGCCAGCGCCTTTGCGTCGTTCGGCGCCGAGCGCCAACCCAACGCCCTCGCCATCCAGACCATGGCGCTGGAGAATTATCAGGAGATGCGCGACCAGGTGCGCGACCCGAGTTTCCTGCTGCAACGCCAGCTCGAAACCCTGCTCGCGCAACGCAACCCGTGTTTGTTCATACCGCGCTATACCATGGTCACGTTTCAGCGCGTGCCTTACGCCAGCGCACTCGAACGCGGCCGCATCCAGCGCCAGATAATGATCGAAGCCAGCGCCGGACACAGCGCCATCGAACAGATCGACCTCGACGCCGCCGACGCCATGGTTCGCGCCAGGTTGGTGCCGTTGTAGGCCACCCTCGCACGCCGAAAACCGATATCGCCGCACACAAAATCCCGGGTTACGGCCTGCGGCCTAACCCGGGCTACCACAGCGTGCGAAAACTGGCACTACGGCAAGCCACAACCCCCG
>PFJA01000066.1:0-11566 GCA_002782905.1 Lysobacterales bacterium CG_4_10_14_3_um_filter_64_11
GCTGCGCGTCGGCAACAATCCGTGCAATTCGGCATCGGTGAGGTTGCGCCACTGCCCCGGCTTGAGCCGACCCAGCGAGATATTGACTATGCGGGTGCGCAGCAGGCGTTTCACCCGATAGCCGAAGTGGTTGGCCATCAGCCGGATTTGCCGGTTCAGCCCCTGGGTGAGGATGATGCGAAAGCCCAGCTTGCCCAGGCGCGTGGCCCGGCACGGGCGGGTGCGCTGCCCATGCATGGCGATGCCACCGCGCGCCATGCCGCGCAGAAGCTCGTCGCTGACCTCGCGATTCACCCCAACCAGATATTCCTTTTCCTTGGCATTTTCGGCGCGCAGAATCTCGTTGACGATGTCGCCATTGCTGGTCAGCAGGATCAGGCCTTCGGAATCCTTGTCGAGGCGTCCGATCGGGAAGATGCGCTGCTGATGGCCGATGCAGTCGATGATGTTGCCCTTGACCTCGGTATCGGTGGTGCAGGTAACCCCGGCCGGTTTGTGAAAAGCGATATAGACATGACGGCGGCCACCGACAGCGCGGCGCGGCCGCAGTGGCTGCCCATCCATCAACACCACGTCGTCATCGACGATGTTGGCGCCAATGCCGGCGACCACGCCATTGACGCTCACCCGGCCAGCGGCGATTCGCGCATCGGCCTCACGACGCGAGCACGCGCCACTATCGGAAATATGTTTGTTCAGGCGCATGGGCGCGCATGCTGGCACAGCGCGGGGGTCGTGTCACTCATTGTGTGCGCGGCGACGTTCCAGCCAGCGATCCAGCGTCCAGCGATCGGCACCGATTGGCGATATCAATACAAACACGATCAGCACCGAACGGGTGAAGGTATGGCCATCGATGTTGAACAATGCCTCCTTCAGCGCATGGCCATAGGTGGTGACGATCAGCAACCCCGCCAGTGCCGCCAGCGTCTCGCGCAAGCGCCAGCCCAGCAGCAACAGCACGCCAGCGGCCAACTCGATGAATGGAATGCTCAGGCCCAGCGCCCACAGCAACGGTTCGGGAATCCAGCTATCGCCGAACCAGCCGATGAAAAACTGCTCGGCATGCGCCACCGGCGTGAGTTCGAACACCTTCCACCAGCCAGCCATCACGAACAGGATGCCAACAATGATACGCGCGAACGCGGTGGCGACTTGCCAGTCCGGTAGCGATGCGCTCCTGCTCATGGCGATGACTCCTTGCCGATCCGCTCGCCGAGCACAAACGGCCCACCCTTTTGCAGCGCGCGTTGATACGCCGGACGGGCATGGATGCGCTGCAGAAAGCCACTCAAACGCGGCCGTTGCGCGCCCAGCACGCCAGCGGCATCGGCACCCTCGATGGGAAAACTGATCTGGATATCCGCCGCGCTGAACTGCTCGCCGGCAAACCACGGCGAATCGCCCAACTGCGTTTCCAGGTAATCCAGATGCAGAGCGATCTGCGGTGCCACGTAGCGTTGCATTACCTGCGCCGCGATACGGCGCACCAACGGCCGCAGGAAAAACGGCATCGGCCCCTGCGGCAGACGCCGAAACACCAAGCCAAGCAGCAGCGGCATCATCGCCGAGCCTTCGGCATAGTGCAGCCAGTACGTGTAACGCAAATGTTCGTCCGCGTCGGCCGGCGGCGGCAGCCGTTGCTGCCCGTAGCGGGCAACCAGATACTCGATGATGGCACCGGATTCTGCCACCACCCGACCATCGTCGCTGATTACCGGCGATTTGCCGAGCGGATGCACCGCCCGCAGCGACTGCGGCGCCAACATGGTCTGCGGGTCGCGACGGTAATGTTTCACCGTGTACGGCAACTCCAGTTCCTCCAGCAACCAGAGCACCCGCTGCGAGCGTGAGTTTTCGAGGTGATGTACGGTAATCATGGGTCAGCCTGTGTGCCATGGCGCGATGGCGATCGGTCGCTCACAATACCCTGCCCCGCCAGCGCTGGAAATCCCACCGTGCCGATCGAACCCTGCCGCTATCTGCAACTGGATGTCTTTGCCCAGCGCGCCGGATGCGGCAATCCGCTGGCGGTGGTGATCGCTGCCAACGTGTGGTCGAGCGAGAGCATGCAGGCATTCGCGACCTGGACCAATCTGGTCGAAACCACGTTTGTACTACCGCCCACCGCGCCCGGTGCCAGTTACCGGCTGCGTATCTTCACGCCCAGCAAGGAAATCCCATTCGCTGGCCACCCCAGCATCGGCTCGGCGTATGCCGCATTGACCAGCGGTTTTTGTGTTGCGCGTGACGGGAAACTGATTCAGCAATGCGCTGCCGGCCTGCTGCCACTCACGGTTGCGGGTGAGCGCGATAACCCGCTGCTGTCGATCGCAGTGCCACCGGCACATCTGGAACAACCCACCGCTGCCGACCTTATCGACGTCCATAGAATGTTCGATGGGCTGGCGCTGGGAGCATTGCCGCCGGGGCTGGTCAGTGGCGGCCGGCGCTGGTGGCTGGCCGAGCTGGCCGATGAGCGGCAGTTGCGCGCCTGGCAAGCGCCGTTCGCCGCTATTGCCGCACTGGCAAAACGCAGCGACACGCTTGGGCTGTGTGTGTTTGCCCGCAGCGATGACCCGGCGTTCGAGCTGGTGGTGCGTGCCTTCCCGGCTGCGGCCGACATTGTCGAAGACCCCGCTTCAGGTGCAGCCAACGCGTTGATTGCCGCCTACCTTGCGGCGATGGAACCACACGGCGCGTTGCGCGCCGGCTATCGCGTCAGCCAGGGCCGCGAGCTTGGCCGCAATGCCCGGCTGACGCTGCGCATCGACGACGATGGCCAGGTGTGGGTGGGCGGGCATTGCGCGACGGTAATCGACGGCATGCTGTCGTGGTCGCACGAGTTGGCAGACAATGCGTAGCTGTTGACGCTGGGTGTCACTTAGCGCCCGAATCGGCGTATCCCATGGCGCCGATTCTGCGGCAACCCCTTGTTTCAGCGTCGTTTGCGATTGGCACGGAATCTGCTGATGCTGACGGTGATTAACCGACAACGACGAAATGCAGCCGGGGGGTTGAGGGGTATGACCAACGTTCTGAACTTTCCAACGCAGTCGCTCACCGATGAGGTATTGGTGAGCCGCCTGTTCGAACTCGCAGCCAACGGCGATGCCGTCAGCGACGAGTTCCGTCAATTGGACGCCGAGATGCAGCATCGTCTCGACCGGGCAACGGCGGGAGAACCCAGACGTCTGTCAGCGGTCAGCCGTTTCGGCTGAGGAAACTCTGACCAAAGCAGAGTTTCCGCGGGCCATGGATGGCCTGCACGCGGTTCGATCACGCAAGTGATTGGGCCGGCGAGTCTGAGAAGTCGAGGATGGACTTATTCAGACTATCGCCAAGGGTTGCGGGGCGTTTCGGCGCAGGCCGATGCGGCCCCGTTCCACGACATCACCGCGCCGCGCATCATCCCCGTGCGTCAATCGCCACCGCTCGAATCGGTGGCAAGCCGCCGCTCGATGCGCTGATCCTTTTCGTGCCATAGCGCATTCAACCATTCACGCAGCCCAGCCTGTGCCGGCGCATCGTCGCCCGGTGCGAGCAAGCCTGGCGGAATCGTGCGCCAGCGCAGATCAACGTCGACCCTGGCAACGCGTCCCGCGAAGAGGTCGATCACGCTCGGCCTGCCGTGCGGATAAACAATGGTCACGTCGAGCACACCCGTCAGCAGGTCGCCCATCGCGGCGAACACTTGTGCCACGCCGCCGGCCTTTGGCCGCAGCAGGTGCTGGTACGGCGACGACTGGGCCTGGCGTTTGGCATCCGTGAAGCGGGTGCCCTCGACGAAGTTCATCACCGCGACCGGGGTGTCGCGAAAACGCCGGCAGGCACGGCGCGTGGCTTGCACATCGGCGCGCGCCAGTTCGGGTCGGCGCGCAATCGCCTCACGCGAGTGCCGTCGCATGAACGGAAAGTCCAATGCCCACCAAGCCAGACCGAGCAAAGGCACCCAGATCAGTTGCTGTTTGAGGAAAAACCGCAGCAATGGCGCACGGCGGTTGAGCACGTGTTGCAGCACCGGAATATCGACCCAGCTTTGGTGATTGCACAGCACCAGGTAGCTGGCATCGGGCTGGAGCCTATCCATGCCATCGCCCGCAACCACGATGCGCGTGGGCGTGAGCTTTTCGATCAACACGCTGTTGGCTGCGATCCAGCTCTCGGCCAGCAGCACCAGCACCCTGCCCAATGCCAGCCGCCACGCGGCCACCGGAAGCAGCCACTTGATCAGCGCCATCGCGATCAGCGGCAGCGTGTGCAGCACCGTATTGACGATGAAAGCGGCGCCAGCGAGGGCCAGACGAACAACAGCGAGCCATGAACGATACATAAGGATGCAACTTGTATCTGCCAGCCCCAAGCTTACCTGATCCGATTCGGCGCAGCATTGGAAACGGCGCCCGGACGACGAGCGCAACATGAGTAAATGCGATGTTGACCGCAACCACCATGGCATCCATTGTCACGCTTTGGTCACACAAAGCACGTCAAATTGCCGCTGCCGACCGAGCGAGAATCGCCGGTACAACGTGCGATGCAACGCGTCGGCATGGCTTTCTGCTTTGCGTCATGCCCCGATCACGCAGGCTTTCTTCAGAAAGAATCGAGCCGCGCTCGATTTGGTGATATCAGTCACATACGCATGGCGCGCAATGTCCGTACGCTGCCCACTGGAAGCGTCTGAGCGTGAGTGGCAGGGGAAGCCGCTCGGGCACTGGCAGCGCCGCAAGGCGGCCGTGCGAATTCGCTCATGTTTTTCTCTATCGCGCCGATCAGGTTCATACCATTGGGGGAATCATGTTCAAGACAATGCCGGCCAGCGGCTTTACGCGTTATCGCTCATGCCAATTCGTACGCAACGTGCTGGCCGTGACGGGTGCGCTGGCGGTCTGCGCTCCGGCCATCGCGCAGAGCTTTGTTGCCTATCCGGGCATCTATCCGATTGCGGTAATCGAAGTTCGCGACGCCAAGACGTTTTACGTCAATGCCGCGGTGTGGCCGGGCTTTGAGCGCAATTTTGTCATCACCCAGCCCGGGATCGAAATTCCCAGCGATGGCATCCGTGCACCCGCCTGCGAACAAAAGCTGGCGGCCAAGGCCAAGGCATTTACCGAGTCGTTCTTCAAGGGGGCCGAGTCGAGCGAGGTTCACAATATCGAGATGGCTGATACCGCCAGCGAGAATGCCGTTGCGGTGGCGTATACCGAACAAGGCAGCTTGGTCGATGCGCTGCTCGAAAAAGGCTTTGCCAGGCCGTCCAGCACCGATCCTGCAACACCATGGTGCAGCGACTGATGGCGCGTTGTGCCACATCGTCGTTTGCGCTGTGGCCGACAGCAGTGGCGGATTGCGTTTCTTCGGAGGGCAAATGCGCTGGTGCGGCCGCCACACAGAACGTGCGATACGAAGTCGCTCTGGTTGGTCGCCGGCTGCATTCATTGGAGGATCGTTGGCATCGTTCGGCGGGGGCCGAATGATGGCAATGCGTCCGGGTTGTACGTCGTATCGCGACAGGGGCGTTATCGATGAGAGACGAAGTGGAGACATTCAACGCTAAACAGCTTGCCCGGTCCACGCCGGGGCTGGCCCAGATATCCGACCCGGCCTGGCTGGCCGCGATCGAGGCGGCGCATGTGATGCGGCTGCCCGACGGCGCGTCGATGACCCTATGCAGTGACGAAGTTGATCATTTCGGGATTGTGCTTGAGGGAAGCCTGAAAGTGAGGGCGCGCTCCGACGACGGGCGAATCTTCAGTATTTACCGTGTGCGCCCAGGCGAGATGTGTATGCTCAGCCTGGCGTTCATGAGTGCACGCAACCGTGTTTACGCCGATGTTGCCGGCGAAGGCGATGTCCAGGTGCTGCGCATTCCATCCATACATTTCGAACGTTTGCTGACGCTTTCGCCGGGGTTCCGCGAGTTCGTGATGGGTTCGATGTCCGGTTACGTGATCAAGATGCTGAGTCTGGTGGAAGAGGTCACCTTCGAGCGCCTGCAAACCCGCATCGAACGCCACCTTGAAGACGTTGTGCGCGCTTCGGGATCGAACCAGATTCGGGTGACGCATCAGGAATTGGCGCATGAGCTGGGCAGCACGCGCGAGGTGATCAGCCGCCTGCTCAAGACCATGGAAAAAGCCGGCAACATCGATCTGGGGCGCGGCACCATCAAGCTGTTGTCACCGATCAATCCGGTGCGTTGAGCATCGCCTGCGCACTGGCAACGGCGCAACACAATGCAGCGTGTGCTGCTCTGCCCGCCGAGTCGATCAGATCGCCCTGAGCAACACCTGCGCACTGAGGCCAATCACGACCAACCAGGTCAGCGCGGTGCCATACAGACGCCCCGCCGAGGTGCCAGGCGATCCTGACAGGCCAACACAATGCCATAGCCGCGCCAACAACAAGGTCGCGCCGTAGGCGTGTATCGCCATCGGGCGAGCGCCACCGAGTTCAAACAAAACCAGCAACAGCAGCGCCAGCGGCAGGTTCTCCAGCGCGTTGGCGTGGGCGCGGATGGCGCAGGCGAGCCGAGTATCGCCGCCATCGCCCAGGCCAATACGCTTGCGGCGTCGCAGCAAGATCACCTGTACCGCCAGCGCGATCACCAGCAACGCCGAAAGGGCGACGTACAGCGGGGAGGTAACAAGCATCGGTGCGTCTCCATGATTTGTTGTCAGTGTACCGCCCGTTCACCCAGATTGCTGCACACTGGCAACTGCTGCCAGTGGCCGAACAATGCGACGCGACCGGCATTGATCAATTGCACGACGCCGCATGCCGACAACGCGCCAACCCGCAATCCATGAACCGGCAAGCGATTCATCCAGAAGATCGATTGCTGTGACCACCGTATTCGTACCGTGCAGACTGAGTAATACTACTCAATCAAGCGAAGTACGTTACTCAAGCCATGCTGCTTCTGACGTGCCGTTGCCTTGCTCTCGATAGCATTGCCCGATTCGAATCAGGATTGCCCCACACCGCTCGACAGGAGTCCACACCATGAACCGCAAATCATTGCAATTTCGCGCCATTGCCTGCTGCTTGAGCATTGGATTGGTAATCGCTGAATCAGCCAATGCCGGCGTGGTGGTATCCGTCGAGGGCAATATCGCCCGTGCCGATATCGCACTCGGTGGCACACCTGAAAACCCGCAGTACACTGCCAACGTATCTTTTACCTTCGATTCCGCGATCGGCTTGAGCGCAGAGAACCTCAACATCACTGCCCAGATCATCGATCCGTCCGACCCTGCATTGCAAGCACGCTTGCCCGACGGAAACCTGGTTTCGGTACCATCCAACTTTCCGGTACTTATCTCGGTCAACCCGTTGCTGGCCGGCGGCTTTGAGTTCCTCGGCGCTGCCTATGTGGATATCTACACGACCAACCTCAGCTACACCGGCAATTCACCGTATCGCCTTTACAAGGCATCAACCGGCGCCATGTTCACGGACCTGACCGAGGACGTGATTCCCGGTTCGATCCGGTGCCGTTCCCGTACCGGCGGATTCTCCGATTTCTTGATCGTTGTCGACCTGCGTAGCCCGCGCGAAGCCGCAGAGGACAAGTTCGCGTTTCTCAACGCGCGTTTGCTCGATGCCGCCATCGAACCCGCAGCCCGCGGTGCGATGCAACGGGATCTGGAAGAGAGCTACGAAGAGTTCCTCGAAGGCGACTACGAGGACGCCCGCGAAGAATTGGATGATCTCGAATTGCGGGTTACCGCAGTAGCTGGCACCGCATTGCCGAACCGCTGGCGCGCGGGGGGCGACCTCGACAACATTGCTGGCAGCCTGGAAAGCAGCGCGGCTTCGCTGGACTTCAATTTACGCCAGCTCGAAGACGAAGACGAAGACGAAGACGAGGAAGGTTGACAGCGGCGCCACCCACATGTCATCAGCACACATGGCGGTACCTAGGCATGCGACCGTGTGCCTGCACATTCCCGACCAGCCCGCATTGTTGCGCGTGCTCGATGGCAATGCGGGCGAAGCCACGCTGGGACGCGACCGGGGCAACTCGGTCGCTATTTCGCATCTGTCGGTTTCGCGGCGCCATGCTGCAATCCGCCGCGATGGATCGGGCTGGTGGATCGAGGATCTCGGCAGTACCAATTGCGTACGCGTCGGTGGCCATACGGTCACCTGGCAACGCCTGAAACACGGTGACTGGTTTTCGCTGGGCGATGTATTTTGTGAGTTCCGTCTGGCCAGCGATGCTGATCTGCAAACCTTGTTGGAACGCGCGCAGCAAAGGCGTCAGGCGTCCGGCGCATGGCTTGGTCGCCTGGAGCAAGCGCCCGATCGCGACGCGCTAATGGCCAATTTGATGACCTCGATCGTCCATCTGGCCGAATGCCGTCGCGGGTTTCTGCTGACCGGCAACCTCGATCGCGGTTTCGCTACCGCAGCGTGCTTCAATATGCAGCCGAACGAACCGGGCAGCCGCCAATTTACCGGCTCCACCGCTGTCATCGTGCGCGCCGTGCACACCCTCGCCCCGGTACTGGTGAGCGACCCGAGCGCACTCGACTGGGCGCGCGGGCGACCGAGCGTCGTCGCTGGCGGCCTGCGGGCGCTGGTGGCGCTGCCGATCATGCGACACGAAACGCTACTGGGGGTGGCTTACGCCGACAGCGACGAACCGGGCAAGGTGTTCACCGAGCTCGACCAGGAGATCCTCGCCGCGTTCACCGAACAGGCAGCGCTGCTGCTGGCTGCGCGCGGCCTGGATGAGAGCCTGACGCAAATCGATTCCTGTATCGAGGCCGATGCCGACGGCCAAGCGCTCTTGTCGATGACTGCAGTGCGCTGGAAAGTACAGGTCTGATCGCGATGAGGCAAAATCACTCGCAGCAACCGCGAGTTGCGCGCAGACGCATGGCCAGTGCATACTCGATGCCGTCAGTCATCCGTGTGCCAAGGCGGGGCGGTATGCCCCCAACTGTGGCCGTGCCCTTGGTCTCGTTCCTGCCGTCCGAATTTCGTGCACGCTCCATGAACCAGGACCGCGACATCGACATTGACCAGGGCCGGACCGTCCTCAGCCAGCTCAACGCCAGCGAACTCAAGGTCGGCGAGCGCATTGCCGAACGTTATCGGATTGAGGCGTTGCTCGGCATCGGCGGCATGGGTGTGGTCTATCGCGCCCACGACGAGCAGTTGTCGATCGATATCGCCTTGAAGTTGCTGCGTCCGGAGCTGGCCACACTGCCCGAGGCATTCGAACGCTTTCGTCAGGAACTACTGCTGGCTCGACGGGTATCTTCACCGCATGTGGTACGCATTCACGACCTGGTTGCGGACGGTAACCGCTGGTTGATCAGCATGGATTACGTTCCAGGGCACTCACTGGAGCAACACCTCGACGCCCACGCTGCACTACCGCAGCAAGAGGCCCTGTCGATAGCGCGTCAAGTGGCACTGGGGCTGGCCGCGGCCCACGCCAGCGGCATCATTCACCGCGATCTAAAGCCCGCCAACATCCTTTTGCAGGATGACGGCCATGCCTGCATCAGCGATTTCGGCGTAGCGCGTTCGTCCAGCTCGGTTCGCATGACCCAGACCGGGATGATGGTGGGAACACCGGATTATGTGTCGCCGGAACAGGCACGCGGCGACCCGGTCGGTCCGCGTAGCGATCTTTATGCACTTGGCTTGATCCTGTATGAAATGCTCAGCGGTCGTCGCGCGTTCGATGGCGCCACACCAGCTGAATCGCTGGCGCAGCGCTTGCTGCGGCCACCGCAACCACTGCGCAAAGTGCGACCCGAGATTGCGCCGTGGGTAGAACGTCTGGTTACACGTCTGCTCGATCCCCGGCCGCTGCGACGGCTGCGTGATGCGCAAGCCGTGGTAACGGCCATTGATGCGCAGCGCATACCACAGGCACCACTAAGAACCGGACTGTTGGCAACCACAACCACGCTTGCGCTGGCGGTTGCAGGCGGCGTCTGGTGGGCGCACGAGCGCGGGCTGATGTTGAGTGTACAAAGCACGGTCGTCGCCGCGCCACCGCTCGATGTGGCCGTGCTCCCGCTACTCGCGGCGGCCACCGATGCCGATTTGGCGCGTGCCAGTGATGCACTGCTTGGCGCCAGCCTGCTTGCTGGCAACCTCGCGGTCGCCGATCTGCGGCGGGTTGATAGCACACTCATCCGGCTCGGCTACGATGCATCAACGGCGGCCCAGCATCCACAACGTGTGTTGTCGGATATCGGCGCACGTCGGCTGCTGACCGGGGAAATCGAACGCGATGGCGAACGGCTGCGCATAGCGCTGCAATTGAGTGAAGCCGGCACCGATTCACCGGTGCGCGTCGCGCGCTCGCAACTGGTTGGCGCGCAAGCCATTGCCCCTGCCCTGCGCGGTTTGCTCGCCGAGCTTGGCTTGGCCGATGCAAGTGCAGACCTCGGCACATTCTGGCCCAGCAGTGAGCCCGCCTTGCGGGCATTCGGTCGTGCGCTTGATGCCGAAAAACCCGAAGCCGCGTTGTTGGCTTATGCCGAGGCCGTGTCACTGGAACCGCGTTTCGTAGCTGCCTGGTGGCAGCGTTTGCAAGTAGCACGACGCCTGCTACCGGACAAAGTGATGCGCGCGATGACCGCAACCGCTCGCGAAGCGCTGCGCGAGGTGCGAGGCCGCGACGCCGAGCGGGTGCTGGCGCTGATCGCACTCATCGAGGGCAATCCGAGTTTGGCAGCCGAACGCTTCACTCCGCTGGCTGCTTCCGATCCACATGATCACCATACCCGCCTGTTGCTGGCCGAGGCGCTGGAAGCCGCCGGCAAACGTGAGGCCGCTGCTGCCGAGCTTGAGCAATTGACGCGTAGTGATCCGCAGAATGCCGATACATGGCTGCTGCTGGGACAGAGCGCAATCCGCGCGGGAGATGCGCAGCGAGCGGTCGATGACTACCTGTTGCGTGCGCGCGTGCTTTTCACACGCCTGCGCGATGAGCGCGGTCGCGCCGACACACTCAATGCGCTTGGTCTGGGCTTTGATCTTCTGGGTCAGTCAGAACCAGCAATGGATTACTTCACTCAAGCCGCCGAGTTGCGCGAAGCGCAAGGTAATCGACGCGGTGCCGCCGGCAGTCGCCGCAACCTGGCGTGGGTGCACGCGGTCGCCAACGATACTGCTTCTGCCGAAGCGGAACTCGCGCGTGCACGGGCGTTGGTCGCGCCGCTCGATGACCCCGAGTTGCTTGCCGACATAGCCAATGATGCCGGCCTGATCGACGAGGAGCGCGGTGATTTTCGCGCCGCGCTGCCGCATTTTCGCGAAGCACTGGCACTGCGTGAGGCCCAGGGCGATGCATCGGCAGTGGCCGAATCGGCACTGAACTTTGGTTTCGCGTTGCAGCAAACTGGCGAATTCGATGACGCGCAACCGCATCTGGAGCAAGCCGAACGCACTTATATCGCTGCTGAGGACCGGGTTGGGATCGTACGCAGCACGCAGGCACTGGCGGCGGTGGATATCGCGCATGGCAATTATCCACAAGCACGTGCACGACTGCAGCGTGCGCTGCGCTTGGCAGAGGAAGTAAATCTGG
>PFJA01000066.1:11579-14767 GCA_002782905.1 Lysobacterales bacterium CG_4_10_14_3_um_filter_64_11
GGTAATGCAAATTGAATTGGCTGAGGTAGACCGCCTGCAGGGCCGGATGGGTGATGCGCTGATGCGGGCGAATCAGTCACTGACGCGGTTCGAGCAACGGGGCGATGCCCGCGGAGTTACCGAAGCGCGCCTGCGCATAGCCGCGGTTTACCGCGACCTGGAAGACTGGGATGCCAGCGACCGGGCATTGACCGTGTTTGTCGATGCGTTGCCGGGCAACCGTGAGCATCAGGGATTGCTGGCCATCCACCGCAGCGAGATCGCACTTGGCCGAGGTGATGCCGCAAAAGCGCTGCAATTCGCCAGCGCCGCGCTGAAGCATGGTGCAACCGCGCACAGTCTGCCGGTGCAGGCGCACGCACAATTGCTGCACGCACGTGCGCTGGCGGTAATGGGCGACAACAACGCCGCGCGCGCAAAACTCGAACAAGCTGACGCGATTCTGCGCGCCTACCCTGCGCTTGCATTACAGCAAGAGCGCGCACTGGTCGCAGTCACTGCGCTACCGCCACTGGAAGCAGCAATGGCTTATCGCCGGGCCGTGCAGGAGTTCGCGGCAAATGCACCCTTCGGACGCGACTACCTGTTGCATCGTGCGGGCGCAGTGGCATTGCACGCAATCGACGAAATCGAGGAGGCGGTGGCGGCCGAAGCGCTCTCCGCACGCGGACGCGACGCGCTGCAAGCATCACTATCCATTGGATCGGCCAGCGGGCAACCACCGGACTCGCAAATCAAGGCTTTGCAAGATGGGGGTATGTTGTGACACGTTCACCCGATCCACGCAATACCATCTCTTATCGTGGCGATGATGCGAGCCTGGTACAGGCACAACTTGCCGCACTCAAGCAACAGCAATCGCAATTATTCGCCGATATGGCGCGCGGACAGGAACGTTTCCGACGACTCGCGCGTTCGGTATGGCGGGTTCAGGAAGACGAGCGCCGCCGCTTTGCACGCGATCTGCATGATGGCCTTGGTCAGAATATCACCGCAATCTTGCATCAGTTGGAGCCACTGGCAGCCAGCACCCGGATGAATAGTGTGGATTCGCAACGGATCGAACGCGCTATCGATCTGTGCACCCGCGCGCTGCATGACACCCGCATGCTTGCGCACATGTTGCGACCGAAGATTCTCGATGACCTTGGCTTGTGCGCAGCGTTGAACTGGCTTTGTCGCAGCGTCTCGGAAGGCTCTGGTTTTGCAGTTGAAGTCGATTGCATAGAAGACCTCGTCGCAGCGAACGACGATCTGGCAACACTGCTGTTCCGGGTGGTACAGGAGGCTCTGAACAACATTGCCAAGCATGCCGGCGCTTCACAGGCGCTGGTCAAACTGAGCGTACGTGACGGTCAACTGCATCTACTTGTTGCCGACGACGGCGGCGGCTGTGATCCAGGCGTGGCGATGGCTGCCGATGGCCTTGGCAGTGGCTCCGGATTGGGCAGCATGCGTGAACGCTTGGCGCTGTTCGGCGGACACCTGGCACTGATTTCATCGCCTGGTGACGGCACCCAACTGCGCGCAGTGCTCCCGTTGCGCGGCAATCCGGAAGACGGCTGAAACCATGCAGTTCATCCGCGTTCTCGTCGCCGACGACCACACCCTGCTGCGTGAAGGGGTCGTGGCACTGCTTGCCGCAGACCCATTGGTCCAAGTCGTGGCTGAAACCAGCGACGGCCTGGAGACTGTCGACAAGGCGATTGCAATGCAACCGGATGTGGCAGTGGTAGATATCTCGCTACCGCACATGAACGGGATTGAAGTCTTACGCCGACTGGTCCGCGACGCACCACGCACACGCACCCTGGTGCTGACCATGCATAGCGAAGAGGAATACGTCCTGCACGCTGTGCATGCCGGCGCATACGGTTTTCTGCTGAAGGATTCCGCCGGCCGCGAATTGCTGGCCGCAGTGCGTGACCTGGCGGCTGGCCGCAAACATTTTGGCACCCACGCCGCACATGTGCTGGCGCGGCAAGTCGTGCGCCCTAACGTACCGCTGGATGACCCTTATCGTGATCTGACTGCACGCGAGCGCGAAGTTTTCGGCCTGATCATCGAGGGACACACCGCCAAGGAAATCGCCAAGCGTCTCGACATCTCCAGCCGCACCGCCGAAAATCACCGTAACCATGTGCTGGCCAAGCTCAACGTGCGCAATACCGCCGGCGTCATTCGCTACGCTGCACGCTATCGTTTGCTCAGATAACATGCCAAATCCGGCTGGTGTTCCAGCAAGATTTCCTGGTTACTGCGCGCAACACAGCACTCTTGCTCCATGGCGCCCAGTGCGCGCGAATCGTTGACCGCTTGGTCGCTACTCGCGTAGACCAGTCGCTGAGCGCCTTGCGTTCACGCGCACGCCGGCCACTGCTGAGCGCAATTGGGATACACGATGCGAGGTGCCGGGTACCTGACTGATCATCGCCGCGCACGCCAACGCATCACCAGCAGCGCTATCAAACCAGTCAGCACGGCGGCAATCAGCCACCACAAAAGATCTGAGCCGGCGCGTGCGCCCTGCGCCAATCCCGGCAATTCGCTGCCAGCGACGACACCGCGAGTCAGCCCTGCCCCCTCGGCCAGGGTCAGTCCGCCATCGTCAACCAACGCCATGCCATGCACCGGCCCGGCAGGCAGCGTTTCCCAGGTGATGCGCAGGTCGCCGATTTGCGGTTGGCTGCTGTCATCGCCAGTGACCAACAGCCCGGCCTCGGTGCGAAACACGGCGGCCAGATTCTCGGGTAACCGATCAGCTTGCGGCGACAACGGCTGCCAGCCGTCCAGGGTGGCCAACAAGGCCGGGGTGACCGGTTGTGCGTTCAGCAATGCGCTGGCGGACAGCCACTGCGCCGACGCGAACGGCATCGTGGGATTGTGGTGCGCGGCATCGAAGCCGCTGGAGTCAATCTGCTGTTGCGACCATTGCGCCTGATAGCGCTCCGCACCGGGCTGCGCATCGGCCAGCACCTGCCATTGCCACATCTCGACGCGACGGTGCAGTGCCAACGCGCGCACGGCAATGCCAAACTCGGGATCAAGCAACGGTTCACTGGCGGCGAGTTCACCCACGATCGGGACGAGCACAACAGGTGCCTGCGCCGGCTGCGCGAGCACGATGGCCGAACACAGCAGCGCGCACGACAACGCTGAGCCCCTCGCCAGATCGCGGCACCATCCAC
>PFJA01000154.1:0-10883 GCA_002782905.1 Lysobacterales bacterium CG_4_10_14_3_um_filter_64_11
ATGCTGGGCGGTGTGCGCATCGCCCACGATGCCGGCGTGATTGCGCACTCTGATGGCGACGTGGTGATTCATGCGCTGTGCGATGCCCTGCTCGGGGCGCTGGCGCTGGGCGATATCGGCCAGCATTTTCCACCCAGCGACGCACGCTGGCGCGGTGTCGACAGCCGCCTGTTCCTGCACCATTGCCAGCAACTGATGCTCGATGCCGGCTGGCGCCTCGGCAATGCCGATGTCACCGTGATCGGCGAGCGGCCGAAGATCGGGCCGCAGCGCGAGGAAATCCGCACCGCGCTCGCCGACATTCTGGGGGTGGCGCGGTTGCAGGTGAGCGTCAAGGCCACCACCACCGAGGGCCTGGGTTTCGAGGGTCGTAGCGAAGGCATTGCGGCGCAGGCCGTGGTGCTGCTGGTGCGCGCGTGATAGCACCTCTTGAAACCTACTGCGCGACCCGATTGCGGCGTTGCGCGGTGCTCGGAATCCTCATGTACGAGAAAGTACACTCCGGTTCCTGCGCTCCGTGCGCCTTGCACTCGGGCCGCTCATGACGGTTTCAAAAGGCGCTATTGATCATTGTTTGGAGTGGGCGCCGCCGGTGCCCTTGGCACGCTGTCACGGCGAAGCGGTGCTTGATGCGCGATTCCGGGTTGAGGCGGCCGATTTTCAGGTTGAGGAGTTGCCGGCGTTCACGCCGTCCGGCGAAGGCGAACACCTGCTGCTGGAGATCGAAAAAACCGGCATGAACACCGCCTTCGTCGCCGGCCTGCTGGCGCGCTGGGCCGGGGTGGCGCCGATGGCGGTGAGCTACGCCGGCATGAAAGACCGCCATGCGGTCACCCGGCAGCGCTTCAGCGTGCATCTGCCGAAACGGCAGGCACCGCCGCTGGATACCTTGCCCAGCGAAGGGCTGCGTGTGCTGGCCAGCGATTGGCATGCGCGCAAGCTGCAACGCGGTGCATTGGCCGGCAATCGCTTCATGCTGGTGCTGCGCGAGGTCAACGGCGATCGCATCGCCATCGAAGCGCGGTTGCAACAGATGCAGCATGACGGCGTCGCCAACTATTTCGGCGAGCAACGCTTCGGCCACGACGGCGGCAACCTCGACGCCGCACGCGCACTGTTCGCCGGTCGCCGGTTCGGCCGCGAGCAACGCAGCATCCTGCTTTCGGCGGCACGCTCGGCCTTGTTCAACGCCGTGCTGCATGCGCGCGTGCAGGATGGAACCTGGAACATCGGCGTCGATGGCGACGTGTGGATGCTGGCCGGCAGCCGCAGCGTGTTTGGCCCCGAACCGCTCAATGCCGCCTTGCATGAGCGGCTGCAAACACACGACATCCATCCGGTTGGGCCACTCTGGGGGCGCGGTGAATTGCGCCAGGGCGAACCGGCAGCTGCGCAGATGCGCGCCACGCTGGCCGGTAGTGAGGCAATCCGCGCTGGTCTGGAACGCGCCGGGTTGAACCTGGAATACCGCGCCCTGCGTTTGCTTGCGTCGAACATGGACTGGCAGTGGCTGGATGCAGCCACCCTGCGCCTGAGTTTTGCGTTGCCGCCCGGTGCCTACGCGACCGCGGTGTTGTATGCGCTGGGGGACTGTCGGGCGTAATTGAACGCGGCACAAACGTGACCGAATGTCAGGCACATGACGCGTCGCTCACGCGGGTGTAGATTTTGCGGCGGCACCGTTCGCTGGCACCTTTGCGGACGGAGTTGCTTACTCAATCCTGTCGCAAGGAGGAGGATGCCATGTCCCGTATCGGCACTATTGTAGTGGTCTATCTATTGCTGGGGGTTGCTTGCAGTTGCGCAAGCCAGACCAAGACCCGGACGTCAAGCGCAAACGCGCCAGCCGGCGTTGATGTCGAGTACATGCGCGCGGTTGAACACCGCGCCAGAATTGCCGGTGTCGATGTGCGTTGGATCAACGCGCCCACGAAATACAGGTCGAAGACCGATGACTGATCGTTGGCATTGCCGTGGGAAACCCCGATCCATTCAGCGTTTCCGCAGGTCATGGATGGCCTGCACACGGATCAATCACGCAAGCGATTGATCCGGCGGCGACGCACCCGGGCCGGTGCTGGACTCGGCGAGTCTGAAGACTCCAGGATGGACTTGTTCAGACCATCGCGAGCGAGTGCGCTTATCCTGCGGTGCGTTGACGGCCTTGCAACAACACCAGCGTGGCACCGCTGCCTCCCTGATTTTGCGGTGCCGAGGCAAACGCGAGCACATCGCCGCACTGGCTGAGCCGGTGCGCGACCACTGGCCGCAGCACCGATGCGCCGTGTTCCGAGCTGAGCCCCTTGCCGTGGATGATGCGCAGGCACTGCCAGCGTTCGCGGCGGGCGTTGACGAGAAACGCTTGCAGCAGTTTGCGCGCGCTGGCTTCGTTCAGACCATGCAGATCGACTTCATCCTGCACCGCGTAATCGCCACGCTTGAGGCGGGCTAGTACGCGTTCGCTGACGTGTGCTCGGCGCCACGCGAGCGCGCCTTCGGCCAGCATCTGTGCGATGGCCGGGTCGGTTGCATGCGAGGCGGCGATGGCGTCGGCTTCGTCGCGAAGGTGCATTCGCGGCACCGGTTTGGGTGGCCGTTGTCGCGGTGCGGGCGTGGTTTCCGGCAGTGGGCGAACCGCACCGATGGCCGACCGGAACAGGTCGACATCAGCGTTGACCGGCGGCAGTTTGCGTTTCATGCGCACACAGTAACCCGAACCGCGTGTAGTCGATATCACCTCACGGTTTGTTGCGGGCCGCCTGAATCACGCTCAGCGGTTGCGGGCGGGCGAACCGATAGCCCTGGCCCAGCACACAGCCGAGGCTGCTGAGGGCTTCGTGCTGATCGCTGGTTTCGATACCTTCGGCGACCACATCCAGACCCACCGATTGCGCCAGTGCCAGAATCGCGCGCACCACCGGCTCACCGCTACCATGCACCCCGGGCGCCAGATCGATGATGAACGAGCGATCAATCTTCACCGTCGCCAGTGCAAAGCGATGCAGGTAACTCAGCGACGAGTAGCCAGTACCAAAATCATCCAGTGCGGTAACCACGCCGGCCTGGCGCAAGCGCTCGATGATGGCGATTGCCTGCTCGGGATTGTCCATCAGCGCGCCCTCGGTGATCTCGATATGCACCTGATGGGGGTCGACGGCGTTATTGCGCAGCAAGGCCAGCAGCTTGGTATCGAGATTGGCCGAGCGGAAGTGCTGCGGCGACACGTTGAGGTTGACGTACTGGTTTGGCGACAGCAATTGCGGAATGGCGTTGACGGTCATCTCGAACATCTGCCAGTCGATCGCTTCCAGGATGCCGCTGGCTTCGGCGACCGACAAAAACGCGCCGGGCGCCAACACCCCGCGCAGCGGATGGTGCCAGCGCAACAGCGCTTCGTAGCCGACCACCGAGGTATCGTCCAGTCGCACGATTGGCTGAAAATACGGCTCGAACTCGCGGCGGGCAAGGGCCAGACGCAGTTCGTTTTCCAGATCGAGCAGGTGCAGCGCTTCAGAGTTGAGCTGCTCGTCGAACAGCTCATAGCGCTGGCGTGGATTGGCCTTGGCACGATACAGCGCGATGTCGGCGTCGCGCAGCAATTGCTCGGGTTGTTGGTAATCGGAGCCGCCAATGGCGATGCCGATGCTGGTGGCGGTGAACAGCTCCTTGTCGTTGATGTGCACCGGTTCGGCCAGTGCGGAAACAATCCGCCGCGCCAGGCGAATGGTGTCGCCACTGCCGTGAATGCCTTCCATGACGATGGCAAACTCGTCGCCGCCCAGGCGCGCCACCACGTCGTCGCCGCGTACGCAGGCACTGAAACGCTGCGCGACCTCCTTGAGCAGGGCATCGCCGACCAGATGACCGGCGCTGTCGTTGATCACCTTGAAGCGATCCAGATCGAGAAACAGCACCGCGAACTGATGCTTCGGGTCGCGTTGCTGGCGACTGATCACCCGCGCCAGATGCTCGCGGAGATAGGTGCGATTGGGCAGGCCGGTGAGGGCGTCGTGCAGCACTTCGTGCTTGAGTTGTTGTTCGATCTTCTCGCGCACCGCAATCTGTTCGCGCAGCTCGACCGTGCGTTCGGCGACCCGCTGCTCCAGTTCGGCGTAGGCGGTTTGCAGCGATTGCGCGGCACGGGTACGTTCCAGGCCGTTGGCGATCTGGTAGGAAATGAAAGTAAGCAGTTCCTGATCGCGCGCCGTGTAGCGCGTGCCGTCGGCATAACTTTGCACCACCAGCACGCCGAGCGCGCGCTCGGCGCAGATCAGCGGCACCCCGAGCCAGCAGCGCGTATCACCGGGCGAACCCAGCAGATCGCCATCCGCATGCAGTTGACGAATGCGTGCATATGATTCGGCGTTGCTCATGTCAGCCAATAGTGGCTTGCCGGTGCGCAGCACGTACTCGGTGATGTTGCGCCCGAGCCGACGTGGGGCTGGCGTCGGCTCATGTTCATCGACGAAGTAGGCGAATTCCAGATGCTCGCCGTCGCTCGAAATCAGTGCGATGTAGAAGTTTCGGCAATCGATCCATTCGCTGATGATGCAGTGCACTTCGCTGTAGAAATCGTCGGCGCTGGCGGCGGTGCTCGATAGCTCGGCAATGCGAAACAAGGTGCGTTGCAGGCGTTCGCTGCGCTCACGCTCGTGAATTTCCTGGGTCAATGCGTGGGTGCGCTCGGCGACGCGGCGTTCCAACTCCTGGTGTGCCTGTTTGCGGTCGAGTGCAGTCAGCACATGGCTGCTGACAAAGGCGAGCAGGTTTTTGTCGGCTTCGCTGTAACGCTTGCGTTCAGTATAGCTTTGCACCACGATCACGCCGCGCACCGAGTTGCCGGCGAGCATCGGCACGCCGAGCAGGTCGTGGCAATCCGAACCCAGCGAAGCAAGCTTGCCGGAAACCTGGCTGGCGATCTGCGCTGTCGAGCCCATCAGCGCCTTGCGCCCATGGATCAGGTGCCAGGTGATGCCACCCTTGATGCGCTGCATCGGCAGGCGTGCCTGCTCGCTGTCGGTTACGACGCCACTGATATTTTCCAGCGCGACATCCTGGGTGTCGACAAACAGCAGGAAGCGAATCTCATCGGCCGCCTTGTCGTACAGCGCGATGTAGATGTTCTCGGCATACATCAGGCTGGCGATGATCTGGTGCATCCGCCGCAGCATGTCGCCCATGTCCATGCCGGAGCTGGCCATGTCGGCGATGGCGAACAGGGCGTGCTGCAAGCGCTCGGACTGGTCGAGCCGCGTGACCAGCGCGCGCAGATTGTTCTTGTCGAGCACACTGCTGACGCAGGTGCGCAGCCAGGCGGGAAAGGCGCTTGCCAGCGTAGCATCGTCGAGGCCGGGGTCGATGCGGGCAACCACATAGGCGCCAAGGCCCTGCGCCGCCAGTTCGCCATCGGCGATGCACAGCGCAAATGCGCTACGGTCGGCACTGCGGGCGAGGCTGCCGGGCAGTGCTTCGGCACGGGCCAGCAGATCGGCGTCGAGCGGTATGGTCGGTGTCGGTGCGCTGTGTTCGCTGCCGTGCGGCATGCGCCAGGTGATGGCCACATCGCACGCGCCAAGGCTGCGCGCGATATGGTCCGTCAGGCTCTGGGTCACTGCCAGCAGGTCGGCTGCATTCAGGATTGCGGCGATGGTTTGTCCATCGTCGTCCGTGATGACGCCATCCTCGGCAGGCGCAAGGCATTGATTCATCGTAGTGCTGCTCCGCCCGCCATGTCGTTACGTACTACTGATTATCGGCGCAATCGGCTCAAACTGAAGCCGTGGCAGGCAAAAACATGATGGGCTGCTCGCTTCTTTCTCGGTTGCGGTGTGGTGCGGTTCAGCGATGCGGTTTAGTAGGCGTGTGACGATCATCGAATGAGCAATCGCCGGCGCTGTCCGATATCATTCAGGTCTTTGCCGGGAAAGCAGCATGCGGGTTCTGGTCAGCAACGATGATGGCGTGGAGGCGCCCGGTATTGGCGTTCTGGCAACGGCGCTGCGCGGGGCTGGCCATCAGGTGTTTGTCATCGCCCCGGACCGCGACCGCAGTGGCGCCAGCAATTCCCTGACTCTGGATCAGCCGATCCGCGTGATGCAGCTCGATGCGCAGACCTGGCGCGTTGCCGGCACGCCAACCGATTGCGTGCATCTGGCATTGGCCGGGATGCTCGATGTCGAACCGGACATCGTGATTTCCGGGATCAACAACTCGGCCAACCTCGGTGATGACGTGATTTATTCGGGCACGGTTGCCGCCGCAATGGAAGGCAGGTTTCTCGGTCTGCCGGCCATCGCGGTGTCGCTGGCTCAGGGCGAGGGCGAACAGCGGCACTTCGAGACCGCCGCACGCGCCGCGCTGGCGATCATGCAGCGACTGGGTACCGATCCGCTGCCGGCCGATACCATTCTCAATCTGAATGTGCCCGACCGGCCGTGGGCGCAGGTACGCGGTTATGAGGTCACGCGGCTGGGCCATCGCCATCGCGCCGAGCCGTGCATCGCGCAGAGCGATCCGCGTGGCCGCCCGATCTGGTGGATCGGCCCGCCCGGCGCCGCGCAGGATGCCGGGCCGGGTACCGATTTTCACGCGCTGCGTGCCGGCTATGTCTCGATCACGCCGATTCATGTCGATCTGACCCGCTATCAGGCGCTGGAAAAAGTGGCGGGTTGGGTGCAGGCGATGACCCATGACGCGCAGGAGATCGCATGAGCCCGGGCAATGCGCTCAGCCCCGAAGCGCTGGGTTTGGGCATGACCTCGCAGCGCGCGCGTGACCGGATGATCGAGCATCTGCGTGCGCACGGCGGCATCGGCGATGAGCGCGTGCTCACGGCCATGCGCCAATTGCCACGGCATTTGTTCATCGACGAGGCGCTGGCCAGCCGCGCCTACGAAAATACCGCGCTGCCGATCGGCCATGGCCAGACCATCTCGCAGCCGTGGGTGGTGGCGCGCATGACCGAGGCGCTGCTCGAGTTTGCGCAGCCGCAGCGGGTGCTGGAAATCGGCACCGGATCGGGCTATCAGGCGGCCTTGCTGGCGCTGCTGGTGGATGAGGTGTGCACCATCGAACGGATCGATGAGCTGTTGCGTCAGGCGCGGCGGCGGCTGCGCCGTCTGGGTTTTGCCAAGGTGCGCTGCCGGCACGATGATGGCAGTAGCGGCTGGCCGGAGTTGGCGCCGTTCGACGCGATCATCGTTACTGCCGGCGCGCAGGCGCTTGATGCGGCGCTGTTCGAGCAGCTTGCGCCCGGTGGCGTGCTGGTAGCGCCGGTGGGTGGCCGCAATGGCCAGCAGTTGCTGCGTTTTCGTCGCACCGCCGACGGCATCAGCGAACAAGTGCTGGCGCCGGTGGTGTTCGTGCCGCTGCTGCCGGGCTTGGCGTGATGGGCCTGTTCGCGCCGATTTATGCGCGTTGTCTGGTCTGGGCCAACCACCATCGCGCGCCAAGTTTTCTGGCGGCGATGAGCGCCGCCGAATCGGTGATCTTTCCGGTACCCCCGGATGTGATGCTGATTCCGATGACGCTGGCGCAGCCGCAACGCTGGTGGCGCTTCGCGCTGATCTGCACGCTTGCCTCGCTGATCGGTGGCCTGTTGGGTTACGTACTCGGCAGTTACCTGCTCGATGCGCTGTGGCCGTGGATCGAGCGGTTGGGTTGGGCCGGAACGTTTCTGCGGGTGCAGGGTCTGTTCACACAGTACGGATTCTGGATCGTGTTTGTGGCCGGATTTACGCCGATCCCGTACAAAATATTCACGCTCGCTTCCGGCGCTACCGGCATTGGCCTGGTGCCCTTCATTGTTGGCTCGTTCGTCGGCCGCGGGGCGCGCTTCTTTCTTGTCGCCGGGTTGATCGCCTGGGGTGGCACGTGGTTGCAGCGCGGCTTGCAGCGCTATATCGAATGGCTGGGTTGGGGCATCGCCATCGTGCTGCTGGCGCTTGCCTTGTGGTTGGAATGGCGCGGGTGAAAACCATCGCGCACGTGTTGTGCCTGCTGCTGGCACTGGCCGTGTTGGCCAGTTGTGGGCGCAGTACCGTGGTGCGCCGCGATCACTACGGCCGGCCGGTTTCGACGCAGCCGATCAGCGCTGGCTCGGTGCTGGTGCAGCGCGGCGACACCTTGTATGGCATCGCCTTTCGCGCCGGTCAGGATTATCGCGACGTGGCGCGCTGGAATGGCATCCGCCCGCCGTACACGATCTACCCCGGGCAGCGCCTGCAACTGCGCGGCCCGGCGCTGGCCACGGTGTCGAGCCGCCGCCCGAGTGCTGCGGCCGCGCCGCGCAAGCCAACGCAGACGCCGGTGCAAACACCGCGCCCGGTTGCGCGCAAGCCGGTTGCGCCCGCACCACGCCGCCCAGCCCCGGCGCCGTCAACGGCGGCAGCCATCGCCTGGCGCTGGCCCACGCAAGGCGCGCTGATCGGGCGTTTTGTCGCTGGCGACACGACCCGTCAGGGCATCGATATCGCCGGTAGTGGCGGGCAGGCCGTGGTCGCCGCCGCCGCCGGCACGGTGGTCTACTCCGGCTCGGGTCTGGTCGGTTACGGCGAGCTGATCATCATCAAGCATTCCGAGGAGTGGTTGTCGGCCTACGGCCATAATCGCCGCCGTCTGGTTGCTGAGGGCGCGGCGGTGGTTGCCGGGCAGAGCATCGCGGAGATGGGTCGTACCGGCGCCAGCCGCGACATGCTGCATTTCGAGATTCGCCGCAACGGCAAGCCGGTCGATCCGCTGCCGCTGCTGCCGGCGCAGTAAATCAGCCAGGGTCGAGCGTGATCCGGTAGCCGCGCTGCAACCGCCGCCGTTGTTTGCGCAACAGCCAACGCAGCAGCAGCCGGCTGGGTCCGAATCGGCCGGGGCGTGGGTAATCGCCCTGGAATACCGGCGCAAAATCGGGTGCATCGTCGGCCGCGGCGATGCCCAGAAACGCGCAGACCTGCGCCAGGCACGAATCGGGTTGCGTGCGCAGTGTGGTGTTGTGCAACAGCAGGACCTGATGCGCCGGAAAGTGCCGATACAGGGCATCCAATTGCGCGGCATAGTCGCCACGCGCGCGATAACTGTAGTGGCGCAGTGGCGAGCGCTCGGAAAAATCGTCGCGATGGCCACGCAGCCGCCAGCGCTCCAGCAGCAACGCCGGCCATAGCGGCCACTGCTCAGCGCCGCGTGCGCGCTCCATGTGATAGTGCGATAGCGCGCGATCCACCGGGTCGCGCAGCAGGATGATCCAGCGCAGCGCCGGGTTGTATCGCGCCAGGCGTTGCACCAGGCGTTCGTGGAACAGGTAGATCGGGGTGGCGTCGCCGTACAGCGGTGCGGGTATTGCGTCGGTGGTATCGAAGTGCGTTGCGTAGCGCGCGTCGATTTGCCGTGGCGTGGCGGCATCATCGAATGTGGGAGCATCAAATACATGCGCTTCCTTGCTGTGCGGCAGACGGATCGCGGGATGCGCCCCGAGATAACGCGCCAGCGCACTGGTTCCGGCTTTCTGCGCGCCGCCGATGACAAAGCTCAACAGGGGTGGGGTGCTGCCGGTCGATGGCTTCACCGGTCGGCTCCCGGCTGCGCGGCGAGAACGGCGTCGATCTCGGCCGGCGCATACCAGTGCCGCCACGCACCGGGAAATGCACGCAGCGCGCGGTGCACGGTTTGCATCGCGGCGGGGTCGCGGCGCGCCAGCGGGTTCTGTGTGCGCAGCGTCGCATCTACCATGCCATTCACGCTGACGCGGGTATGCAGCAGCGCACCGTGGCTCGCGACGATATCTTCGTAACGCAACACGTGCGCATCGGGCAGGTGCGCACGGTACTGCCGGAAAAACCAGTCCAGCACCCACACCTGTCGTTCGAGCACATCGTTGCTGGCATCCAGGCGCGCGGCGAGGTGGGCATCGAGCCGCTCACCGGCGGGCACACGGCCTTGTTGCACCGGAATATCGACCGATTGCCAGGATGCGATCACCGCCAGCGGATTACGGACGATGGCGAAGGTGTCTAGTTGCGCGACCAAGGTTGGCAACAGGGCGGTGAATGCGGCGTTGTGCTTGATCACCAGCGTGAAGTCGTCGGGCAGATTTGCCGGTAGCTGCAACTGACCCGGATGCGCCTGCAATGCACGCTTGCCGTTGCTGTCGGTTTCGCCGTACAGGTTGTCGGGCACGGCGCCACCGTGCAACTTGCTCGGTGCGGTGCGCGCGCGCGCGATCTGGCTGCGGACACCACGATAGAACGCCAGCACCTGCTCCAGCGCCAAATCGTGGTCACGCGGCAGGGTCAAAACCGGCATCGGTTCGAACAGCGCAACCGTGTTGCGGCATTGGCCGAGCAGTCGGCAGGCGAGCGTGGTACCGGCGCGCGGCACGCCGGTGAGTGCGATGTTGCGCCCGCTAATGGCACGCTGTTCCGCTGCGGTTCGGCCAGTCGCAGAAACGCCGCGCGTTCGCGCGCCAGGGTGAAGCGCGCGGCGGTCGCAGCGCCGGCATCGCGCAGCGTCGCGTACAGCACCGGGTCGTCCAACGCGCGCACCGCATCGGCAAGCGCGGCGCAGTGCAGCGTCGGTGCCAGCGCATTGCTGCCGGCCACAAGATACGCGCGGTTGCCGACACAATCGGGCACCACGGTGGCGCAGCCCAGCGCCATCGCTTCGAGCCCCGGCAAATAAAAACCCTCGCTCGCGTGCGGCAGGGTGACCGCGACCCGCGCTTGCGCCATGGCAGCAAGGTATCGCGTGCGCGCTATCGGTGTATCGCACAGCACCACGCTGCGGCCTTCAGCGCGCAGCACGGCAGCCAGTTCACCGGCCAGTGCGGGTTGCTTGATGCCGTCGATGAACACGGTTTCGCGGGTTCCGGCAACCCCGGCGTGCGGCAGGTTGAGCGC
>PFJA01000154.1:10921-15107 GCA_002782905.1 Lysobacterales bacterium CG_4_10_14_3_um_filter_64_11
TGGCGGTGATTGCCGCTGCCACCGGCGCCGAGACACAGATGCGTTGCGCCGGCCGGGTGAGGAATGCGTACAGCGGATGCTGTGGATCGCCATGGCGCACATGCTGGATCAAATTGAATACCGGCTTGCCAGTAGCTGCGCAAGCGTCGCCCAGCGCCAACCAATCCATGCCGCCGATGAACAGCGCATCGGCGCGCTCTGGGGCATAACGATCGAGCACGCGCTCGGGCATTGCCAGCCAGGGATTGCTGGCGTCATGCAATGATTGTGGGGTGAAGTAAACGCGCGCATCCCAGCCGCCAGCGAGGGCGTGGTTGAAATAATCAAAGACCTTGCCGTGACCACCGCTGTAGCCGCGAAAATCACGATGGAAAAGCATGATCGGCGGCGTGTTCATGACCGGGCGGGATCGCAGTCTGGCTGACGACAGGGCATGGGGTGACACTCTCAGGGCAGGATATCGACGTGCATCGGTAACTCGAACAGGCCAGTGAATCGCTCACGGCTATCGTCGATCACCTCGAACGACAGGCCGCCTTCGTGACGCGCCAGCACCACGGTCTGCTCCAGGCTGGGGGCATCGACGATGCGGGTGCGGATCCGGTACACGCCTTTTTGCAGCGCTGCGGACAGTTGCAGGCGAAGATTCAGCTCACCCCCGTGCGGCGTGGCAGGAAGCGCAATGCGTCGACCACTGACTTGCAGCCCCTTGAGGTCGAGCACGTCCACGATGATGGCGGGCGCGTCGATGCCGGCATCCAGGCTGAGCGCCAGATGGACGCTCACCGATTCGGCAAAGCGCAGGGTGCAGTGGTTGCCGTGGCTTTCGAAGTGGGCCGCAAGTACCCGGGTCTTGCCATGCGCGAAGCCGTCGGCGACCGTTACCAGCGCGCTGGCATCGCGTCCGCGCGCACGCAATACGCCGCGCTGGATGTCCTGCAAATAGGCAGTAATCACGTCTTCGGGCAGCCCCTGCAACACCACGCGGCCTTTTTCCAGCAACATCGCGTGCTGGCAAAACGCACGCAGCGCGTTGAGGTCGTGGCCGACGAACAGCAGCGTGGTGCCATTGGCCAGAATCTCCTCGATCCGGGTCATCGCCTTGGCCTGAAACTGCGCGTCGCCCACCGACAGCGCTTCATCGACGATCAGCACATCAGGCTCGACATGCACCTGCACCGCGAACGCCAGCCGCAGCATCATGCCCGAGCTGTAGGTGCGCACCGGTTCATCAATGTAGTCGCCGATTTCGGCGAATGCGATGATCTGGTCGATCAGGCTGTCCACCCGGTGCCGCTCGAAACCGAGAATGGCAGCGTTGATGTAGACATTCTCGCGGCCGGTCATGTCCGGGTTGAAGCCCGAGCCCAGTTCCAGCAGCGCCGCCACCCGGCCATGCACGCGCACAGTTCCCGACGAGGGCGGCAACACCCCGGCGATGATCTGCAACAGCGTGCTCTTGCCGCTGCCGTTGAGGCCGATGATGCCCAGCGATTCGCCAGGCAGTACCGTCAGGTTGATGTCGCTGAGTGCCTGATGGGTGTGCAGGCGGCGCAGCGCGGCGCCATTCAGCCGCTGTGCCAGCGCCGGCAACGCGCGCTGGCACAGGCGTGCGGCGCGATACAGCAGCGGCACCCACAGCCGCGCGGCGGGTGTTGCCCACATGCGGTACGTTTTGCTGACGCCGCGCACTTCGATGGCGGCGGTGACAGGGCTGGATTCGGCTACGGACATGGCGCCTATGATCGCCGATCAGGGGGGTTGTGTGGGTGGCGAATCGTTCAGCGCGCTGCCATCGGGGTTGCGCGCGATCATCCACAGACCGGCCCACAGTTTGGGGTCCATGGAATAGCCTTCGGCCATTTTGCCGGCGAGCCAACGCGGGGCATCGGCGAGCGGCACTTCGTGTACGGTGATGTTTTCGCTCTCATCACCGCCACCGGCATCGATGCGGGTGAGGCCGCGGGCGCGGACAAAGGCGATCATCTCGTTGCTCAGCCCGGATGAGGTCGGGCCGATCATCAGCAGGTCGATGTGCGTGGCTTGCCAGCCGGTTTCCTCCAGCAGTTCACGCCGCGCTGCGGCTTCGATGGTGTCGTTGTCGCTGAGGTCACCGACCAGACCCGCCGGCATTTCGATGCTGCGCGCAGCGATCGGAATACGGTACTGCTCGACGAACAGCAGTTTGTTTTCGGGGGTGAGCGCGACCACGATCACCGCGCCGCTGGCATTGCAGCGTTCGGCATATTCCCAGTGGCCCTGCCGCTTCAGGCGCAGGTACTGGCCCTGGTACAGCGTTTCAGTGGTATCAGTGGTGGTCATGCTGGCTCCGCAGGTGATGCTGTGCTTGTGGGTCAACCGCCCAGCGCGTTAATACGCCGCCGCGTCATTGGCCCGAAGCGCAGCTGATCGAGCAAGTCGGCGAGTTCGGCGGTATGCGCGCGGCGCTGCGCCAGCGCGAAATCATCCGGCAACGGGGCGTCGCAGGCAATGGTGGCCAGGCGTCGCGACAACAAGGCCTGCGCGCCGTGATCGCGCAGTCGCTGCGCCATCTGGGCGGCCCCGCGCAGGCGCAAAAATGGGACTTCTTCCACCCGTTGCAGCAGTGCATCCAGATTGTCGAAATGCGCCAGCAGCGCCGCGGCGGTTTTGCTGCCGATGCCGGGCACGCCGGGAATGTTGTCCGCGGCATCGCCGGCCAGGCCAAGGAAATCGGCCATCTGGTGCGGATGCACGCCATAGCGCACCTTGACCTCGGCATGGCCCCAGCGCTGATTGCGGGCGTAATCCCATTGCTCGTCGGCGCTGTCCAGCAATTGCGACAGATCCTTGTCGGCGGAAATGATGATGCTGCGCAGGCCGTGTTCACGCAGACGATGCACGCTGCTGCCGATCAGGTCATCGGCTTCATAGCGCGGGTCGGCGAGGGTGGTCAGGCCCAAGCCGCGGGTCAGCGCCATGCACTGCTCGAATTGCCGTTTCAGCGATTCCGGTGCGGGGTCGCGGTTGGCCTTGTAGGCTGGGTAGATGGCGTTGCGGAACGAGTGCTCCAGCGCCACATCGAAGGCGACTGCGATGTGTTTGGGGCGCTGGTGTTCGAGCAGTTCGAGCAAAAACCGGGCGAAGCCATGCACGGCGTTGACCGGGTGGCCGTCGGCATCGGAAAACTCGTCCGGCAGGCTGTGCCAGGCGCGGAACACGTAGATGCTGGCATCGATCAACCAGGCGCTGGGCGCGATGCGGCTCACGGTATCCACTGGCGCAGGCGGCCGGCCAGTTCGGGGCGTGGGCGTTCGCTGGCGGCTGCGGCGCTACCGCCGATATGAATGAAGCCGAGCACCTGCTCATCGCGGCCAAGGCCAAGGCGTGCGGTGACAACGGGGTCATAGGCAGCCCAACTGGTCAGCCATTGCGCGGCAAAGCCCAGCGCATGCGCGGCATGCAGCAGGCTCAGGCAGACCGCGCCGCCGGACAGCAATTGTTCGACTGCCGGCACCTTGTGGCCGCGCACGGGCTGGCCGATAACGGTAATGATGCACGGTGCGCAGGCGAAGCGCAGGCGCTCCTTCTCCAGCGCGGCCGCACTCGCGTCGGGCTCGCGCTCGCGCAGGCGGGCGACCAGGATTTCACCCAGTGCCAGCCGCGACTCGCCGCTGATCTGGAGAAAACGCCACGGTGCCAGCCGGCCGTGATCGGGCACATGCATGGCCGCTTCCAACAGCAGCGCCAGTTGTGCGTCGGTTGGCCCGGGCGGCCGCAACATGCGGCTGGGAGTTGAGATTCGGGCGTTCAACGCTTCAAGTGAGGACATGCGAGGGGCCTGTTGAAACCGTAGCGAGTGGCCCGAGTGCAAGGCGCACGGGGCGCAGGAACCGCAGTGTACCTGTGGGTAAATGAGGATTCCGAGCACTGCGCAACGCAGCAATCGGTGGCTCCGTGACTGCGCCTGCGGTGCAGGCCGCGCATGTGCCTTCCTTGGCGTCGGTCGGCCGCAGAGCGTCATCTTACCGGGAGATGGCAATGGTGCAAACTGACTACCGAATCACAAAAACGTGACCTGTTGCGTCATATTCTGCCCTCAAGCGTCGATTGGGGGTCGATGCCTTATCCACGCTACAGCAACCAAGGCCGTGCCATGAGCCAGACTGACCCTCGCCAGAACCCCCTCCCCGCGGCAACCACGGTT
>PFJA01000086.1 GCA_002782905.1 Lysobacterales bacterium CG_4_10_14_3_um_filter_64_11
AGATCAGAGGCTACGCGCCACCTCGATCCGCTCGAAGCACTCGATCTGGTCGCCGGGTTTGACATCGTTGTACTGCTTCACTGCGATACCGCATTCGGTACCCATGCGCACCTCTTCAACGTTGTCCTTGAACCGCCGCAACGATTCCAGCTCGCCCTCGAAAACAACCGTATGATCGCGCAATACGCGAATCGGCTTGTTGCGACGCACAGTGCCTTCGATCACGATCGAACCGGCAACGGCGCCAAACTTCGAACTGCGGAACACATCGCGCACTTCGGCAATACCAATGATTTCCTCGCGCACCTCGACACCAAGCAGCCCGGAAGCCACCTGCTTCACCTGGTCGATGACATCGTAGATGATCGAGAAATAGCGAAGATCGAGGCCGTTGGCTTCGATCATCTTGCGTGCAGCAGCATCGGCACGCACGTTGAAACCGATGATGACGGCCTTGGAAGCGGCTGCCAGCGTGGCATCCGATTCGGTGATTCCGCCGACACCGGACGCAATGACGTTGATGCGAATCAACTCGTTCGACAGTGCAACCAGCGACTCGCACAATGCCTGGGTGGAACCCTGCACGTCCGCCTTGATGACCAGATTGAGGGTGGCCTGATCGTTGCCCTGCCCCATCTGCGCCATGATGTCTTCCATGCGATTGCCGGCGGACTTGACCAGACGCGACTCACGACGTTTGGCATCGCGCTGCTGCGCCACATCCTTGGCCAGACGCTCGTCCTCGACCACCGCGAAATCGTCGCCCGCATCAGGGACACCCGAGAGGCCGAGCACCACCACCGGAATCGACGGCCCCGCTTGATCGACTTGCTTGCCGGTTTCATCGAACAGGGCGCGCACGCGGCCATATTGGATGCCGCATACCAGATAGTCGCCTTTCTTCAGGCTGCCGTTTTGCACCAGCACGGTGGCGACCGGGCCACGCCCCTTGTCGAGGCTCGATTCGATCACCACACCCGCCGCGCTACCGTCCAGAACCGCCTTGAGCTCCATCACCTCGGCCTGGATCAGAATCGCGTCGAGCAGGGCATCAACACCTTCGCCGGTTTTTGCCGACAACGGGACGAACTGCACATCGCCGCCCCAATCCTCGGGCACCACCTCTTGCGCAACCAGACCCTGTTTGACGTTGTCCAGGTTCGCGCCCGGCTTGTCCATCTTGTTGACCGCCACGATCAACGGCACGTTGGCCGCACGTGCATGCTTGATCGCTTCCACCGTTTGCGGCTTGACACCATCATCGGCGGCCACCACCAGCACCACGATATCGGTGAGTTGCGCACCGCGCGCACGCATCGAGGTGAACGCGGCATGCCCCGGGGTATCGAGAAACGAAATCACACCCTTCGTGGTTTCAACGTGATAAGCACCGATATGCTGGGTGATGCCACCGGCCTCACCCGCGGCCACTTTGGCACGGCGGATGTAATCGAGCAGCGAGGTCTTGCCGTGATCGACATGGCCCATGATGGTGACCACCGGCGGCCGCTGGCTGGCATCGCCACTGGCCGTGCCAACCAAGACCGACAACGCCAGCTCGGCATCCTTGGCTTCGGCACGCACGGCATGATGGCCCAGCTCTTCGACCACCAGCACTGCGGTATCGTGATCGAGCACCTCATTGATGGTGGTCATCACGCCCATCTTGAACAGGGCCTTGACCACCTCGCCGCCTTTCATGGCCAGCTTTTGCGCCAGATCGGCAACCGAAATGGCATCGCCGATGGCCACTTCACGCACCACCGGCGCGGTTGGACGCGAGAACCCGTGTGGGCCGCCGCCACCACGCCCAGACTCGGCGGCCTGGCCTTTGCCGCGGCGCTTGTTGCCCGTGCCACGCCGCGCACGGTCACTGGCTGACAGGTGCAACTGGCCAGCAAAACGAGCACTTTCTTCGCTCTCGCGACGTGGTGCGGCGCGGTGCGCCTTGTGCCGCGCTTTGTCGTCGTCGCGACGCGGCGCGCGCACTACGTCGGCATCTGCCGGCGCCGCAACCACAGCCGCCTCAGCGCCGACGATGGCTGCCGCAGGTTTCGCCTCCGGCTCGGGCTCCAGCGCCGCCGCCTCGGCACGCGCTGCGGCAGCGGCAGCTTCACGCTCACGCGCCAATTCCTGTTCGCGCGCCGCCTCGGCCTCCGTCGCCTTGCGCACGGCATCCTGGCGTGCCTGTTCAACGGCTTCCTGCTGGGCGCGCGATTCATCGAGCTTGCGCTGCGCATCCTCGCGCTCCGCGTCAGCCGGCACTTCGACTTCACTGCGCTTGACGTAGGTGCGCTTTTGCCGCACCTCCACAGCCACCGTCGACTTGCCCTTGCCGGCAGGAACGGTGATTTCTTCCACCTTGCGCCGCTTCAGGGTGATCTGGCGCGGTGCCGACGCTTCGCCAGCGCCCTCGTTTTTGCCATGCGCACGCCGCAAGAACCCGAGCAGCTTGAGCTTCTCGGTACTGCTAACCGCCTGATCCGGCCCGCTGAACTTCATGCCGGCCTCGGCCAGCTGCTCCAGCAGCGTGTCCACCGGGGTACCGACCAACGCCGCTAGCGAGCGAACCGTAACTTGGGACATATGACTTCCTGTTCCTGAGGCGCGTAGCGCCTGCACTGCGAAATTCTGAACGGTTGCGCGGGCACGCGCCGCAAAACCTCAAGCCCGTAATTGTAACCGTTGGCGAGCGCCCGCGCTTGCCGGCGGGCGCTGCACCGTGCTCAACCCGCCGCTTCCAGACGTGCGATCTCGGCAGCACGTGCTGCCAGGATCAATGCCGCTGCCCGCTCGTCACCGATGCCTTCGATATCGGCGATTTCATCGGTGGCCAGTTCACCCAGGTCATCTCGGGTGATGATCCCGCGTGCCGCCAAAGCGTACGCTGTAGTCTCGTCCATGCCTTCGAGCGCCAGCAGGTCCTCAGCCGGACGATGTTCTTCCATTTCCTCTTCCACCGCCAACGCCTCGTTGAGCAATGCATCACGCGCACGCGCGCGCAACTCCTCGACGATGCTGTCGTCGAAACCTTCCACCGCCAACAATTCGGCGGCCGGCACGTAGGCGATTTCCTCGACGCTGCTGAAGCCCTCGGCAACGAGAATGGCGGCAATTTCCTCATCGACTTCAAGCTTCGCCATGAACAACTGCAGTGCGGTGGCCTGCTCGGCCGCACTCTTGGCCTGCACCTGATCGCGCGTCATCACGTTGAGCTGCCAGCCAGTCAAGCGGCTGGCCAGACGTACATTCTGCCCGCCCTTGCCGATCGCCTGCGCCAGCTTGTCCTCGGCAACGGCGACATCCATCGAATGCTTTTCCTCATCGACAATGATCGACTGCACCTCGGCTGGCGCCATCGCATTGATGACGAACTGCGCCGAGTTCTCGCTCCACTGGATGATGTCGACGCGCTCGCCATTGAGCTCGTTGGACACCGCCTGTACGCGCGAACCGCGCATGCCGATGCAGGCACCGATCGGATCGGTACGGTGATCGTGCGCGATCACCGCGATCTTGGCGCGATCGCCCGGGTCACGCGCCGCCGCCTTGATTTCGACCAGACCTTGGCCGACTTCCGGCACCTCAAGTTTGAACAACTCGATCATGAACTCAGGTGCGGTGCGCGATATGAACAACTGCGGCCCGCGCGCTTCGGCACGCACGTCGTAGAGATAGCCGCGCACGCGATCGCCAGCGCGCAGGGTATCGCGCGGAATCGCCTTGTCCTTGGCAATGTAAGCCTCGGCGTTGCTGCCCAGATCGACGTAGACGCTGCCACGCTCGACCCGCTTGACGACGCCGGTAACCAGCTCACCGATGCGATCCGCCCAGGCTTCTACCACCAGCGCCCGTTCGGCCTCGCGCACCCGCTGCACGATCACCTGCTTGGCGGCCTGCGCCGAGATGCGGCCGAAGTCGGTGTTTTCGATCTGCTCCTCGATGAACTCGCCAACGACCGCGTCGCTGCGCACATCCAGGGCATCCATCAAGCGCAACTGGAACGAAGGCGATTCCATTTCCGCGTCGTCGGCAATGATTTCCCAGCGCCGGAATGTCTCGTAGGTGCCATCCTTGGGGTTGATCACCACCCGCGCCAGCACATCCTCATCGGGATATCGCTTCTTGGCGGCCGACGCCAACGCCGCCTCCAGCGCTTCAATGATTACGGCACGCGGCACGCCCTTTTCATTGGCGACCGCTTCAACCACCATCAACAGTTCTTTGCTCACGACTACAACTCCTCGCGGGGCAATTGCCCGTCAACCTTTGTTCTGTTTACGGGAACCTCTTGAAACCTGCTGCGCGACCCAACTGCTTCGTTGCGCGATGCCCGGAATCCACATGTCCGCGACGACACTGCGATCCCAGCGCTCCGCGCGCCTTGCACTCGAGCCGCTCGCTACGGTTTCAAGATGTTCCCTTGCGTGGTGCGCGCCGCACCGGGGCTGCGGACGCCAAACCCAACGCCACCAGGTCCGGCACCACACGTGCTTTTTCGATCTGAGTAAAAGCAATGCTCAGCAACTGCTCGTCAACCTGCAAGCTCAGCGTCTGTGCATCGGTCGCCTTGATCACGCCCTGCATCCGGCGACGGCCGTCCACTGGCAAGCGCAAGCTGAGCTTGATTTGTTGCCCGACATACAGCGCGAACTGCGCCGGGGTGTACAACGGGCGATCGATACCCGGCGACGACACCTCCAGGGTGTATTCACCGCTGATCGGGTCGTGTACATCCATCACTGCGGAAATCTCACGGCTGGCGCGCTCGCAATCCTCGATGCCGACATGGCGATCGGCAACATTGATGTACACGCGCAGCAACGAGCGCCCGCTGGTCGGCACATATTCAAGGCCCCACAACTCAAGCCCCAAGGACTCAAGCAACGGTGCCAGCAGCGATGTGATTCGAGATACGGTGTCGGTCACGAACTCAACCTTTGCCTGCGCATGATGCGGCGCGTTGGCGATAAAAACACAAAAGGGGCCATGCGGCCCCTTCCGGTACATACCCCGGTAAATCCAGGTTCCGGCACAGGGCGGTCGGCGACAACCCCGGAGCCAGCCAACAAAAAAGCCCCGCGAGGAGGCTTTCTTGTCAACCAAAACTGGTAGCGGGGGCAGGATTTGAACCTGCGACCTTCGGGTTATGAGCCCGACGAGCTGCCAGACTGCTCCACCCCGCAGCAGTAGAAGCGCAATTATAGGCGGATGTGCAGCGTAGCGCAATACGCACTGCAGCGACGGGTGCGCCGCCGCCGATGCATCAGCTCACAAATGCCTGCTGGCACCAATACATCAAAGGATCCCAGCCAAAGCCCAGTACCAGCAACAACAGCGCGTTCACCGACAGCAGCCAACGAAATTGCGGGTCGGCCATGCCCGCGTGCCCCTCGCCAGCCGGCGCTGCGCCAGGCTCATCGAAATACATCACCTTGATCACCCGCAGGTAATAGAAGGCGCCGATAACCGCGAACACCAGGCCGGTAATCGCCAGCCACAGGGCGCCGCCCTCGATCGCCGCGCGCAGCACCGCCACCTTGGCCCAGAAGCCAAGGAAAAACGGAATGCCTGCCAGCGACGCCATCACACACAGCACCATAGCGGCGAGCCATGGATTGGTACTGTTGAGGCCCTTGAAATCCTCGATGTTCTCGGCCTCGAACCCGCGCCGCGACAAGGCAATGATGGCGGCAAAGGCGGCCGCCGACATCAGCGCGTAGCTGATCGCGTAAAACATCGCGGCCGCGTAACCCTGGGCACTGCCAGCGGAAAGGCCAAGAAACAAAAAGCCGATATGCGAAATGGTGGAATAGGCGAGCATGCGTTTGAGGTTGGTCTGCATCAACGCCAACAAATTGCCAGTCGCCAGCGACAACAATGCCAGCAGGGCAACCATGTCGCGCCAGTAACCATCGAGCGGGCCAGCGGCGCCTTCGAGCAGGCGGTAGGCCATGGCGAATGCGGCCAGCTTGGGCGCCGAGCCGATGAACAGGGTGACCGCGGTGGGCGCACCCTGATAGACATCGGGCAGCCACATGTGGAAAGGCGCCGCGCCGAACTTGAATGCGATCCCGGCCATCACGAAAACCAGGCCCGTGAGCAGCAAGGTGTGCTGGCCCGGCGAGGCGGCGGCCTGATGGATCACCGCCAAGTCGAGCGAACCGGTCGCACCGTAAATCAGCGACATGCCGTACAACAACATGCCCGAGGCCAGCGAGCCGAGGACGAAATACTTCATCGCCGCTTCCGACACGCTCGGCGAATCACGATCCAGCGCAACCAGCGCGTACGAGGACAGCGCCAGCAACTCCAGCCCCATGTAGATCATCACCAGGCTGCCGGCGGAGATCAGCAGCATCATGCCCAGCACTGCGAGCAGCACCAGCACGTAGAACTCGCCCTTGAACAGACCACGTCCGATCAGGTACGGCTTGGCGTAGATCAAGGCGGCGCCCGAGACCACATACACGGCCAGCTTGAGCACGTCGCCCATGGTGTCGCGTACAAACATGCCCGCAAACGCGCTCACCGGCCCAGCCACGTCACCGGCGGCACGAAAGGTGATGATGCCGGTCGCAATCAAGGTCATCAGCGCGAGAAAATGCACCAGTCCACGACGCTGCGCGCTGACAAACAAATCGACCAGCACAATCGCGCAGGTTGCGCCCAGCAGAAATATTTCCGGCGCCAACGGCATGAAATCTGCGTATGTCACCACGTGCGCCTCTCCTTACAGCTTGCTGAGCGCCAGCTGGGCAACCAGCTGCGCAACGGATGAATCCATGAGGTCGGTGAGCGGCTTGGGCCAAATGCCAAGCGCCAACACCGCAATGGCATAAACCACCAGCACGATGGTTTCGTGCGGACGGATGTCCTTGAGCTCGGCGACGTGGGCATTGGCGACCTCGCCAAAAACCACGCGCTTGACCATCCACAGTGTGTACGCCGCCCCCAGAATCAGGGTGAACGCAGCCGCAAATGCGATCAACGGGTTGTACTGGAAGCTGGCCACGATCACCATGAACTCGCCAACGAAGCCCGAGGTGCCGGGCAGACCAGCATTGGCCATCGAGAACAGCACAAACAAGGTGGCAAACCAGGGCATCGTATTCACCACGCCGCCGTAGTCGCCGATCATCCGGCTGTGCACGCGCTCATAAAGCACGCCCACACAATAGAACATGGCAGCGGAAACAAACCCGTGCGACATCATCTGCACCATCGCGCCCTGCAGGCCCAACTCGGCCGCGCCGGTGTTTCCCGACTCGCGCACCAGCGCGAAGGCGATGAAGGTGCCGAGGGTGACAAAACCCATGTGGGCAATCGAGGAGTAGGCGATCAACTTCTTCATGTCGGCCTGGGCCAGCGCCACCAGACCGATGTAGATCACCGCAATCAGACTGAGCGCGATCACCAGCCAGGCCCATTCATGGCCGGCGTCGGGCGTGATCGGCAACGAGAAGCGGATGAAACCGTAGCCACCGATCTTCAACATGATGGCCGCCAGCACCACCGAACCGCCGGTAGGTGCCTCGACGTGGGCATCGGGCAGCCAGGTATGCACCGGAAACATCGGCACCTTGACCGCGAATGCGGTCAGGAAACCGAAGAAAATCCACATCTGCTCGCTTGCGGTGAGCTTCAGCGCATAGAGGTCGTCGAGCTGGAAGCTGCCACCCTTGATATACAGATAGATCAAGGCCGCGAGCATGAAAATGGAACCAAGAAAGGTGTACAGGAAGAACTTGAGCGCGGCATAAACCCGACGTGGGCCACCCCAGATACCGATGATGATGAACATCGGTATCAGCATGGTCTCGAAAAACGCATAGAACACGATGGCGTCGCGGGCGCTGAACACGCCAATCATCACGCCTTCAAGGATCAGGAAAGACGCCAGATATTGCGGCACCTTCTTGTCGAGCGCCGTCCACGAGCCGATCAACACCAGGCTGGTGACCAGCGTGGTGAGCACAATCAGCGCAACCGAGATGCCATCGACACCGAGCGAATACCAGATGTCGTAACTCGGCACCCACGCCCGCAGTTCGACAAACTGCATGCCGGTAGCACTGGCGTCAAAGCCCAAATACAGCCCCACACTCAGCACCAACGCGGCAATCGACACCAGTAGCGCGAACCAACGCGCCTGCTCGGCGCGGCCACGGCCGAACCATAGGGTAGCGAAGCCGCCAGCAATCGGCAGCCAGATCAGCAAACTCAGCAAAGGCCATACAGACATCGGTGCTTCCTTGTTGTTCCAGTGAACCTCTTGCAACCTGCTGCGCGACCCGCTTGCTGCGTTGCGCGGTGCTCGGAATCCTCATGTACCCGCATGTAAAGTGCGGTTCCTGCGCTCCGTGCGCCTTGCACTCGGGCCGCTCACGACGAGTTCAAGCGATTCCTTCTAATCAGCCTTGCACACGAATCAGCGCGGCCAGCATGAAGATCAGGCCGAGAATCATCGCAAAGGCGTAGTGGTATAGATAACCCGATTGCACATCGCGCACCACACCGGCGATGCGATCGACCAGCCAGGCCGAGCCATTGACGGCAACGCCATCGATGACCGCCTGATCGCCGCCCTTCCACAAGCCGCGACCCAGGCGCAAGCCGCCCGCGGCAAAACCTTCGATCCACAGGGTATCGAAACCGAACTTGTTGATCAGCACCCGGTACGGCAGCGAGAACAGCTCACGCGCCCGCGCAGCCAGACCCGGATTGAACAGGTAGATATATGTCGCCAACGCAAACCCGGCGAATGCCAACCCGAACGCCGGCTGCATCAGGCCATGCAGTGCAAAGGCGGTCGCGCCGTGAAACTCCCCGGCAACCGCCGCCAGGGTGTCGTGTGCGGACTTGACGTAGATCGATCCCTCGAAGAAGTCACCGAACAGCATCGGCCGCACCGTGAAAAAGCCAGCCAGCAGCGACGGAATGGCCAACAGCACCAGCGGCACAGTCACCACCCACGGCGACTCCTTTGGCTCCAGCGGATGATGCGCATGGCCATGATCGTGGTGGGCATCGGACGCCGGCTCGTCGCGGAACCGCTCGCTGCCGTGGAAGGTGAGATACAGCAGGCGGAAACTGTAGAAGCTGGTCACGAAAACACCCAGCAACACCGCCCAATAACCGTATTGCTGCACCCAGCCACCGTGAATCGCCGCGTGATGCGCGGCCTCGATGATGCTGTCCTTGGAGTAGAAGCCCGCGAAGAACGGCATGCCGGTCAACGCCAGTGTGCCGATCCACATGGTGATCCAGGTGACTGGCATGTATTTGCGCAGACCACCCATTTTGCGCATGTCCTGCTCGTGGTGCAGCGCGATGATCACCGAGCCGGCACCAAGGAACAGCAGCGCCTTGAAGAAGGCATGGGTCATCAGGTGATAGACCGCCCCAGAGTACGCAGATACCCCCAGCGCCACGGTCATGTAACCCAACTGCGACAAGGTGGAGTACGCCACCACCCGCTTGATGTCGTTTTGCACGATACCGATCAGGCCGGTGAAAAACGCGGTGGTGGCACCGATGAACAACACAAACGCCAGCGCGGTCTCACTCAATTCAAACAGCGGCGACATCCGCGCAACCATGAAAATACCAGCAGTGACCATGGTTGCGGCGTGGATCAACGCCGAAATCGGGGTTGGGCCTTCCATCGAATCGGGCAGCCACACATGCAACGGCACCTGCGCGGATTTGGCCATGGCGCCGGCAAACAGGCACAGTGCGATCACGGTCGGCACCGACCACACCACCCCTGGCCAAACCTCAACCAGTTGCCCTTCGATCGTGCTGGCATGGGCAAATACGTTGGCGTAGTCGAGCGTGCCAAACCACATCAGCACCCCGGCGATGCCCAGCAGAAAACCAAAATCACCGACGCGGTTGACTAAAAATGCCTTGAGGTTGGCAAAAATAGCACTCGGCTTCTTGAACCAGAAACCGATCAACAGGTACGACACCAGGCCCACGGCTTCCCAACCGAAGAACAGTTGCAGGAAGTTGTTGCTCATCACCAGCATCAGCATCGAGAAGGTGAACAGCGAGATGTAGCTGAAAAAACGCTGATAGCCGGGGTCGTCGGCCATGTAACCAACCGTGTACACATGCACCAGCAGCGAGACAAAGGTGACCACCACCATCATCATCGCGCTGAGACGATCCACCATGAACCCGATGTGCGCCGAATAACCACCAACTTCGAACCAGGTATACAGATTGGCATTGAACGGAGCGACGCCGCCGTGCCAGAGATCAAACAGCACTTTCGCCGAAAGCGCAAAACTCACGGCAACGCCGAGGATGGTGATCGAGTGCGCGCCGGCGCGACCAACCTGACGGCCAAACAGGCCGGCTATGATGGCGCCGAACAACGGCGCCAAGGCAATCAGGAGAAGGACATTCTGGGAGATCACAGTGCGAAACCTCGAAAGCCGGGACTTGGGACAAGCAAGAGCGATTGGTCCGCAAAGGACGCAAAGGTCGCGAATGGAATTTCTGCCACGCTATTCTTTGCGCCCCTGGCGTCCTTGGCGCACTGCCGCGGCTTTTTCCGGGGCGCGTATCCCGAGAGAATCGTCATGGCCATCCCCTAGCCCTTCAACGAATCAAGTTCGGCAACATTGATGGTGCGCCGGTTGCGGAACAACGCCACCAGGATCGCGAGACCGATTGCCGCCTCGGATGCCGCCACGGTAAGTATGAAAAACACGAACACCTGGCCGTCAGCGTTGCCGAGAAAGCGCGAGAACGCGACAAAATTGAGGTTCACGGCAAGCAGCATCAGCTCGATGCACATCAGCAGGATGATCACATTCTTGCGGTTGATCACAATGCCGGCAACGCTGATGCAGAACAGCAGCGCACCCAAGGTCAGATAGTGTCCCAGCGAAATCATGGCGTTTTCCCCTCTTTGCGCACTGCCGCCATCTTGACCAGGCGCACGCGATCATCGCGTTTCACCTGTACCTGCCGCGCAGGGTCCTGATGTTTGGTGCCCGGACGCCGGCGCAAGGTGATGGCAATCGCGGCGATGATGGCTACCGTCAGAATCACCGACGCCACCTCGAACGGCAGCAGGTAATCGTTGAACAGGGCACGCGCAACCCACTGGATGTTGCTGCCTCCGGCCAGCGCTGCCGGGTCGGCCTCGGCAAACGTCTGCTCAAAACGCTGCAACCCGACCAGGGCGATCATCTCGACAAACATCACCAGCGCCACCACGACGGCGACCGGCAGATAGTGCGCGAACCCCTCACGCATCCGCTCGCTGTTGATATCCAGCATCATCACCACGAACAGGAACAGCACCATCACCGCGCCGACATAGACCAGCACCAGCACAATGCCGAGAAACTCCGCTTGCAGCAGCAACCACAGGCAGGCAGTGGAAAAAAACGTCAGCACCAACAGCAGCGCCGCGTGCACCGAATTGCGCACCGTGACAACGCCGAGCGCCGCCAGCACGGTGACCAGTGCGAACGCATAAAACGCGATGGACGTAAAAGCCATGATCCGATCCCTTAGCGATACGCGGCGTCGAGCGACTTGCGCTCTGCGATTTCAGATTCCAGACGATCACCAATCGCCAGCAGTTGCGCCTTGTTGACCACGCTTTCGCTGCGATTGACGAAGTGATACTCGTAGATATGGGTTTCCACGATCGAGTCGACCGGGCACGATTCCTCGCAAAAACCGCAGTAGATGCACTTGAACAGGTCGATGTCGTAGCGCGTGGTGCGGCGGCTGCCGTCGGCGCGCTGCTCGGAGTCGATGGTGATCGCCAGCGCCGGGCACACCGCCTCGCACAATTTGCAGGCAATGCAGCGTTCCTCGCCATTGGGATATCGGCGCAATGCATGCAGACCGCGGAAGCGCACCGATTGCGGGTATTTCTCGAACGGATAGTTGATGGTGTACTTCGGCGCGAACATGTACTTCAGGGTAAGCCACATACCCTGCAGCAATTCGAGCAGCAGCAAACTCTTGAGATAGGCGAAAACGCGTTTCATATCACTCCTCAGCCGCCAACCACAAACCAGTTGGCGTAGCCTGCAAAGGCGACGAGCACAATCCAGACAATGGTGATCGGGATGAATACCTTCCAGCCCAGACGCATGATCTGGTCATAGCGATAGCGCGGGAACGTGGCACGGAACCACAGGAAGCAAAACGCGAAGAACGATGCCTTGGCGAACAGCCACAGCGCGCTGGGTGCGCCGAGCCAGGAATCGGTCCAGCCCTGAAACGGCGACAGCCAGCCGCCGAGGAACAACAACGAGGCGAGCAGGCTGACCAGAATCATGTTGGCGTATTCGGCGAGGAAAAACACCGCAAACGCGGCACCGGAATACTCGACATGGAACCCGGCGACGATCTCGGACTCACCTTCGGCCACGTCGAACGGTGCACGGTTGGTCTCGGCAACACCGGAGATGAAGTAGATCACGAACAATGGCAGCAACGGCAGCCAGAACCACTCGAAAAAGCCGGCGTTGCCGCTTTGTGCGCGCACGATATCGGTGAGGTTGAGCGAGCCGGCAGCAACCAGTACCCCGACCAACGCGAAGCCCATGGCGATTTCGTAGCTCACCACCTGCGCGGTAGAACGCAACGCGCCCAGAAATGCGTATTTGGAGTTCGACGCCCAACCGGCGATCACGATGCCGTAGATGCCCATCGAGGTCATCGCCAGCAGGTACAGCAGACCAGCGTTGGCGTTAGACAGCACCAAGCCATCATCGAACGGAACCACCGCCCACGCGGCCAATGCCGGTGCAATCGCCAGAATCGGCGCCAGTCGATACAAAAAACGATGCGCGTTGGCCGGAACGATCAGCTCCTTGAACAGCATCTTGAAGGTATCGGCAAATGGTTGGATCACGCCGATGCCGAAGATCTGGCCGATATACACTGGCCCGTGGCGCACGTGCATCCAGCCGATCACCTTGCGCTCGATCAAGGTGTAGAACGCCACCGCGACGGTGATCGGCAACACCACGACCATGATCTTGACAAGGGTCCACAACACCAGACCAAAGCTGCCAAAGCTCAGAAAAAACTCGCGAATGATGTCGATCACGCTCAGGCCCTCGTCACGGTCAGGCGGGCGGTTGCCGACAACGGTGCAGTCGCCGAATAACCCGATTCGATCCACACCGCGCCCTTGGCCACGCGGCCACTGACGCTGACCGGCAACACCGCCTGGCCCACGTCATCGGCGAACTTGGCCATTGCGCCCTCCGCCAAACCCAGCGCCAGCGCATCTTCCGGGTGCAGCAGCGCACGCGGGCCGGCATTTAGTGGATGCGCCTGCAACGCCGCGGCGCGACGCACTACCGCATCGCTGCGATAGATCGGCACCGTGGTGATGCGCGCCAAACCGCCACCCGCCTGTGGACGTGTGGCCAAGGTGCCACCAGCAACGGGCAGCGCCGGCTTGGCCAGCAACGGCTGCACCTGCGCGGCGAGCTCGCTGAATGCGGTGAACTCGAACCCCGGCAAGCCCAGCGCCGCACCGAGCGCGCGCAACACACGCCAACCCGGGCGCGCCTCGCCCGGCAGTTTGGCGCCACCTGCGAAGCGTTGTACGCTGCCATCGACGTTGACCAGGCTGCCTTCGATTTCCGGCGGCAGGCCAATGGGCAATATGGCATGTGCGGTACGCTTGACGCCAGCGCAGGCGTAGCCACCGATGTAGACATGAAACTCGGAATTGGTGCGTGCCAGGTCATACGCCGCAGCGGTGGCTGTGTCCTGCGAGCCGGCGTGATACACCAGCAGCGCGGAGCCCGGCTTGGCCATGATCTGTGCCGCATTTTTGCCGGCCGGCGTCTGTGCAAGCACCCCGACCCGCGCCAGACCGATGCTGTTGGCGCCGGCGGGCAACTCGTTGAACGCAGCGCCGATGGCGTTGGCAACCAGCTTGGCGAGCGCGCGCAACAGCGACGCCGCCGGATGTTGCACTGCGATGTCGCCGAACAGCAGCAGCGTGTTGTCGCGCGCCGTGAACAGCTCCGCCACGGCACGCTGCGCTGCATTGGGCTCGGCCGCGGCGATCAGCGCCGCCAGCGGCGCCGGCACATCGGCTTGCGCGACCAGCAATTTCGCCAGTGCCGCCAACTCGTCCACCATCGCCAACGGCGTGACGATACGACGCGCGGCAACCTCGCACAGCAAATCGAAGTCGACCGGATTGATGACCGCAAGCTGCGCGCCGTGTTTGACTGCCTTGCGCAGGCGATGCGCGAGCAACGGCTGTTCCATGCGCGGATTGCTGCCGATCAACAGCACCCGGCGCGCCGACTCGATCGCCGCCAGTGGCATGGCGAACGGCTGCGACACCGGTGCATCGGCAAAATCGAGCGTGCGCAGACGATGGTCGATATGCTCGCTGCCCAGGCCACGCACGATCTGCGCCAACAAATAGCCTTCCTCATTGCTGGTCAGTGGTGCGACCAGCGCGCCCAGCGCATCACCACCATGCCGCTTCAGGCCTTCGGCCACAAACGCAATGGCTTCTGGCCAGTCCACTGCAACCAGTTCGCCACCCTTGCGCAGCATCGGCCGTGTTGCCCGATCCGCGGCGCTCAGGCCCTGATGCGAATAGCGGTCGCGATCCGACAGCCAGCATTCGTTGACCGCTTCGTTGTCGCGTGGCACGCAGCGCAGCACTTCACCTCGGCGCACATGCAGGTACAGATTGGACCCCAGCGCATCGTGGTAGCCAATCCCGGCATGCGCCAAAAGCTCCCAGGCGCGGGCACGGAAGCGAAACACCTTGTTGGTGAGGGCGCCGACCGGACAAACGTCGATGACGTTGCCCGACAGCTCGCTGCTCAGCGGCTTGCCATCGTAAGTGCCGATTTCCAGGCGCTCACCGCGCTGCATGCCGCCCAACTCGTAGCTGGCGCAAATCTCGGCCGACACCCGGATGCAGCGCGTGCACTGGATGCAACGGGTCATGTCGGTGGCAACCAGCGGCCCGATATCTTCGTCGGCGACCACGCGTTTGCGCTCGTTGAAACGGCTGACCGAACGGCCGTAGCCGAGCGAGGTATCCTGCAAT
>PFJA01000144.1:0-10817 GCA_002782905.1 Lysobacterales bacterium CG_4_10_14_3_um_filter_64_11
CGGTGGCAGCCTGCTCAGCATCGGCTCAGCCGCCGGGGTGGCGCTGATGGGACAATCCAAAGGCAATTACACGTTCTTCGGCCACCTGCGTTGGACGCCGGCGATCGCGCTGGGTTACGGCGCCAGTATTGCTACCCACATGTGGCTCAACGCCAGCACCTTCTGAACCGACGAGATCCCATGAAAAACCACAACACCTCGCTACTGCACGCCCCGGTCATTCCACTGCTCAGTGATTTTTTCCGCACCGAATCGGCCGCCGGCATCGTGTTGATGGTCACCGCATTGGTTGCCTTGATCTCCGCCAACTCCCCGCTTGCGCCGCTCTACGATCTGCTGCTGAACACCCCCGTCGAAGTTCGCATTGGTGCGTTGCAGATCGCCAAGCCACTGCTGCTGTGGGTCAACGATGGCTTGATGGCGGTGTTCTTTCTGCTGGTGGGCCTGGAGCTCAAGCGCGAGCTGATCGATGGCGAGCTGTCGAGTTTGCGTACCGCGCTGCTGCCCGCCATTGCCGCCGTCGGCGGCATGGCGCTGCCGGCGCTGGTTTATCTGGGTATCAATCACGACAATGCACAGGTCATGCGCGGCTGGGCGATACCGACGGCAACCGACATCGCGTTCGCACTCGGCGTTTTGTCGCTGCTGGGCTCACGGGTGCCGGTCGGGCTCAAGGTATTGCTGACTTCGATCGCCATCTTCGATGACATCGGCGCGGTCGCGATCATTGCGATCTTTTATACCGACCATTTGTCATTCACGGCCCTGGCCGTGGCTGCGTCCTGCATCAGCGTGCTCGCCGTACTCAACTGGCGGGGCGTGACCGCACGCAGCGTGTACCTGGCGATCGGCGTGGTGATGTGGGTAGCACTGCTCAAATCCGGCGTGCATGCCACCCTGAGCGGGGTGATCTTGGCACTGTTCATCCCGATCCGCGCCCCCGATGCCGATGCCCCGTCGCCGCTGAAGTGTCTGGAATCGGATCTGCATGCCACCGTAGCGTTCATGGTTTTGCCGATTTTTGCGTTCTGCAACGCCGGCGTGGCGTTGGCTGGGGTCGGCGTGCAAGAGTTGTTGCACCCGGTACCACTGGGCATCGCGATGGGTCTGGTGATTGGCAAACAGATCGGCGTGTTCGGGTTCTGCTGGCTGGCGATCCGCACCGGCATTGGTGCATTGCCGAGCGGGGTGTCGTGGTTGTCGCTGTATGGCCTGTCAATGCTGTGCGGCATCGGCTTCACGATGAGTCTGTTCATCGGCAGCCTGGCCTTTGACGGCAGCAATTTTGCGTCATTGTTCGACGAGCGCCTCGGTATCCTGGTCGGGTCGTTGCTCTCGGGCGTGTTGGGCTATCTGGTTTTGCGCATCGCGCTGGCGCGCGACGCCGCAGTGCAAACCCGTTGAACCAGGCCTACCTGGCGCGATAGACTCGATTACCTCGAGCATATTCAACGCAATCAGCGCCTGGCGGGGTCAAAGTGCGCAGCCAACCCTTGCCAGCACTGCTGGTAATCGGACTGCCGCGTGCGCGATTCCAACGCCTGGCGGGTGGGATGCAACACCAGCCGGGTTTCGAACATGAAGGCCATGGTGTCGGTGATCACATCGGGCCGATTCAAATCGGCGCTGCTCGCTTTGTCAAAGGTGGCGGCGTCCGGGCCATGGCCGCTCATGCAGTTGTGCAGCGAACTGCCGCCCGGCACAAAGCCATCGGCCTTGGCGTCGTAGGCGCCATGCACCAGACCCATGAACTCGCTGGCGATGTTGCGATGAAACCACGGTGGCCGGAAGGTATGCTGCGCCACCAGCCAGCGCGGCGGGAAAATCGCAAAATCCAGATTGCCGACGCCGGGCGTGTCGGTGGGCGCGGTCAGCACCAAAAAAATGCTCGGATCGGGGTGATCGAAGCTGATCGAGCCGATCGTGTTGAAACGACGCAGATCGTATTTGCACGGCGTGTAATTACCCTGCCAGGCGACCACATCGAGCGGCGAATGGCCGATGTCGGCATGCCACAATCGGCCCTGAAACTTGGCGAGCAACTCAAACGCGCCATCGCGCTGCTCGTACGCCGCCAGCGGCGCCAGAAAGTCGCGTGCGTTGGCCAGCCCGTTGGAACCGATCGGCCCGAGATCGGGTAGGCGCAGCGCGGCGCCGAAGTTCTCGCAGACATAGCCGCGCGCCGCGCCATCGGGCAGACTGATGCAAAAACGCATCCCGCGTGGAATCAGTGCTATTTCCTGCGGTTCCACCTCCAACACGCCCAACTCGGTGGCGATCCGCAGCCGCCCCTGCTGCGGCACGAGCAGCATTTCACCATCGGCGTTGTAAAAGTAGCGCGCGTCCATATCGGCATTGGCGGCGTACAGATGAATGGCGACACCGGTTTGCGCCGTTGGCCCACCATTGCCGGCCATGGTGAACAGGCCATCGATGAAATCCCGCGTTTTGCTGGGCATTTCCAACGGATTCCAACGCAGTTGATCCGGCGGCGCCGCCTGCTCGTCGAAGCGATTATGAAATGCGCCGGCCTCGATCAGCGAAAACGGGCCATGCACCGCTGCGGGCCGGATGCGATACAGCCAACTGCGCCGGTTGCTGGCGCGCGGCGCGGTAAACGCGGTGCCCGACAGCTGTTCGGCATACAACCCGAATGGGCAACGCTGCGGCGAGTTTTGCCCTGTGGGCAACGCGCCGGCCAGCGCCTCGCTGGCAAACTCGTTGCCGAACCCCGCCTGATACTCAAGCGTGCTCTTCATTGATCCGGTACCCATAGCGCGACCCGTGCCGGCGCCAATGGTTGCGATTGTAACGGTTCGCGTGGTGTCGGCAAGCGCTATCCGCACCGACCGTGCAACGCGCAGCGTGTTGCCTTGCGTGCCAATCATCGGCCCAATCTCACTCAGTGAACCCTCAGACTCTTCAACAGTTCGCGATCCACGAAAAGCTCGCGTGATTGGCACTCTGCCAGTCAGTCATCCCATTGGCGGCGACACGCAATCACGTGGAGATACCGCTCATTTTTTCGTTTATTGCGAATAAAGCGCGGTTCGTCTAACATCGGATACCGGCCTACCGACGACACTCGCCATGTCAGCCCGCCGCAATCAACGCCCTCCAATACTACCCACCGACCAGGACGCCGCACTCGCGCGCGTGAGCAGCCGCACGCTGGCTGCATGTATCGGCCACGGCCCCAGCGTGCGCTTGCGTGTGGTCGATGGCAACGACGAGATCGAAGTGCCGGTCGCAGCCCTGCGCATGCTGGTGGACATTCTGGCCAATATGGCTGAGGGCAACGCGATCAGCATCGTGCCGATACATGCCGAACTCACCACCCAACAGGCCGCTGATTTTCTGCGGGTGTCGCGCCCACACGTTGTGGCGTTGGTCGAGCGGGGCGAACTAGCGCATCACAAGGCCGGTACGCACCGCCGAATCTACTTCAAGGATGTACTCGCCTACCGCAAGCATCGCCTGACCCAGGGCAAGATGGCACGCAACACGTTGGCCGAGCAGGCGCAAAAACTGGATATGGGTTATTGACGGATGAGCGGCTTTGTAGCGGTCTACGACAGCCTGTGACCTTTACCCAGCAACGCTGCGCGACCTGCTCATGCATCTGGCGCTATCCGGTCTGTATCGCGCCCGCTGGACTAAACGCATCCACGATGAGTGGGTCGCGGCGTAGTTGAGACGGCGACCTGACTTGTCAGTAGCAAACCTCGACTGGACTCGCGCGCCAATGGACTCGGCAGTTCCGGACTGTCTGGTAACTGACTGGGACGGACTGGAAACAGGGCTTGTACTGCCCGCCCCCAAGGATCGCCATGTTCTCGCCGCTGCGATACGTTGCCAAGCCGGCGCCATCGTTTCCTACAACACACGCGACTTTCCGGAGAGCGGGTTGCGGCAATTCGGCATCACCGCGCATCATCCTGACGAATTCGTTGAGCATGCCTTCGGCCTCAGCCCCGCTGCTGTCGGCAAGGCGGTGCGTGATCAGCGCGCCTGCTTGACCCGTCCAACCCGGCCAGTCGATGAGTTGATGGACACCTATCTGAAACCGGGTCTGGCGACCACCGTAGCCGCGTTGCACGACCACGCTGACCTGCTGTAATCGTTCGAAAAACAGCACCCTCACCGCATCGGCGCAACATCCTTCGGCCGGATTCGCACATCGCCTTCGCTGCCGGCGATCAGCCGCGCGCCGCGGCCGAAGGTGAGGTAGCTGAACATCCATTGCGCGGCGACCAGAAACCGGTGGCGCATGCCGATCAGGAAATAGACGTGGGCGATGCCCCACACCCACCACGCCAGCCCGCCGCTGAGGGTGAAGCGGCCAAAATCGATCACCGCTTCGTGACGGCCGATGGTGGCGAGATTGCCGTAATGCCGATAGCGAAACGGCGCTGGCCGCGGCGTGCCCTGCACCGCGGCGGCAATCACCTGTGCGACATACCGCCCGGCCTGCTTGGCGGCCGGTGCAATGCCAGGCACCGGGCTGCCGTCGACGTTGGTCACGGCGGCGGTATCGCCGACGATGAAGATTTCCGGTTTGCCCGGCACGCTCAGATCCGCTTCCACCTGCGCACGGCCGGCGCGATCGCCGGCGGCACCGACCCATTGCGCTGCCAGCGATGCGGCAACACCGGCCGCCCAGATCACCGTGCCGGCCGGCAGGCGCTGATCGTTGACGATCACCCCCTCGTTGTCGCAGCGGGTGACACGGGCGACGGTGTTGACCTCCACCCCGAGTTTTTCCAGCGCTCGCTGGGCGTGGATCGACAAGGCTTCAGGAAAAGTGGCCAGCACCCGCGGCCCGCCTTCGAGCAGGATGATGCGGGCCTGACGCGGATCGATGCGGCGAAAATCGCGCGCCAAAGCCACTTTCGCCAACTCGGCAATGGCGCCGGACAGTTCCACCCCGGTCGGGCCACCGCCAACGATCACGAAGGTCATCAGCCGCGCGCGCTCGAACGGGTCGTCGCACAACTCGGCGTGCTCGAACGCGACCAGAATGCGCCGCCTGATGTCGGTGGCATCATCGACGCGCTTCAGGCCCGGCGCCACCGCTGCCCAGGCATCGTTGCCGAAGTAGTTGTGGCTGGCACCGGTGGCCAGCACCAGCCAATCGTAGCGATGGCAACTCGCATCATGCAGCCGCACCTCGCGCGCATCGGTGTTCACGCCGGTGACCGTGCCCAGCACTACCCGCGCGTTGCGCTGCGCGCGCAAAATCGAGCGCACCGGCCAGGCGATGTCCGCTGGCGTCAGGCCGGCCGTGGCCACCTGGTAGAGCAAGGGCTGGAACAGATGAAAATTGCGGCGATCAATCAGGGTGATGTCGACGCGCGCCTTGCGCAGGGCGATGGTGGCCGACAGCCCGGCGAAACCGGCGCCGACGATGACCACGTGCGGGCGGGCCTGTACTGCGTTTGGCGTTGGCATCGAACGTCCTCTGCATTGGGTAGCCCGGGCTCTGACCACGCAGCACGGCAGGCGTTCACGCGCCATTGACTGCGCCGGTGGCGGCGGCGCGCTATAATTCGCGGCTGCCGAGGGGCGCTGCGACCTGTCACCCAGGCCAGGCTCGGCTGCAACACGTTCAACGGCGCCCGGATTCGCTCGGAAGATCGCGCTGCGCGCCACTTCCCCCACCCATCCGGAGGCTGTACCGATGAACGCCGTTGCCAAACCCCATGCCGTACCCGATTACAAAGTTCACGATATTGCGCTGGCCGCTGTCGGCCGCAAGCGCATTCGCATGGCCGAGGAAGAAATGCCCGGCCTGATGCAGATTCGCGCCAAGTATGCGCCGCTGCAGCCGCTCAAGGGCGTGCGCCTGTCCGGCTCGCTGCACATGACCAAAGAAACCGCCGTACTGATCGAAACCCTGTCCGCGCTCGGTGCCACGGTGCGCTGGGCGTCGTGCAATATCTTTTCCACCCAGGACGATGCGGCGGCAGCGATTGCCGCCAGTGGCGTGCCGGTGTTTGCCTGGAAAGGCGAATCGCTGGAGGAGTACTGGGACTGCACCCTGAACATGCTCACCCACGAAGGCATGACTGGCCCGCAGCTGATCGTCGATGACGGCGGCGACGCGACCTTGCTGATCCACAAGGGCCTGGACATGGAAAACGGCGACACCTGGGTCGATCAACCCGGCGCCAACCATGAAGAACAAGTCGTCAAGGACCTGCTCAAGCGCACCCGCAGCGAACGCCCCGGCTTCTGGACAAACGTGGCCAAGGACTGGCGCGGCGTGTCCGAGGAAACCACCACCGGCGTGCATCGCCTGTACCAGATGATGGAGGCCGGCAAGCTGCTGGTACCGGCCATCAACGTCAACGATTCGGTCACCAAGAGCAAGTTCGACAACCTGTACGGCTGCCGCGAATCGCTGGCCGACGGCATCAAGCGCGCCACCGACCTGATGATCGCCGGCAAGGTGGCGCTGGTATGCGGTTACGGCGATGTCGGCAAGGGCTGCGCACATTCGCTCAAGAGCTTCGGCGCGCGCGTGATCGTCACCGAGATCGACCCGATCAACGCCCTGCAGGCGGCGATGGAAGGCTACGAGGTGAAGACCACCGAGGACGTGCTGCATGAGGCCGACATTTTCGTCACCACCACCGGCAACCGCGACGTAATCACCTTCGAACACATGCAGGGCATGAAGAACAATGCACTGGTGTGCAACATCGGCCACTTCGACAACGAAATCCAGATGGATCGCCTGAACGCGGCCAAGGACGTGTCGAAGGAAAACATCAAGCCGCAGGTGGATCGCTACACCTTCGCCAGCGGCCGCAGCATTTACATCCTCGCTGAAGGCCGTCTGGTCAACCTCGGCTGCGCCCACGGCCACCCGGCGTTCGTGATGTCCAACTCGTTCTCCAACCAGACCCTGGCGCAGATCGACCTGTGGACGAACAAGGACAACTACGAAAAGACCGTGTACCGCCTGCCCAAGCAACTCGATGAAGAAGTCGCGCGCCTGCATCTGGAACAGATCGGGGTGAAGCTGACCGTGCTCACCGCCGAGCAGTCCGCCTACCTCGGCATCCCGGTGCAAGGGCCGTACAAGCCGGAGCATTACCGCTACTGAGCCACGTTGTACCCGGCTGACAAAAAAGCGCGCAACCCCGGTTGCGCGCTTTTTTATTTGTCGCAAATGCCAACGTGGCGAGCGGGTTTCGCTGCAAGCCAACCTGGCGACACCCCCCCGCGAACCGCTGCGCGCGCAGGCGCAATCACACAGGCAACGGTGCGGATCAGCGCCGCTACAAAAGCCGCCGCAGTTCGTCGCTGGCGCGATATACCTCTTGCGCGAGGCGTGCGACCCGCAATTCCGGAGCCGCGAGTTGGCCCTTGCGCGCGCCGGTCTCGATGATGCGCGCCAGATCCGACAGCACGCTGGCACCGAGATTTGCGCTGGCTGACTTCAAGGAATGCGCCGGCCCAGCCATGGCATCGAGGTCGGCAGCCAATGCCGCGGCTTCCAACTGCGCAACATGGCTGGGAGCATCTTCCAGAAACACTTTCACCAATGCGCGAAAATCGTCGCCCATTACCTCGCGCAATTCTTCGGCCACCGCGCGGTCGATGGCCGGGCCGCGAATGAACTGGTTCGACAGCGGTGCCATCGCGCCGGGCGCTTCGCTGGCCTGCGCCGGGTGGGTCGCGCTGTGCGCCGCCTGCATGTGCTCGGCTTCGGCAGCGGTTGCGGTGCCTGCCAGCTGCGCGGGTTCCGTGGTGTGGCTGGGCAACGCGCTCGGCGCTGGCGGTTGCGTTATCCAGCGCGCCAGCGTGGCCCGCATCTGCTCGCGGGTGACCGGTTTGGCCAGGTAATCGTCCATCCCGGCATCGAGGCATTTCTGCCGATCGCCGGCCATCGCATTGGCGGTCATGGCAATGATCGGCAGGCGACTGGCACCCAACTGGCCCTCGTGCTCGCGCCACAAGCGGGTAGCACCGTAACCATCCATGATCGGCATCTGGCAGTCCATCAACACCGCGTCGTAACGATGATCGACCAGCCGTTCGATTGCCAGCTTGCCGTTTTCAACCGCATCGCAACTGAGCCCCATCAGATCGAGCACGCGTTGTGCCACCATGCGGTTGACCGGGTTGTCCTCGACCAGCAATACGTGCCCTTGCAATCGCGCCGGTGGTGGTGAATCGGGCGCTGGCAGAGCCAGGTCCGGAACAGCCGCCAAGTTCCCACCTGCTGCGTTCGTCATTGCCGTGTCATCCGCGAGAAACTTGCTCAGCGCCATCCGCAACTCGGCATCGCTGGTGTCGCGCGGCAACACCAGCACACGACCGGACTCGATCACTTCATCGGGCGGCGCATCGTTGGCGCGCAGATACACAATGCGCAGGTTATCCAGATCGGTACTGCGGCGCACGTTGCGGTGCAGCGCCACCACGGTGGTGCGGATACTCGCCAGATCTGCCAGCAACAGGGCAAACGGCTTTTTATTCGCCTTTGCGACGCCGTCGCGCAGGCGGGCCAACGTGTCCTGCGTGGTGTCGGAGAATGCGGCATCGACACCCCAGTTTTTGAGTGCAAACTTCAAGCGTTGCTGCAGCTTTGGCTCGTTGCTCAACACCAGCATATGGGCATCGCTGAGCTCGACGCGCGCACTCGCCATATCGCCCACCGCTTTGAGCAATGGCACCTCAAACCAGAACAGCGAGCCCTGCCCCTGGGCAGACTCAAAGCCAATGGTGCCACCCATCAGGCGCACGATTCGCTGGCTGATGGCCAGACCAAGGCCGGTGCCGCCATACAGCCGTGTCGTCGACGTGTCGGCTTGGGTGAACGCCTGAAACAGCCGTGCGGCGGCTTCAGCGGGAATGCCGATGCCGGTATCGCGCACTTCAAAACGGATCAGATGATGACTGCGCGTTTCGCCCTTGCGGGTGACGCTCAGGGTCACCGCGCCGCGTTCGGTGAACTTGATGGCATTGCTCAGCAGATTCGACAGGACCTGACGCAACCGGGTCGGGTCGCCGCGCACCGCCAACCGCAAGGACGGATCGATATTCAGACTTAACCGCAGGCGCTTGCTTTCCGCCGCCTTTTCCATCAAACGGATGACCAGCGAAAGCAATTCGCGCAGATTGATGCCGACCGTTTCCAGTTCGAGCTTGCTGGCTTCGAGCTTGGAGTAATCCAGAATGTCATCGACGATGCGCAGCAGTTGCCGCGCCGAGCCAAACGCGGTGGCGACCAGATCGGTCTGATCCGGTCGCAGGCCCGAGCCCTGCAACAAATCGAGCATCGGGATGATGCCGTTGAGCGGGGTGCGGATCTCGTGGCTCATGGTGGCGAGAAACTCGCCCTTGGCCATCACCGCCGCCTCGGCGGTACGCTTGGCCAACTCCAGATCATTCTGCGTGCGCGCGTAGTGCCGCACCTGTTCGGCAAGCTCGGCGACCGATTGCCGCTCGTGCGCCAGCGCGATGTCCTGGCTGCGTTGGTATTCGCGCATCTGCCGATAGCCGAGGTACCAGGTGCCGGCAACTGCCAGCAGCGCTATCGCAGCCGACGCGCGCGCTGCGTCCAGCCAATCACCGGGCAACGGCTGCGGCAACACCAGCGCAACCCCGATCGCGCTGGCCAGAGCCAGCAATGAGAGTATGCGCAATGCCAGTAACAACACGTCAGCGCCTCCGTCGACACGCGTTGATTGCCGCTTGCCGCAGATCGGTCATCGCAGATCGCCTCACAGTACCGCAGACTTGAAGTCGAAACTCAGCGCATCACCGGCCTGCTGCACCAGGTTGCCTTGCAGGAAATCAATGCCGACCATCCACAAGGTAGCGGCGGACTGCGGATCTTCAACGCGGTGGCCGATCACCTTGATACCCAGTTGATGCGCCTTGGCAACCACACTGTGCAACTCATCCTTGACCGCCGCAGAATTGCCGGCGCGCAGATAACGAGGTCCCAGTTTTATGAAACTGAGCGGCAGTTGCTCCAGCAAACTGGCGGCATCGAGCCCCGCCTCGAACTGGCTGAGGCAAAAACTGGCACCTTGATGCACCAGGCTGCGACAAAACTCGCCAATCGTGGCCAAATGCACGATTGCCTCGTCCATGCGAATCTCGATAACCAGCGACTCTGCTGCGATCTTGGCGGCAAGCAGTTGCTCGCGCAACCACTGCGCATACTGCGGCGAGGCCAGACTTACCGGCGACTGGGTCAGGAACAGACGCAATGCGTTGTTCTCGGCTTGTTTGCGCGCGATAACCGCGACCGCCTCGGAAACCGCCCAGCGATCGACGTCGGCGATCCAGCCCTTGCGCTCAGCCAGCGGCATGATTGCCGCCGCCTGATGCAAAGTGCCCGTGCTATCGCGCAGGCGCAGCAGGCACTGAAACTGGGCATCGTCGCCGCCCTGCACCGCCACGATCGGCTGGTAGGCAAACTCAAAGCCAGCCTCATCGATCGCGCGGCGAATGCTTCGTTCAAGCCCTGCCTGCGCTTCGCGTTCGGCATCCTTGGGCGGTTCATGGCAGGCGATACCGCGATCCGTGCTGCGCGCATTGCGACATGCCCGTTCGGAAGCATTGAGCACGGCCCCAACATCGGCAGGCACTGTGGCGAACGGGCAGATGCCTACCGAAACACGCAGCCGCAGCGGTTTGCCGTCGGCGCTGAACGCATGTTGCATGAGTTGCGCGCGGATCTGCGCTGCGCCTGCCTCCAGCGCAGGCAATTGCGCTGCGCCGTCCACCAGCAGAAAGCTGGCATCACCAAGACGCGCAGCATACCCGCCGGCAGGCAGGGTACTCGCCAATAC
>PFJA01000144.1:10863-14955 GCA_002782905.1 Lysobacterales bacterium CG_4_10_14_3_um_filter_64_11
CGCTCGCGGATTTGTGCCGCCGCCTCGACTTCGAGGAACAACAAACCACCGGCTCGCGCCGCGTCGCCTCCCGCTGCCAGCATATCTTGCAAATGCAGCATCAGGATGTCGCGATGGTGCAGGCCGGTGCGCGCGTCGCGATCGTCGCCTGGGGAATTGCCGCGACTGGCCAGCATGCGCGCCCGCTGCACCCGGTTTTGCACGGCGGCGATCAGATGCCTTGGCCGCACCGGCTTGGCCAGAAAATCATCGGCGCCAGCGCCGATCACTTCGAATTGCACTTCCTGGTCGGATTCACCGCTGAGAAACACGATCGGCGTGTTCAAAAACGCCGACTGCTCGCGAATCAACGTGGTCAATTCCATGCCGTTGCAGCGTGGCATGTACAGATCCATCAAAATCAGATCGGGTTTGAAGTCCTGCAAGGTATCGAGCACCGCCAGCGGGTCTTCCACCACCCGCGCATCCATGCCGGCATTGCGCAGCACGCTTTCGGCAAACACCCCTTGCGCGCGGTCATCTTCCACGATCAGCACACGGTAGGGATCTCCGGCTGGTGGCACGGCCACCGCGCGCAGCACGCGCAGGATATCTTCCACGTTTGCGGGTGCCACCACCAACGCATCGGCACCCGCGCGCCGCGCCCGCAGCCGCAACGCCAAATCGTCGCGCTCCAGAATCACCGCAAGACACAGATGGCTGCCGACGTGATCACGTATCTTTTGCACGGCCTCGCCGATCCGCTCGATATCCGCCATGAATGCGGCATCGATGATCACCAGCTCGGGTGGCAATGCGCCCAACAACTCGATCAGCTCGTCAGCCGAATCGAGTATCTCCAACTCCGCGCCCTCGGCTTCAAGGCTCGGGCCCAACTCGCAGAAGATCGGGCCGCCCTGGGTGAGGTGATAGGCGCGTTTGGCGAACACGGTTGTCGATTGCGCACGCGGGCCGCCGTCGCCAGCAACCGACGACTCCTGATTGATTGGCATGGTCACGCTCGTTCCTTTGAGTGGCTTCGGGGGAGGCACAGGTGCAGGCTGCGGGATTGCCACCGGCGCACCAACAGCGGCCGACGGCGCCGAATACCAGCGCGACCAGTAGCCAATCGGCGGCCGCTCGGCGCGCGATACATCGCCACGTTGGGCGTGCTGCGATGGCTCGGTTTCGGCCACGTCGGCGCACACTTCTCGCAACGCCGCTGCATAACTCGCCAGATGCTGCGCTTCATGTTCATTGGGCAAGCGCGGTAGCACCAGCGCCGTGTTCAGCAATGCGCTGATCGCCGCCGCAAGTTGGCCCACCTGCGGATGCGCCGACTCACTGGCGAGCGACGCCAGTACATGCACATCCGCTTGCATCAGCATCAGGATATTGATATCCCAGCCGCCATCCCACATCGCCTGCAGGCGAGCTGCAAGGATACCGCCGCGACTGCCCATGCGCGCCGGTCGAAACGGCTCGAATGCCGTTGGTGCTTGCGAAACGTGCAGCATGAAACCCCCTGTTGCGTGCCAACGGCACAACGGAACCGCACCAAGCTGCCAGCACTGCCTCCAACTGCTGCTGAACCACGCCAGCGCAAACCGCTACCGCATGCCATTGCAAGCTCTCATCGGATAAACGCGATTGACGTGCGCTTCCGGCAACGCTATACCATCATCCTGACAATGCCGCCGCCCAGACTCTCACGCCACTTCGTCATCGTACCCTCACGTCCGCGGCAACGCCTGTTGCTGCTGGCGATTGCGGCGCTGTGGCTGTGCTCACTGTCAGCCATGTGGTTCGTTGCGGCCCGTCACGCGGCCGCTGAACTGCCACTGGCACAACGCGAGGCGCAGCGCCTGCAACGGCTGCTACAGCAAGGCCAGCAGCAAATCGAGGCACTGCGGCAAAACGCCAGCACCCTCAAGCGCTCTGACGAGATCAGCCGCGCGGCCAACCAGAGTTTGCAGCAAACCCTCACCGAGCGCGAGGAGGAGATTGCCCAACTGCGCGCCGACGTGGCGTTTTACGAGCGTCTGGTTGGCAACAGCGAGCGGCGCAAAGGGCTCAACGTGCATAGCGTGCAAATCACCAGCCAAGCCAACGGCGCCTGGCATTACGCCATTACCCTGACCCAGAACCTCAATCGTGGCAAAGTCAGCAAGGGGGAATTGCGCCTGCAACTGGATGGCACCCAGGGCGAGCGCTTGCAGACCCTGGACTGGCCCGCGCTGGTGCAAGACAAGAACGCCCCGGCGCAGGCGTTTGCGTTCCGCTACTTTCAGCAACTGGAAGGCATCCTGATGCTGCCGGCCGACTTCGCACCCAGCCAGATACGGGTCAGCCTGCGTTCAGACGGTGGCCATTACGAACAGGCATTTCCGTGGCAACCCGGCGTGCGGCCAGCCGGCAATGATTAAACGAGCAGCCTGTCGCACTTGACGCTGATCGACTGTGGAAAACCCGAGATGGGTCAGATTTTCCGTTTTTCGTCAAATAGCCCTGCCATTCGCCTCAAAAGAGCAAAAAATCTGCCTCAAACCGGCTTTCCCTCGCTACGATCGGTCAAGCCCGGCAGGCTGCCGCCACCCCGACACCCATTTGGAGCAAGCCCATGCTTGGTCGTAAAAAAAGCGGAACCTCAATAGCCAGCGGCCAGGTCGACACCCTGATCGGGCAGCAAGTGTGCATTCGTGGCGATGTCACCTTTTCCGGCGGCCTGTACGTCGAGGGCCGCATCCATGGCGCGGTGTGCGCCGAGGAGGGCGCCAAGGCCGTACTCACCCTGTCCGAGCAGGGCATGATCGAAGGCGAAGTGCGGGTGCCCGTGGTCATCGTCAATGGCCAACTTGATGGCGATTTGTATGCCAGTGAGCGGATCGAACTCGGTGTCCATGCCCGGGTGCAGGGCAACATCCATTACCGCATGGTGGAGATGGCTGCCGGGGCGATGATCACCGGCCGCTTGATCCACGATGAACTGCCACCCAAGCAACTCAGTGCGCCCTCGCCTGAGCCGGCGCAAGACGCTTGATTAGCGCAGCCAACGCCCCCATGCTGTTGCCATGAACGCGCCTACCTACCAGCAAATCGAGTCGCCGCTGTTGTTCAGCCACGCTGCCGCCAGCAAGGTGCGCGAGCTGATCAAGGAAGAAGGCAATGACGCCCTGAAACTGCGTGTCTACATCACCGGCGGCGGTTGTTCGGGTTTCCAGTATGGCTTCAGCTTCGATGAGCAACGCGCCGAGGACGACGTCAGCGTGCGTACCGACGATGTCGAACTGCTGGTCGACCCGCTCAGCCTGCAATACCTGATGGGCGCCGAGGTGGATTACAGCGAATCGCTCAGCGGCGCACAGTTCATCATCCGCAATCCCAACGCCAAGACTACCTGCGGCTGCGGCAGTTCGTTTGCAGTGTGAGCACGCGTCTCACACCGCCGTTTACCGGCGTCGCGCTCGATCGTGCCGATCACCTGCGCACGCGACCGGAGGAGCTCGCGAGCCTGAGTGCTGGCTGCTGCCTGATCCGTATCGATCGTGAAGGCCGCCTCGCTGCCAATGCCGCTGGCGATTGCCTGCATGTGCAGCGCTCTGCGCAATTTTGCGACAACTGGCAGCAGGCGAGCTTTCTGGGTGTTTACCAGCAGCAAGCGTGGTTCTCGGTCCGCTGCGATGAACCGTCGCCGGAGGTGCCACAATGGCTCGATCTGCGTGCAGCGGCGACGCATTTCGATGCCTTCCAGGCCGGTGTTGGCGCCTACGCCTGCGCGCTGGCATTGTGGCAGCGGCGCACCCGGTTTTGCAGCGTGTGCGCCGGCCAACTGGTGCTGACACGCGCCGGGCACGCTGCCCATTGTCCGCACTGTGGCGCTGACCATTTTCCGCGCACCGATCCCGCCGTGATCGTGGTGATCAGCCACGGCGACAGCATCGTGCTGGCGCGCCAGGCCAGTTGGCCGGAAAAGCGTTACTCGCTGATCGCGGGCTTCGTGGAACCGGGCGAAAGTTTGGAGGACACCGTGCGCCGTGAGGCAATGGAAGAAGTCGGCTTGCCGCTCAGTGACTGCCGCTACATCGCCTCGCAGCCATGGCCGTTTCCCGCTTC
>PFJA01000123.1 GCA_002782905.1 Lysobacterales bacterium CG_4_10_14_3_um_filter_64_11
CCCGATTTATCGCGACGTGAATACACTGTCAGCGGTGCCGGCGGGCAGCATCCTTGGCTCGGACAAGGTTTTCAACCGTGGCACCGGCGAGGGTTGGAGTGTGGACGGCGACGTGTGATGCCTACACCGCCGCCACGATGGCGGCGGCCGCGACCATGCCCCACAATCCGGCCGCTACACGAACGCCGTAACCGCGATCACCAAGAACGAAGGCCAACGCCGTTTTGGCCACCGCGCTGGCGACCAGCAACAGCAGCAAACCGCAACGGGCCGTGGCCAGCGGCAAGGCATCGGCGGCCGCGAGCTGGGCCAGACTAGCCGCTGCCGCATGCCACTCCGCCAGTGCGGCGATTGAAGTGGCGATCAGGGCGCCGGTGTTGCCCAGTGCGCGAGTCAGGACCGCCGAGATCAGCAACACCATGCTGATTGCCAGCGCCAACCCCACGGCATAACGCACTTGAAAGCTGTGGCTGCTCAACGGCGGCGGCTCTCCAGCGGCCACGCCCGTTGCGCGCAGACCAATGCCCGCGCTCACCAATAGTGCGGCGCCGGCAGCTGCCAGTGGCAGGGCGCTGGCGGCAAGCAAAGCCGGTGATACAACCGCTACCACGGCAACCATCAACAACAACGATGCCAAGTTCGACAAGAGCGCTGCCGATGCCGCGTACGCCGCCAGTTCAGGCCGCTGCCTTACGGTGGCGCCATAGCCGGCAACAACGGCCGTAGAGGATACAAAGCCGGCAAAAAAGCCGGCCAGCGGCAGGCCCCAGCGTGCTCCGGCCGCGCGCTGCGCGATGTGACCCAACACCCCGACGCCCATCACCAGCACCACCAGACGCCAGACCGCAGCAGGGCGCAATACGCCCCACGGATCCACCGCCGCGCTCGGCAACAGTGGCAAGACCACCAGCGCGCTGGCCAGCAGGACCAGTCCATCATGAACTTCCTGCTCGCTGAGCAGCACCCTGCTGAAGCGATGCAGGCTTGCCTTCGCTTGCAGCAACACTGCGCTGGCAACGCCCAGCCCAGCCGCCAGCGGCGCCGCCTGCATGGCCAACGCACCGAGCAAGGGGGTCAGCAGCAAGGTGACCTCGCCAGTGAGACCGGGATCATTCTGGCGGCTGCGCTGATAACCCAGCGCCGTCATTACCACCAGGCCCGCCAGCAACACCACCAGTACCGCCGTGCCCATCCAGAACGCGATGGCGCCAGCCAGGGCGGCGAGGGCATGCGTGCGCAATCCTGCAATCGGCTGCGTCTGTTCGGCATGGGCTCGCTCGCGCACCAATCCGATCAACAGGCCAATGCCAGCGGCAGTTGCCAAGCCGATGATGCTGGGTGCTTGTGTGCACGGCATGCGACTGCCTCCCGATGGTCATGTGTTTCGCTGCACCGGTGCTGGGTGAGCCGGAATGTCACGAGTACCCGTGCCCTCGGCGGGGCCCACGGCGCTTGCGCTGACGTGTTCGACACGGCTGCGTTACCATTCGCGCTCAACCCGATTCAAGCGTTCTCGCGATGGCCATGGCGGCGGATGATTTCATCGAAGTGTACCCCGAGTTGCTGCCGTACGATCTCTGTGCGCAGTGGGTGCAGCGTTTTGAAAGCGGGGCCGAGCACAGCCCCGGCCGGGTTGGCGGCGGCGTTATGGCCGAGCTCAAACGCAGCCGCGATCTGCAGATCACCGGCAAGCGGGCATGGCGCGACGTCGAGGAACGCCTCAACGCGGCGATGTTCGCCGGCCTGCTTCGCTACCTTCGCACATACCCGTACGCCCTGATCGCGCCGCTGATGCTGCAGATCCCCGACCCCGAATCGGGGCAACCGCGTCGGTTGACCGCTGCCGATGTCGCTTCGATGGATGATGAAGGACTCGGCGGGTTGATTCGTTTGTGCTTTCGCCCCGGCGCGATCAACCTGCAACGCTATACCGCCAATGAAGGTGGCTACCCGTACTGGCATTGTGAGCATTACCCGCAGGACGGTGAGGGCAATGCCTTGCATCGCACCTTGTTGTGGACCGCCTATCTCAATGACGGTTTTGCCGAAGGCGAAACCGAGTTTTTGCACCAGCAGCGCAAGATCACACCGCGTGCCGGCAGCTTGCTGATCGCTCCGGCGGGTTTTACCCACACCCATCGCGGCAATCGGCCCTTGGGCCGGGACAAGTACATTGCCACCAGTTGGATATTGTTCCAACGTGCCGAAGTCTTGTTCGCTACGATGCGGTGATACGGCTATCGCCGGCGCAGCGCTTCGGCGTGTAAACTATGCGGCACTGGCTCGTGGAGGGTGCATGTCCTGGCTGCTGTTCGCGTTGTTGTCACTGGCAAGTTTTGTGCTGGCCGTGTTGGCGCCCTGGACGTGGCTGGCGGCATTGTCTTCGCTGGCGGCGTTGCTGCTGTTGTTCGCAACCGCATTCGCGTTGTTGGCAGAGCGTGTCGGTGCGGTGTCACGGCCCGAGTCGCTCGCTGTGCTGCCGACAGCGGTTGCCTCGCCGCCAACCGATTCGCCCAGCGAGTCGTCATCTGACGTTCCCTGAGCGCCACGGTTGAGTGGCGCGGTCAGTCGTTGGCGATCTCTACCCGGTTGCGGCCATTGCGCTTGGCGCGATACAGCGCTGCGTCGGCGCGCCGCAACAGCACATGGGGATCGTCGAGCGGACTCGGTACCTGCGCGGCGACACCGATGCTCACGGTCAAGCCGAGCTGGGTCTCGGCGATCGCAGAACAGGCTTCTAGCGCGCGGTTTTGCGCTTCCTCGATGTGCAAGCCAGGCAACAGCAACGCAAACTCCTCACCACCAAAGCGTGCCAGCAATTCACGGTGGGGGTTGTGTAGTCGCGTGAGTATGGCAGCCATTTGCTTGAGCACGATATCGCCTTCCAGGTGCCCGTGTTCATCGTTGTAGCGTTTGAAATGATCGACATCGATCATCAGTGCGGCGATCGGGCGACGTTGATCAAGGCAACGGTGCCATTCGCGCGTCAAGCCGTTTTCAAGTGCGCGGCGATTGGCGATGCCGGTGAGCCCGTCTTCGGTAGCCAATTCGGCGAGCTTGCGATTGGCGATCTCCAGTTGCTCGGTGCGCTCGGCGATGCGTGTCTCCAGTTGCCGGGTTGCGATTTGCAGTCGTTGTGTTCGCCACCAGGCGACCCATTGCACCGCGGCAGCGAGCACCAGCAGCCCAAGCGCCGCGAGCACTGCCCGCAGCCAGCCGATTTCGCTCCATCCCGGGCGCACTGAAAAGCGGTAAAACAAGGGGCTGGCTTCGCCGCCTGCGCGCGTCCGCGCTTGTACTTCAATGGCGTAGTCACCGCCATGGGGTGAGCGCAGGATCAGCAGGCGATTATCGCTCCACGCACTCCATGCGCTGGTTACGCCATGCACCCGATAGCGAAACTCGGCCCCGGGTTCCATGGTAATCAGGCCAAAGCGCAGCTCCAGACTGGCGCCTGCCGGCACCACCGCGGGAGCGCGATCCGACTGCGCCGGCAATGCGCTATAGCGGCCATCCGCCAAGCGTGCGCCGATGCCGGCCAAGCTGACCGTCTGTGTGGACTTCGGCAGTGAGTTCTGGAGCGGGTCGAACTGCAGCACGCCGGTCCAGGTGAGCAAGCGTGCGGCACCATCACTGCCCACGCGCATCGCGACAAATCCGCGGTCGATACTTGCGGCCAGATGCACCCGATCCCAGCGCTGAGTGCCCGGAGCGCGCCGCAGTAGTTCGTTCCACGTCATGGCAAAGGTGCCAGCCGGGCTGTCAACCACCAGCAAGTCCTCGGGGCTTTCGACGAGTGTTTCGGGTGCGCCACGAAACGGCACGAATTGCTCGCCAGCAAACACAAAGGCCTGCTTGTCGATTACCGCGTGGATGCGGTCGTCGAGATCGAACAGGTGCACCGTGGCGCCTTGCGGTTGTGGCAACCCCAGGTCGCTGCCGAAAATGGTCTGCGCGATCCGCGCCCCGGTGGTTAGATCAAATTGCCAGCGCTGCGGCGCGCCGCGTGAATCGGCCAGCCACAGTTGCCCCTCGGCATTGCCGGCGATGGCGGCCGTTGGGCTGACCTGCGCCAGTGTCGTCGTACTGAGGATCGTCCATCGCCCTTGGCGCTGTGCCAACAGGTAGACATTGCGCTCGCCCACCGCAAACCGTCGATCAGCGCGTGCCGCAATCGGCAGCAACCACTGTATCGCCTCGCCATCACTCACAATCGGCCGCCATTGCATGCCGCCTTCCACCACCAGCAGGCCGGTACGATGCCCGATCAACAGGCCGGCACTGGTCGATTCCAGCGCGTAGCCTTCGTAGTCAAACCAGGGCAGATGTGTCGCCTGTGGCAGGCGCGCAGGATTTGGCGTCAAACGCTGCAAGCCGGCACTGCCGGCAAACCACAGCGCACCATCGTGCCACTGTACATCGTAGGTGGTTCCCGTTACCTGGTGGATGGCATTGAACTGGGTCCACGGCGCCGGCAACCGCAGGCGCACGAGTTCCCCCTCGCCGAGCACCCACAAGCCGTGTTCGCGGTCGATATGCAGCGCTTCGATGCTGCCATTATTGATCGGTACCCGCTCTTGCAAGGTCAGGCTGGCGTCGAAACGAAGCAACTCACCGTTCAGGGTGCCAACCGCGATCGAACCATCACTCAAGGCGATCGCGGTGTTGGCGCGATCATTGGCGAACTCGGCACGCACGCGATCGCCGATGATTTCGATGCCGGCGGCGGACAGCACGTAAAAGCTGCGTTCGGCAACGATCAGGGTACGATCAGCCAGACTGACAATGGCGGCCACACCCTGATCTGCGAATACCTTGCCGCCGATGATGTCGATCAGCGCGCCCTCGTCGTCAACCCGCACCAGACCGCGCTTGTCGATGCGACCGACCAGACCGAGCGGGGTCGAAAACAAGAGCCGCGTCCGGTCGGGCAATTCGACGCGACGCACGATGCGATCATCGCCATCAACCGTGTACAGCATCTCCTGTGTGCGAATGTGCATCCGATCAGCATCGCTGATGATCTGCCAGACATCGCCTACCGCCACGGGATGGTCTTCACCGTCCCGTTGCGGTCGCAAGTCGATGAACTGCATGTTGCCTTCGCCGTCGCTTTCTACGCGCCCAAAAAGATCGAAACCGCCGACGTAGATGCGTCCACGGGCGTCGCTGGCGACGTCACTTGCGGCCGCCTTGTTGGGCAGGTCGAGCAACTGCCAACGATCGCCATCGTAACGCAGCAGGCCGTTTTGATTGGCGATGTATAACCGACCGTCGCGATCGTGTGCGGCACCGTAGAACCGCGGCGGCGCGCCGACCATGGACGTGCTGTAGCGATCGAATAACGGCGCGCCGCGCAGCGGCGTTGCGGCGTGCGCCGACGCGATCGTCAATAGCGCAGCAGCCAGCAGCATCGCGCCGATACGGTGATAGCTGGCACTCAGCATGGGTAATGGTTTGCTGTCATACGCATTGCTCATGGGCCTGACTGCCGCTCGCCCGGTTTCCCCGTGCTGGGAGACGGACTTTCGCACCACGCGACACCACGAGAACCGCAATGGCCGCCTGATTGCGCTCAAACCCCCAGTCTACCTGTTCGAGCCGTGCCAGGGTGCCCAACAGGTCAAGGTTTCACACCCGCCGGCTCGCGTCGGCTGGATTGGCGCCGCCTAAGCGGGCTGGCATGACGCGAGCCAAATTGTGCAGCAGTTCCTTGAGCTGGGTGTCCTGCCTTCGCTGGCCTGCCTCCACTTTCATGCGCGGTCATCGTCGGTGTAAGCTTCGCCGCATGACCGCCTTGTCCGTCAACGTCAACAAGATTGCTGTGCTACGCAATTCGCGTGGCGGAAGCGAGCCGGATGTGTGTCTTGCTGCAACGACCGCCATACGTGCCGGTTGCCAGGGAATCACTGTCCACCCGCGTCCGGATGCCCGACACATTCGCTTCTCCGATGTGTTGGCGCTGCGTGACCTGTTGCCCAACGCGGTGGAACTCAATATCGAGGGTAACCCGTTCGCGGGACCGCGCCCCGGTTACCCAGGGCTGTTGGAAATCGTCGCGCAGGCGCGCCCGCAACAGGTTACGCTGGTTCCCGATGGCGACCAGCAGCTGACCTCGGACCATGGCTTTGACCCGATTGCGGACAGCGACCGGCTGACTGAAGTCCTCGCCGCCCTGAAGGCGCTCGGCACGCGGGTTAGCGTATTTGTCGATACCTCAGCGACCGGTTTTGGCCGCTTTCGTGACATCGGCATTGATCGGGTCGAGCTCTACACCGGTCGGTACGCGGCGGCGCATGCGGCGGGTAGTGGCGAGGCCGGTATCCAAGCCTATGCGCGTGTGGCGGAAGATGCGCGCAAGGCGGGTCTTGGCGTTAACGCAGGCCATGATCTGAGCCAAGCCAATCTTGGCGATTTTCTGCGCGCGGCGGCTCCGGTCGATGAGGTATCCATCGGTCACGCACTGATTGGCGAAGCCCTGTATGAGGGCATCGATCGCACCGTAAAGCGCTATCTGGCAATCATCGCGGCGGCTGGCGCGGCGTGAGTGGACTGCGTCACGCAAGCAGTGCGCCGATACACGCATAAAAAAAGCCGCTTCAAGCGGCTTTTTTTATGCGTGCGGCCTGTTGTTACTACATCGTCTCGACAAATCCGATCTTTTCCATACCGGCGTTCTTGGCGGTGGACAACACGTCGGCCAACACCTCGTAGCGCGTTTCGCCGTTGGTTTCCAGCTCCAGCGTTGGTTGCGGATCGCGCGTTGCTTCGATCTGCAACTGCGGCTGAAGCGCCGCCGTCGGTAATGGCGAGCCATCCCAGAACAACTGGCCGTTGCCGTCGATGCGCAAGCGAATCGGCTTCGGCGGGTCCTTCGGCTGTTCCAGATTTTTGCTGGGCTGCGGCAAATCGACCTGGATCTGGTACGACGCCATCGGCGCGGTCACCATGAAGATGATCAACAGCACCAACATCACGTCAACCAAGGGGGTGACGTTGATATCCGCCATTGCCCCGCCACCGCTTTTACTGCTGAAGGCCATTGCCTGTGTCCTCGTTTGAATCAGTGCTCGGGGGTGGCGACAAAACCAACTTTGCGGATACCGGTTGCCTTGGCCACCTTCACCACGTCGCGAATGATCTTGTAGCGGGTCGTGCCATCGGCGCGAATATCAACCTGGGGCTGCGGCACTTTCTGTGCCTCGACCGCCAACTGCGTCTCCAACATTTGCATGTTGATCGGTTGATCGTTCCAGAAAATCGCGCCGGTGTCCTTGATCGCCAGGGTAATCGGCTGGATCGGCGGCTCCGGCCGATTCTCCAGCGTCGCCTCCGGCAGCTTGATCTGTACCTTGTGCGACATCAATGGCGCGGTGATCATGAAAATGATCAGCAGCACCAACATCACGTCCACCAGAGGCGTGACATTGATTTCAGCCATCGGGCCACCACCGCCGCTATTGCTGCTGAACGCCATGGCTATCTATCTCCCGAACTTCTGTGTGGCTCAGCGCTTGGCTGCCGATTCACCGACACGCGAGCCAGTGGCGAAGAAGTCGTGCAGGTCATGCGCGAACGTGTCGAACTGAGAGTTGGTCACCCGGTTCACGCGCACAAACGCGTTGTACGCCAGCACCGCGGGAATGGCGACAAACAGACCGAGTGCGGTCATGATCAGCGCTTCACCCACTGGGCCCGCTACCGCGTCGATCGAGGCCTGGCCGGTCTGGCCAATCCGGATCAAGGCATGATAAATGCCCCACACAGTACCGAGCAGGCCGACGAACGGTGCGGTCGCACCCACCGTGGCGAGCCAGGTCATGCCGCTTTCCAGGCGCCCGCTTTCGCGCGTCACTGCCTGACGCAGGGCGCGATCGATGAACTCCGAGCGATTGAGCGCTTCGGCCAGACGCGACCCTTCGCTGCGCTGGTGGTGCGCGGCAGCTTCGGCGCAATCGAGCGCGATCTTGGAGAACGGCTCGGTTTTCGGCTGTTCCTGCATGTAGTGAATCGCATCCTGGGCGTTGGTCGTCTCCCAGAAGGTGCGAACCACCCGATCTGCACGCGATTTCACGCGCAGATTGGACAGGATATTGACCACCGTGTAATACCACGAACCGATCGACATCACCACCAAGGTGACGAACACCACCCAACCGACGACATCGAAGCCAACCAACAGATGGTCGAAGCCCATCTGCTGAAACGCTTCCGCGTCGGTGTCGGTGATGCCGGTCGGCATCGCGCCGGCGGGCGCGGCGCCTGCTTCTGCCGGTGCCGTGACTACAGCGTCAGTGGTTGACGGCGGGGCGGCGACGGCCGCAGCGTTCGGATCCACCTCAGTGGTGGCCGATGCCGGATCAACCGGCTGGGAGTTGGACGTATCCTGCAGCATAACGCGTACCTTCTGGTTGAAAAGTTGCCTTGGGGTGGGAAAGCATCAGTCCAGGCTAAATACAATCGGAACCAATACGTAGCCCTGTACTTTTTGACCGTTTCGAATCTGCGGGTTGAACTTCCATCGTTTCACCGCGGTCATTGCGGCTCGATCCAGGTCGCGGTTTCTGCTCGACTTCTCCACTTCCACACTCAGTGGTTCACCATCCGTGCTGACCAGTACCTTCAATAGTACCTCGCCTTCGATGCCACGACGCAAGGCCTGCGGTGGGTAACGCGGCGGGTATTGCCGGCGATAGCTGGGATCCTCTGACGCCTGGTAGTCTGCTGGCGGCGCTGGCGGCGCTGGCGGTGACGGTGGTGGCGCTTCGAACGACATCGCCGTGGCATCCTCAAACACCACCGGTGGTTCTGGCGGCGGCGGTGTCGGGGTCGGTTTGACCTTTTCGATCACTTTCGGCGGTGGTCGCTTGGGTGGCTCGGGCGGCGGCGGCGGCGGCGGCGGCGGCGGCGGCGGCGGCTCGATAAAGGTTACCTGGACGACATCTTCCTTGTCGTCATCCGCGCCAGGGGTAGCGGCCGGCACCATCAGCAACATGACCGCACCGATATGAAACGCCAGGGCAAACGCAATGCCACTGACACGCAGCCAGTTGAACGTTTGCGATTGCATCTCGTATTTGTAGTTGTTGTCCGTCATGCGCGGGGCGACTTGCTCTTGACCGGTGCAGCAGCGGCTCTGATCGCGGGATGCAATCGCAGCCTGAAGCAGCGGTAACTTGTTAGCCTATACGAATGGACCGCCGACGCCAAGCGTCTCGCGGCCCGCCAGATTACCGTACTTTGTTCTTGCGTAGCCACTCTTCGGCGTTGGCTTTGGTTTCGGGGTATTTCGCCGCTTCCTTCATCGCTGCCGCGGTTGCTGCGCGATTGCCCAGATTGTGCTCGACCTGACCGAGCAGTACGTGGGCATGGCCTGGCGTCGACAGGCCTTTGGCCAACGCCGCGTTGGCGGCAGCCTTGGCTTCTGCGAAGCGACCCTCGGTTGCGTAAATGCGCGCAAGATTAAGGGTTGGCGCGCCGTCCGTGGCAAGTTCCGCTGCCTTCTGGTACGCCGCTATGGCTTCGGGTATCTGCTCAGAAAAATAGTGCGATTGCGCGAGCACCGTATAGACCTGCACATTCTTTTCCAGAATGCCTTTGTCGAGACCCTCGTTGATTATCGCGATCACGTCGGCATCGTGCCCCTCGATGTTGGCATACAGCGAGTACAACGCCCGGTAATCGCGATCCGTGGTCAGCAATCCTTGCGCTCGCATGTCATTGAGCACCGCGACTGCCGCATCATTATCGCCCGCCTCCTGGTACATGCCGGCGAGGTTGGTGCGCAGGGCCTTGTCGGTCGGGTCGGCGGCAATCAGCAACTTCAGTGTTTCCGCCGCTTGCAGTGGTTGCTCGGTTTGCGCGTACAACGCCACCAGCAGCCGCTGCCAACTGGATTTTGGCTCCGGTGCCGCTGCAACCAGCTGTCTGGTCAACTCCAGCGCTTCGGGATAGCGCTCCAGTTGGTACAGCGCGTTGGCCTTGATGATCAGGTAGTCGGGGTTGTCGGTTCGTGTTTCCGCGACCAGGCGATCGAACACCGCCAACCCTTCTTCGGCACGATCCTCGTTGATCAGTGTCTGCGCCAGCACCAGCATGGTCTGGTAGTGCTGGTCGTTGGACAGTGCATCGGCCGCCAGTGCCGCCTGCAAAAAATCGACCGAACCTTGCACATCGTCCTGTTCCAGCCGGATATCGGCCATGACCCGATTGACGAAAGCGCGCGTATAGCCGGTGGTCTTGGCGTTGGCGAGCAATTCCTCGCCCATGGTCTGCGCCTTGGCCTGTTCGTCGGGCTCGCCCTGCGACAAATCGAGAATCTTCTGGATGCTGCGCTGATCCCGGCTCGACAAGCGGATTTTTGGATCCTCGCGGGTTGCCAATGGGAACAGTGGTTGCGCCTTGGCGTCTTTCTTCTTGTTGCCACGCTTGCGTGCGTTGCTGTCGTCGGTGCCACCACGGCGATCACGACTACCGTCGGTGTCTTGCGCGGCCAACGGCACCCATGGCGCCGCCACGAGTGAAATTACCATCAGCAATAAAACGAAGAGCCGCGTCATGAGATACCTCTAGCATTGCGATGTGCAGGCGCCGGGCGCATCGCCGGGCCGACCATCAAGGGTGCGCTAGGGTAACCGCAATTAGTGCGATTGCTCAAGTGTTCCCCCGATCGTGCCGATCAATCAGCGGCGCAGCGCACAGTTTGGGCGCAGCCCCTGCTCGCGTGCGCGCGCGCTCACCGTGGCCAGCGTTGCCACTTGGGCCTGTAACCGCGCAATGCGCTGACTCGGATCCGGATGGGTCGACAGCCACGGTAGCGGCCGCGACGCGGACGATTGCTTGCTCATGTTTTGCCACAGCGCAACCGCTTGTGCCGGATCAAACCCGGCCTGCGCCATCAGACGTTGCCCGAACACATCCGCCTCGCTTTCATGTTTGCGCGAAAACGGCAGCAACACGCCGACCTGTGCGCCCAGGCCCAGCGCGCTCATCACCGCACTGCTGGTTTGCGCGGTTGCCCGCGCGCCGACGTAGGCGTTGACCATGCCGAGGCCGGCTTCGGTCATTGCTGCCGTTGATACCCGCTCGTTGGAATGCCGGAACACGACATGGCCGATCTCGTGGCCGAGCACCGCCGCGAGCTGGTCGGCGTTGGCGGCTACCGAGAACATGCCGGTGTTTACGCCAACCTTGCCGCCGGGCAACGCGAACGCGTTGGCGCTGTCGTCCTTGAACACCTGCACCTCCCACGCGGTCTTGCGCCATTGATCCGGCAACTGCGCGACCAATGCGTTCACGACGCAGCGCACATAGGCTTCCCGCCGGGGCTCGCTGGCGATCGAACCCTCGCTCTTGAGGCGGTCAAATGACGCGCTGCCAAGCTGATTCATTTGCGCGTCGGAGTACAACAACATTTGCCCACGCCCACTGGGGGCGGTGGCGCAAGCCGTTAGCAGCGCGGTGCACAGCGCGGCACCTAGCAACGGGATCGACCGCTTCATGGCGTGCAGTTCTCCGGGTAAAGAATGGGTTTAGCAGAATGCAGGTTAATTTGCCGTCAACGCGCGGCCCATTGTGCGCGCTTGCGCGCCAGAACCGCGCGCATCTGTCGAAACCGCAGCGAGCGGCAAGGCGCTCGGCGTGCAGGAACCGCAGTGTGCAGGCCGGTACCTGCGGATTCCGGGCGCAGCGCACCACACTACGCCGCAATCGCTTTGCGCTGGCGGTTGCAAGCGCCCCCCCCCCTGCGGCCTGTCGGGTTTTGCCGGTCGAGGCGAAAAGTGGGTTGCGCGAGGACAGATTTTCGCCGGATTACCGACGTGTAGCACCGCTACCGGCCAAGATTCGGCGAAAATCTGCACCGCGGGCAGACGGATGTGCAGCCCGTGCCAGGTGAAGGCCGGCAGGCTGCTGGCAGCCGGTCGGGCTTGACGCTGATCTACTGCGGAAAAGCCGAGATGGGTCAAATTTTCCGCTCTTTCTCGTTGAAGGACCCTGCCATTCGCCGCAAAAGCGCAAAAAGTCTGCCTCAAACCGGCTTTCCCTCGCGACGATCGGTCAAGCCCGGCAGGCTGCTAGGCAGGAAAGTTGTCGCGGGCAAAGCGGGCGCGAGCTTGCGGGTCTGCGTCGAGGGCACCGGCAGCATGCAGTCGTTCCACCGCGTGCAGCCGGTGCAACAAACCATTGCCGTTTGCCATCTGGATCGCCAGTCCGGGACGTGCATTCAGCTCCAGGATGAGTGGTCCGCGGGTACGATCCAGCACGAAATCCACGCCGACGTAGCCCAGTCCGGAAAGCTCGTAACAACTGGCGGCCATCTGTAGCAGGTGTTGCCAGTGAGGGATTTGCAGGCCGACGATGCTGTGCTCGGTATCCGGGTGTTCGCGGATCAGTTCGGTGCCCCAGACGCCACGGCGAGTGATCCCGCTGGGCAGGTCGATGCCCACCCCAATGGCGCCCTGATGCAGATTCGCCTTGCCATCGGACAAGCGCGTAGGCAGGCGGATCATGGCCATTACCGGATAGCCAAAAAACACAATGATGCGAATGTCCGGTACGCCGCGAAAGCTGACCTGATCGAAGATCGGGTCGAACTGAACGCAGTATTCGACCAGCAGATGATCGGGCTGACCACCGAGGGAGAACAGCCCGGAAAGCCCATTCGACAGGTGATGGGCAAACTCGCCGCGCGCCATCAAGTCGCCATTGGCGCGGCGATAGCTCTGACCGCGGCGACCGGTAATGACGAGTATCCCGTCACCGCCGGAGCCATGTGCGGGCTTGACCACGAATTGTTCGCGCCCTTCCAGCCGCTGATGCAAAGCCGCTATCTCGTGTTCTTCGCGCACGACCGCGTACAGCTCGGGCACCGGCAGCCCAGCGGCCAGCGCCAGCTTCTTGGTGATCAGCTTGTCGTCAACGCGCGGGTAGAACTTGCGTTGATTGTGCATCAACACATAATCGGCATTGCGTTGGCCGATGCCCATCAAGCCTAGACGGCGCAACGCGCGTGCAATGGCAATCGGGTTGAATCGCGACATGCGCTCAATCCTTGCTGCTGGGTGCTGCGGCGATCGGATCTGCCTCGCGCGCCAGCGCGCGGAAGCGGTACAACTCGGTCAGGCGATAGCCGGAGTAACGGCCCAGCAACAGGGTCAGGGCAAACAGCACCAGCAGTGTTTCCGGGAACACGAACACCAGGTGCTCCAGTGCTGGCCAACTCATCGCCAGATACGCGAGCGCGGCCACCAGCAGCGAGCCGATGCCTTCACGGATCGCGGTGCCGGCACCGCGCTCATCCCAGGCTACTGACATGCGCTCGATGGTCATCGCCATGATGACCATGGGAAACAGCGAGACCGACAAACCGACTTCAATGCCCAGGCGGTTGGAGAGCACGCTCACCAGTGCCATCAGCAACACCACCAGGATCAGGATCGCGGTCAGCCGGGGCACCAGCAGCAAGCGCAGCCGTTCCAGATAGAAACGTACCATCAGGCCAGCGCTGATCACCAAGGCAAACAGCAGGACGCCGGCGATCACGCCGGTGTCGCGGAACGCCAGCGCGATCAGCACCGGCATGAACGTGCCAAAGCTTTTGATACCGACGATGTTGCGTAACAGCAACATGATGAAGGCACCGATCGGGATCATCAGCAGAACGCGATACACCGCCTGCGTTTGCAATGGCAGGCTGAGCAGCGAATAGCGCACCATGTTGGCGTCCTGAACCTCCAGCCGGCGCTCGGCCACCGCCATTGCATCGGCAAGATTGCGGCTCACCGTGAACTCCACGGAGGCCGCCGGGTTGGCGTCCACATGCAAGGTCGGTTGTTCACCGCTATGCCACAGCAAAAAATCGCGTGGCCAGCCTTGTGCGCCCGTGAGTGGGTCGATCAAGGTCCACTGCGCGCCGTTGTGCACCGCCAGCAACGCGCGTGGCGCCAAGCGATTGGCATCTTCATCGCTCAACATGAAACCGTTCAACACGCGCGCCGGGATGTTGCGGGTTGCCAACAAGCTGGCGAAGAATCGGGCACGCTCACTGGGCGTTGCCAGCAATTCGCCGAGTATTGCCACCTCTTGGCCAGGCACTGGCTGATTGAAGCGCTGCACCAACTCGCGCGCATAGGTGACGATGTCCGAGGAGAACTCGCGCACATCGTCGAGCAATGTCTGTGATGCGGCAGCCCAGGGCTCTTGCAGCGGCGGCGGTTTGGCGAGGACGGGTTCGTACGGCAGGTCCTCGGTGTCGCTCAATGCCGCGCGAACCAGTGTTGCCCGGTAATACAGCGCCTGTTCCCCGCGCGCGCGCCGAATCGCCCACTGCACCTCGCGTTTGCGCGGGCCGCGTTGTTCCAGCATGGAGTAGTTTCTGGCAATGAACTTTTCATCGACCACGGTGAACCCGGGGGTCAGCGTCGGCAACTGCAAGGTGACGGTGTTGGGCCCTCGTTTGGGCCGGTAGACCACGCGCGCCTGCACCGTCCACACCGAGACTTCGCTTTGCGGCTGCAACGGAAACTTCAACACCTGCCACTTGTACGCCATCGCTGCCAAGGCAATGGCGGCGATGGTAAACGCCAGCAGATAGAGGTGGGTCTTTTTCATGGCGAACAGGCTATCCCCGGTCTGGGCCTGGATTCCCGGGCAACGGCGGTTGGCCGGGATGTCACGGTATATCGGCGCAGCAGGCGCGACAAGCAGCGCTACACGTCGAGGTTGGCGACCTTGAGAGCATTGTCTTCGATAAATGCCCGGCGTGGCTCGACGATATCGCCCATCAGGGTGGAAAATATCTGGTCGGCAGCGACCGCGTCCTCGATACGCACTTGCAGCAAACGGCGGGTTTCGGGATTCACCGTGGTGTCCCACAATTGCTCGGGATTCATTTCGCCAAGGCCCTTGAAGCGCTGGATTGCCCGCCCCTTCTTGGCTTCCTCCAGCAGCCACGCCTGCGCACCGGCA
>PFJA01000082.1 GCA_002782905.1 Lysobacterales bacterium CG_4_10_14_3_um_filter_64_11
GGAGCGCACCCGCGCACTGGCCATTACTCAGCTCACCGAGGCGGTGCGCGCGGTGCTGGCGGTCGCCGACGACGCCTTGTTTGACTTCATGCAGAAGTCGGGTGGCAACAGCAATCAACCGCATTTTCTCGATGCCATGCGCGAACTGCGTCGGCGCCGTGGCGAAATCGAGGACCGCTTTGCCGCTCAGTTGCGCGACGTCTGGCAGCGCTTCGCTGGCCGCGAACCGATCACCTCTGAAGACGCGATGAGCGCCAGCGTTGCAGGCGATCTGAGCCTGTTGAGCGAAGATGAGATGGAGTCGCAGATCGCCGCCCGCATGTTGGGCCAGGCACTGCACAGGGAGAGCTCGGCGGTATCGCTGCAACTGATGCAGCGGCTGTCGTGGATCGGTGGCCGGCAGGAGCTCGATGTCGATACCAGCCCACTCAGTGCAGCACATATTGCGGTGGCACTGCGCGCGGGCCTGTCGCCTTGCGAGATGCCTGGCGATGTCAAGCTGATCCTGTTCAAGTTGTGCGAGCGCGAATTGCCAAAACCCGTGGTCGCCGCGCTGGAAGAAATCAACGAGTCACTCCTCAAGGCGGGCGTGCTGCCGCATTTGCGCGTGCTGCAAAATCGCACGCCGCTGCGTACGCCACCGCCACCGCCGGCCGCGGGCAATTACCACGAGGACTACCGCGAGGATCGACACGGGCAATCGCCCTCGGCCGCCGAGGCAGCGCGGCCGGGCGAAACCTATTTACCCAACGAGCGGGCACTGTTTGCCACCTTGCATGAGTTGTTGCGCGGTTGGCGGCAGAGCGATCACGCGCCGGCGCCACTGCCGTCTGCCGCGCATCTGCGTCCGATCAGCTCCAACGAGATGATCTCGGTACTGTCGTTGTTGCAGTCGGAGATTCCCGATGGCGTGCGCGCAGCCATTCAGGACCCTTCGCAGTCGGTGGTGCAGCGTATCAAGAGCGAGGTATTGGCCAACTCGCGGCAGTTGGGGATCGACCCGGAAAATGCCTGTCTGAACCCGGTCGATGAAGACGCCATCGATCTGGTCGGCATGCTGTTTGACGTGCTGCTCGATGAGCGTCAGCTCAAGGGTTCGGCGCGCGAGTTGATTGGCCGCATGGTGGTGCCGTTCATCAAGGTGGCATTGCTGGATCGCCGGATGTTTCTGCGCAAGGAGCACCCGGCACGGCGGCTGCTCAACTCGGTGGCTGAAGCCTGCGAAGGCAACGAAGGCGAAACTCCGGCCGAGCGCACGCTGCTGGCCAAGGCCGAGGAAGTAGTGCAGCGCCTGTCGATGGAGTTCAACGAGAACATCGCGATTTTTCAGACGCTGGAAGAAGAGTTCCGCTGTTTCATGGATCAACACCGCAAGCGGGTGGACCTGGCCGAGCGACGCGCCTCCGAGGCGCAGCAAGGCAAGGAGCGCCTGGAAGCCGCGCGTGGCTATGCGCAGACCGAACTCGACAAGCGCCTCGCCGACACCGCGCTGCCACCGGCGCTGGATGTGGTGATGCGGCGCTACTGGACGCATCACCTGGTGGTGCTGCAACTGCGCGAAGGTGTCGAGTCCGAGGCCACGCGTGCGGCATTGGCGTGTGGCGATGCGTTGCTGGCGATGGCGCAGGCGGCACATGGTGGCGAAGCGGCGCTGGCTGCGTTACTTCCGCAACTGAGCGCGGGCATGCTGCCGATCCTGTCGTCCTCGGGCTGTGTCGGCGAGGCGGCCGATACCTTGGTCGATGCGGTTGCCGATGAATTGCGCGCCATGGCGGCGGGCAAGGTGCAGCCGATCGCCTCGGTGCCGGAGCTGTTTGCCGATGGTCGCGCGGACGATCACGACGTCGGCGGCGCGTCGGCGACGAGTGACACCGCGCCGGTGGTGCGGTTGGTGTCCGATCGCAGCAAGCTGGAGTTCAATCCCGACGATGTCGATGCGCTGCAAAAGCTGCCGGTGGGTAGCTGGGTCGAGTTCATCGATGATCAAGGCGAGGCGCAACCGGCGAAGTTGTCCTGGATCAGCCCGATTTCCTCGCGCCTGTTGTTTGTCAATCGCCGTGGTCTGCGCGTGTGCGTGGCGTCGGTCGAGGAACTGGCAGTGATGATGCACCAGCAGCGCTTCAGCATCCGTGGCGCCAACGCGGCGTTCGAGCGCGCCATGCATCAAGTGCTGGGCCAGCTTCGTGCGTCGCATGAGCGCAATGCCACCGGCGAAGAAAATCGCGCGTCGGCATAGCATGCGGCGTGGTCAGGTCAGCCTCGGCGCTGACGCGATCACCCCTTGATCTGCCTGTTTTCAGCCCGCAAACCATCACCTGCGTGTTAGCATTCAGCGATAACGCGTAGGAGGCTTCATGGCTGCGAAAGTTCTGGCGATGCGGGAAACGGCCGCGGGCGAAAACCGGGTATCGATGACCCCGGAAACGGCCGGCAAACTGGGCAAGCTGGGTGTCATCGCGGCGATCGAGCCACAAGCCGGGGTGCGCGCTCACTTTGTGGATTCGGCGTACCCGGCCAGCGAGCCGGTGGCGCTGGCCGATGCCGATCTGGTGTTGTGCGTGCAACCGCCAAGCGCTGCGCAGATCGCAACGCTCAAGCCGGGGGCGGTGCTGATCGGGCTGCTGGCGGTGCAGGCCGATGCCGCGCGGCTGGCGCAACTGGGCAAGCAACGCGTTACTGCGTTCTCGATGGAACGCCTGCCGCGCACCACGCGCGCGCAGTCGATGGATGTGCTGTCCTCGCAGGCAGGCATGGCCGGCTACAAGGCGGTGATGGTGGCAGCGCTGAACGCACCGCGCTTCTTTCCGATGCTGACGACGGCGGCAGGCACGATCCGGCCCTCGAAGGTGCTGGTCGTGGGCGCCGGCGTGGCTGGCTTGCAGGCGATCGCCACCGCGCGCCGGATCGGTGCGCAGGTCGAGGGTTTTGATGTGCGGCCGGAAACCCGCGAACAGATCGAATCGCTGGGTGCGCGCTTTCTCGATCTGGGTGTGGCGGCGGCAGGTGAGGGCGGTTATGCGCGCGAGCTCAACGCCGAAGAACGCGCCGAGCAGCAACGTCTGCTGGCCGAACATCTCAAGAGCGTGGATGTCATCATTACCACCGCTGCGGTACCGGGCCGGCCGGCACCGCGCATCATTACCGCAGCCATGGTCAAGGGTATGCGTCCGGGCACGGTGGTGGTCGATCTTGCCGCCGAAAGTGGCGGCAACTGCGAATTGACCCGGCCCGGCGAGACCGTGGTCGAAAACGGGGTCAGCGTGATCGGCCCGCTGAACCTCGCCAGCCAGGGCGCGATCCACGCCAGTGAGATGTATGCCCGCAATGTGTTCAATTTTGCCGCGTTGATGATCAAGGATGGCGCGTTGGTGCTGGATTGGGATGACGAGTTGATCGCCAAGACCTGCGTCAGCCACGACGGACAATCGCGGTTGTAACGGGACTCGGGACTCGGGACTCGGGACTCGGGACTCGGGACTCGGGACTCGGGACTCGGGACTC
>PFJA01000281.1 GCA_002782905.1 Lysobacterales bacterium CG_4_10_14_3_um_filter_64_11
ATTTGATGCCGCCACCGCCCGCTTGCTTGACGCGCATACGGTGATTATCGAGGGCAATCGCATCCGCGAACTGCGCGCCGGCCATGTCGCAATCGATGGCGCCACGGTGATCGACCTGCGCCAGCAGACGTGCCTGCCCGGCTTGATCGACATGCACGTGCATTTGGGCAGCCAGACCAGCGCGCAGGCCTATTCGGAAGGCTTTCGCCTGAATCCGGAGGACTTCGCCTTTCGCTCGGTCGGCTATGCCGAGCGTACCTTGCTGGCCGGCTTCACCAGCGTGCGCGATCTCGGCGGCACTGTGGCGTTGTCGCTGCGCAACGCCATCGAGCAGGGCCTGGTGCGCGGGCCGCGCATCAGCGCCGCTGGCAAATCGGTCGCCACCACTGGCGGTCATGCCGATCCGCTCAACGGAGTCAATCGCGACATCGCGCATGCGTTCGGCTATCCCGGCCCGGAAGATGGCGTGATCAGCGGCCCGATCGAGGCGCGGCGCGCGGTACGCCAGCGCTACAAGGATGGCTCGGATGTGATCAAGATCACCGCCACCGGCGGTGTGCTCAGCTTTGCCAAGAGCGGCGACAATCCGCAGTTCATGGCCGACGAGATTGCCTCGATCGTGCAGACCGCGCACGACTACGGCTACAAGGTAGCGGTGCATGCACACGGTGCCGAGGGCATGAAACGCGCGGTGATCGCTGGGGTCGACTCGATCGAACACGGCACCTACATGAACGATGAAATCCGCAAACTGATGATCGACAAGGGCACCTGGTACGTGCCAACCATCATCGCCGGGGTATTCGTTGGCGAGATGGCGGCCAAGCCCGGTTATTACCCGGAAATCGTGCGGCCCAAGGCGTTGGCGGTTGGTCCGCAAATTCAAAAGACGTTTGCCGCCGCCTACAAGGCTGGGGTCAAGATCGCGTTCGGCACCGATGCCGGCGTCTACCCGCATGGCGACAATGCCCGCGAGTTTGAACTGATGACTCAGGCGGGCATGCCCGCCAACGAAGCCCTGCAGGCAGCCACCCGCAATGCCGCGCAATTGCTCGGCCAATGGGACGAACTGGGCAGCCTCGATGCCGGCAAGCTGGCCGACCTGGTGGCAGTGCCCGGCAATCCGCTCGATGACATCACGCTGATGAAGCAGGTCGACTTCGTGATGAAGGATGGCGTGGTCTATCGCCAACCCTGAGTCGCCCCAGCGTGTAGGATGGGGAGAGCGCAGCGAAACCCATCGGGCGATGTCGGATATCGATGGGTTTCGCTGCGCTCTACCCATCCTACGATTGCGTCCGCGCTTGTGGAAACCGGACCTGATCGGCACCGCCAGTTGTCGTCGTCGTCTTGAAATTGACAGCGGTGGCATCATGTTGATGACTCACCGCTTTCGAGACAAACCCCATGACCCTGATTACGCCCGGCGGCACGCCCCATCGCGCACCAGAAAACGCCGCTGCGCCCGAGCCGCTGATTTTTGACACCACCGCCGTCACCTTCGAGCGCGATGTCATCATGCGTTCGGTCAAGGTACCGGTGCTGGTCGATTTCTGGGCGACCTGGTGCGAACCGTGCAAGCAACTCACGCCGCTGCTGGAAAAGCTGGTGGCCGACTATAACGGCGCGTTCATGCTCGCCAAGGTCGATGTCGACAAAGAGCAGCAACTCGCGGCCGCAGTGGGTATCCGCTCGGTACCGACCTTGATGCTGGTGCTGCAAGGGCAACTCGTCGATGGCTTTCCTGGCGCGCTGCCGGAAGCCAAGCTGCGCGAGTTCCTCGGCAAGCATGGCATCGTGCCGCGCGCGGTGGCAACCGATGCGGCGGAAGCGCCGAAGGAAGCACCGGCAGCAGCGGCGACGCGCCTGCGCGCAGAAATCGCCGCCGCCCCGGACAACGATGAACTCAAGCTCGATCTCGCGCTGGCTCTGGTGCGATTGGGTGAAACCGACGAGCCACTGCGCCTGCTCGATGCCCTGCCCGCCAATCTGGGCACCGATGAACGCGCGCGCAAGGCGCGGGCGCACCTGGTGTTTGCCGCCATCGCGGCCGGCGCACCGCAGGCCGACGTGCTGGAGGCGCGTATCGCCGAGAATCCTGCTGATTCGCAGGCACGCCACCTGCTCGGCGTGCGCCGGATTCTGGGCAACGATCCGCAAGCCGGGTTGGATCAGTTGATCGAGCTGCTCAGCCGCGATCGCAATTATGCCGACGGCCTGCCGCGCAAGGTGCTGATCGATGCGTTTCTGATTCTCGATGACGCCGATCTGGTATCACGCTACCGCCGCAAGATGGCTTCGTTGTTGTTCTGACGATGAAGGCATCGCGTTTACGGCTGCTGATGAATCTGTGGCCGCCATTTGCCTGCGCGGGCATTCGGGTGGAGCGCATTGCGGGCGATTTCAGCACAGTGCGGGTCGCATTGCATCAGCACTGGTATAACCGCAATTACGTCGGCAGCCATTTCGGTGGCAGCCTGTTTGCGATGACCGACCCGTTTTTCATGATGCTGTTGCTGCACCAACTCGGCAGCGACTACATCGTCTGGGACAAGGCCGCGCAAATCGAGTTCGTCAAGCCTGGGCGTGGCACCGTGACGGCCGACTTCCACCTTGATGCCGACACCGTGGCCGCGCTGCGTGCGGCGGCGGCTCGCGGCGAGCCGGTCAGGCACTGGTTCGAGGTTGCCGTTCACAATGCCGAGGGTGAGGTGGTGGCAACCGTTCGCAAGCAACTTTACATACGCAACAAGCGGCCGCTCGACGGTACCCGTTCTGGTTCACTTGTCGGTTAATCTGTACGTCGGGCGCCGTCGCGCACAGGAACCCACACCGTGAGCCAAACCACCGCCAATACGCCCACCCTCATTCGTGCGGTGTCGCGCTGGCAGATCGTTGGGCTGTCGATCAACGATGTGATCGGCAGTGGCATCTACCTGTTGCCGGCGGCGGCGGCGGCACTGCTCGGCCCGGCCAGCCTGTGGGCGGTGCTGTTGGCGGGTGTCGCGGTGTCGTTGCTGGTGCTGTGCTATGCGCAGGCGGCCAGCTATTTCGACCAGGCCGGCGGTGCCTACCTGTACACCCGCGAAGCGTTCGGCGATTTCATCGGTTTCGAGGTCGGCTGGATGGCGTGGCTGACCCGCATTGCATCGATCGCCGCGCTGGCCAATGGCCTGGCACTGGCGATGGCCGCGCTGTGGCCGGCCACCGCCGCTGGCCCGGCGCGCAGCGCGGTGATTGCACTCGGCATCGTGGTGATGACCGGGGTCAATGTCATCGGGGTCAAATCCGGTGCGCGGATGGCGGTCATCCTGACGCTCGCCAAATTGTTGCCGTTGCTGGTGTTCGTGCTGCTCGGTGTGTTCCACATGGATTGGGACAACCTCTCCGGCGCGGCCCTGCCCGAGCGCGCCAATCTGGCTGAAGCCGCGCTGCTGCTGTTGTTCGCCTATGCCGGATTCGAAAACACTCCAGCCGCAGCCGGCGAATACAAAAATCCGCAACGCGATATCCCGTTTGCGATGCTGACCATGATCGCTGTCGTCACCTTGACGTATGTTGCGATCCAGGCGGTTGCGCTGGGCACGCTGCCGAATCTGGCAACATCGACGGCGCCACTGGCTGAAGCCGCCGGTCGCTTTGCCGGGCCCGTGGCGATAACGTTGCTGACGCTCGGCGCGGTGGTGTCGATCCTCGGCAACATGGGCAACAGCGTGTTGATGGGGCCACGCTACCTGTATGCACTGGCGGTTGACGGCTATGGCCCGGCGCTGTTTGCGCGCGTGCATCCGCGTTGGCATACCCCAGCGGCCGCCATCGTGATCCCGGCCGCGATGGCACTGGCGCTGGCGCTCTCCGGCAGCTTCGTACAACTGGCCTTGTTGTCAGTAATCGCGCGGCTGGCCACCTACATCGGCACCGCCGCCTCACTGCTGGTGTTGCAAAAACGCCATGCCGACAAGCCCGGCGCACTGACCTTGCCCGGCGGCCGCTTGATCCCGTTGCTGGCGCTGGCAATCTCGCTGATTCTGCTGGCGGCAACGACCCCCGCGAACCTGCTCGCGGGCGCTGCCGCGATAGCCGTCGGCGCGGTGATTTATCGCTTGCGCCGGCGTTGAATCACGGAGCCGGCGGGCACGGGTGCAACCGTGCACGCGGCATGGGTTGCTGCACTCAACAGCGAACATCCGTTTTATTCAATAAAATGAGTACCGGCTGATCTCGAAGCGGCGATTCGCTCGCCGTTGTGCTTGTCGCGATCACGTTGCGCGCTTACCCTGCATCACACCCTGCGCCCGCTCACCCTTCCTGCCACCGTGCCGACCCATCGGGCCAAGACCGTGCCACGCCTACGCCCATGACCCCACGTTTTGCTCACCTGCACCTGCACAGCGAGTTTTCGCTGACCGACTCGACCATCCGCATCAAGCCGATGGTGCAGCGTTGTGCGCAGTTGGGACTGCCCGCCGTCGGGATAACGGATCAAAGCAACCTGTTTGCACTGGTCAAGTTCTACAAGGCGGCCGAGGCGACGGGAGTCAAACCGATCGCTGGCGCCGACATCTGGGTGGCCGAAGACGGCCAGGTACCGGCGCGGCTGACCGTGCTGTGCCGCAACCGCGATGGCTATCTGGGTCTGTCGCGGTTGCTGTCGCGGGCTTATCAGGAAGGCCATCGCGGCGATCTGGTGTGCGTGCGTCCGGGCTGGCTGTATGACGAGTGCGCGGGACTGGTGGTCATTGCCGGGCGGCACAGCCTGGTCGGCCAGCACCTGGCCGGCGGCCGCGACGACACCGCCGCGCGGGTACTGGCCGATTGGCGCGAGCTGTTTCCCGATGCGCTGTACCTGGAACTGACCCGCACCGGCCGCGATGGCGAGCAGGCGTTCAACACTGCCGCAGTGGAACTGGCCGATCGCCTGGATTTGCCGTTGCTGGCATCCAACGATGTGCGATTCCTGTTGCCCAATGATTTCGAGGCGCACGAGGCGCGGGTGTGCATCGCCACCGGCCGCGTGCTCGACGACCCCAAGCGCCCGCGCGACTACAGCCCCGAGCAATACCTGAAATCACCCGAACAGATGGCCGAGCTGTTCGCCGACCTGCCCGAGGCGCTGGAAAACACGGTCGAACTGGCGCAACGCTGCAATCTGGAATTGCAGCTCGGCACCTATTACCTGCCCGACTTCCCTGTGCCGGAAGGGCACAGCATCGAGAGTTGGTTGAGCACGCAGGCCGAGCAGGGGCTGGCCGCGCGGCTGGAAAAGCACGCGCTGGCCGCAGGCAAGAGCCGCGAAGACTACCAGCAACGCCTCGCAACCGAACTGCAAGTCATCATCGCGATGGGCTTTCCCGGCTACTTCCTGATCGTCGCCGATTTCATCAACTGGGCCAAGCAGCACGACATTCCGGTCGGCCCGGGACGCGGTTCCGGTGCCGGCTCGCTGGTGGCGTGGTCGCTGGGCATCACCGATCTGGACCCGCTGCCCTACGATCTGCTGTTCGAGCGCTTCCTGAACCCGGAGCGGGTATCGATGCCCGACTTCGACATCGATTTCTGCATGGATCGCCGCGATGAAGTGATCGATTACGTCGCGCAAAAATACGGCCGCGACCGGGTCAGCCAGATCATCACGTACGGCACCATGGCAGCGAAAGCGGTGGTGCGCGATACCGGCCGTATTCTCGGCCACCCCTACGGTTTCGTCGATTCGATCGCCAAGCTGATTCCGCTGACCCTCGGCATCAGCCTGGACGATGCGTTGGGCGAAAGCGAAGCGGCGCACAAGGATGGCAATCTGGCCTCGGCCGAATTGATCGCACGCTATCAGTCCGAGGAGGATGTACGCGACCTGATCGACCTGGCACGCCAGCTCGAAGACCTCACCCGCAATGCCGGCAAGCATGCCGGTGGCGTGGTGATTGCGCCCAGCCCGCTCACTGATTTCTGCCCGCTGTTCTGCGAACAAGGTGGCACCAGCCCGGTCACGCAGTTCGACAAGGACGACGTGGAAGCCGCTGGCCTGGTCAAGTTCGACTTCCTCGGCCTGCGCACGCTGACGATCCTGGATTGGGCGGTGAAGGCGATCAATGCCGAGCGCCGCCGCACGGGCGAAGCCGACTTCGAGCTGTCCGCATTGCCACTCGACGATCCGCAAACCTACGCGTTGTTTTCGCGCGGCGACACGGTGGCGGTGTTCCAGTTCGAATCGCGCGGCATGCGCGAACTGCTCAAGCGCGCGCGTCCGGATCGCTTCGAGGACATCATTGCGCTGGCCGCGCTGTTCCGCCCCGGCCCGCTAGGCTCGGGGATGGACAAGGACTGGACCGCGCGCAAGCACGGCGAGGCCCAAGTCACCTACCCGCACCCGTTGCTGGAGCCGGTGCTGGCGCCGACTTATGGCGTGATCGTGTATCAGGAACAGGTGATGCAGATTGCGCAGGTGCTGGCCGGCTATTCGCTCGGCGGCGCCGACCTGCTGCGCCGTGCGATGGGCAAGAAAAAGCCCGAGGAAATGGCCAAGGAGCGGGTCAAGTTCGAACACGGCGCCGCCCAGCGCGATGTCGAGCCGCGCGTCGCCAGCGGTATTTTCGATTTGATGGAGAAGTTCGCCGAATACGGCTTCAACAAATCGCACTCCGCGGCCTACGCCCTGATTGCGTATCAAACCGCCTGGCTGAAGGTGAATTACCCGGCGCAATTCATGGCTGCCACCTTGTCCTCGGACATGGACAATACCGACAAGGTGGTGAACTTCCTCAACGAGGCGCGCGGGCTCAGCCTTGCCATCGCGCCCCCCGATGTCAACAGTTCTGGCTACACCTTCCTGGCGACCGATGGCAAGGCGATCCGCTACGGGCTTGGCGCGATCAAGGGCGTCGGTCGCGGCGCCTGCGACGCCATCGTCGATGCCCGCGCTGGCGGCGACCCCTTCCGCGATCTGCCCGACTTTCTCGGCCGGGTCGATGGCAATCGGCTCAATCGGCGGGTCATCGAGGCTCTGATCCACGCTGGCGCGTTGGACTGTCTCGGCAGCAACCGCCCCTCGCTGCTGGCGCAGTTGCCGGATGTGTTGCGCGCCACCGAACAGGCCGCGCGCGAGCGCGCCGCTGGCCAGTGTTCATTGTTCGGTGGTGGCGCGGGGTTCGGCGTGGATCAGCCGGCACTGAGCATCGAACTGACGCACTGCGACGACTGGCCGCTGGCGCAGAAGCTCCGCTGTGAGCGCGAGACTCTGGGCCACTACCTCAGCGGCCATCCGCTCGACCCGTGGCGCCGCGAACTCGACGCCCTGACTGGTTTTGACCTTGGTGAACTTGAGCGGGTGCTGGCCCAACGGCGCGACCGCCGCGGCGAGGCACAGGTGGTGATCGCCGGCATGGTCACCGCGATCCGCAAGCGCGGTGAAACCATGGCATTCATCCAGATCGAAGATGGCAAGGGCCGAGTGGAGTGCCTGTTTTTTCGCGATGCCTTCATCGAGTACGGCGCCATGCTCAGCCGCGATCGGGTACTGGTGATCGAAGGCAGCCTGAGTGACGACGAGTTTTCCGGCGGCTTCAGCCTGCGCGCCAAACGCTGCTGGGACTACCGCGAACTGTGCGCTGCCGGCCAGCGCCTGGACCTGCATATCGACCTGCGTGGCTGGCAAGCGCTGGCACAAATGGAATCAGCGCTTGCCAGCTACCGGCCCGGCAAAACCCCATTGCGCCTGCTCGCCACCACCGACACCGGCTCGGGCGTGATCGAGGTCAACGGCGCCCACAGCGTGCGCTGTGAACCCGAGTTGCTCGACCTGCTGCGCGCGCAGCCCGCGATCAGCGAAGTCAGCCTGCATCTGCCGCGGCCGTGGCAGTCTTAGCAAGGGTATGTGACGCTATACTTGCAGTCTGCCTTGAAATCGCTCGCGCATGAACGCCACCTACCTCGATTTTGAAAAGCCCATCGCCGAACTGGAAGCCAAAATCCAGGATCTGCGCCACGCCAGCCACGGCCCGGCGCTGGATGTGGAAACCGAAGTGCGGGGGCTGCGCAACAAGCTGCGTATCCGTTCGGCCGAGATCTTCCGCAATCTCAGTGCTTGGCAGATTGCGCAGCTGGCGCGCCATCCAGCGCGACCCTACACCCTGGATTACCTCGGCTTGATGTGCGAGGAGTTTCATGAACTCGCCGGTGACCGCGCCTACGCCGATGACGCTGCCATCGTCGGTGGCTTGGCACGGATCAACGGCCGCGCAGTGATGGTCATCGGCCATCAAAAAGGCCGCGACACCAAAAGCAAGATTCGCCGCAACTTTGGCATGCCGCGCCCGGAGGGCTATCGCAAGGCCTTGCGCCTGATGAAGATGGCGGAGCGCTTTCAACTGCCGATCCTGACCTTCATCGACACGCCGGGCGCTTACCCCGGCGTCGGTGCCGAGGAGCGCGGCCAGAGCGAATCGATCGCCCGCAACCTGCTGGAAATGGCCGAGCTCAAGGTGCCGGTGATCTGCACGGTGATCGGCGAAGGCGGCTCCGGCGGCGCGTTGGCCATCGGTGTCGGCGATCGCACCCTGATGCTGGAATACAGCACCTACTCGGTCATTTCGCCCGAAGGCTGCGCGTCGATCCTGTGGAAGTCGGCCGACAAGGCCAAGGATGCCGCCGAAGCGCTGGGCCTTACCGCGCGCCGCCTGTTCAGCCATGGCCTGGTCGACAAGGTGATCCGCGAGCCGATCGGTGGCGCGCACCGCAATCCCAAGGCAATGGCAATTCGACTCAAGGCGGTGCTGCTCAACGAACTGGCGGCACTGGAAGCGCTCGACCCGGACACCCGGCTGCAGCGGCGCTACCAGCGCCTGCGCGGTTACGGCGCCTACGCCACCGTTTGATGCAAGCCCAATCCCTCATCCTGCGCCAGCCCGACGACTGGCACACCCATCTGCGTGATGGCGAGATGCTGCGCGCCGTGGTCGGCCACAGCGCACGCCAATTCGCGCGCGCCATCGTGATGCCCAATCTGCGCCCGCCGATCACCACGATCGCGGCAGCGCGGTCCTATCGCGACCGCATTCAGGCCGCCGCCGGCGACCACGGGTTTACGCCGCTGATGACCGCCTACCTCAGCGACGACATCGACGCCGATGAAATCGCGCGCGGTTTTGCACAGGGCGTGTTCACCGCCTGCAAGCTTTACCCGGCCAATGCCACCACCAACGCCGAACACGGCGTCACCGCCATCGCCAGCATTCATCGTGTACTCGAACGCATGCAGACCATCGGCATGCCGCTGTTGATACACGGTGAGGTGACCGAACCCGATGTCGATATTTTCGATCGCGAAGCGGTATTCATCGAACGTGTGCTGACACCACTGCTGCGCGATTTCCCGGCGCTCAAGGTGGTACTGGAACACATCACCAGCGATGACGCGGTGCAGTTCGTCAGCGCCGCAACAGCCAACGTCGCGGCAACGATCACCCCGCACCATCTGGCGCTCAGCCGCAACGCACTGTTTGCCGGCGGCCTTCGCCCGCACCTGTATTGCCTGCCGGTGCTCAAGCGCGAACGCCATCGCCTGAGCCTGCGCCGTGCCGCCACCAGCGGCAATCCCAAGTTCTTTCTCGGCACCGACAGCGCGCCACATGCCCGTGGTGACAAGGAAAGCGCCTGCGGCTGCGCCGGCATTTTCAATGCGCCGATGGCGCTGGAAAGTTATGCCAGCGTGTTCGAGCAAGAATCGGCACTGGCAAAACTTGAAGGCTTCGCATCGGAGTTCGGCCCGCGCTTCTATGGCTTGCCGTTGAATACCCGCCAGGTACGCTTGCGCCGAGCCGCGCAAACCGTGCCCGACCAAATCATCGACGGCACGATCGAACTGGTGCCGTTCCATGCCGGAGAAACGCTGGGCTGGCGGTTCGAGGGGCTGGTCGATGCCTGAGTTGCAAGGGTAAAACGTGGCCCATCGCGCCGTGGTAGCCCGGGTTGAGGCCACTGGCCGAAACCCGGGGGCCCGTCGCGCCGTGGTAGCCCGGGTAGATGCCACCGGCCGAAACCCGGCGCCCATCGCGCCGTGGTAGCCCGGGTTGAGGCCACTGGCCGAAACCCGGCGCCCATCGCGCCGTGGTAGCCCGGGTTGAGGCCACTGGCCGAAACCCGGGGGCGCATCGCGCCGCCACCGGCCGAAACCCATCAATCACGGCATCGCAACTCGCTTGATGGGTTTCGCTACGCTCTACCCATCCTACGACGGCGCAATACGTTACGCCGGAGCCGAGCCACCCAGCACAAAAACATCGGCATCAAGTTGCGCCGGAAACCGCGCGCGATGCGCCTGCAGCGCGCTGCCACTCAAGGTAGCCGTTGCCACATGCGGCTGCGACCCCAGCTCCACCAATTCGGCACCGAGTTGATCGAGCACCACGCTGTCGCCGCTGTAGTCGATGCCATTGCCGTCGCGGCCAACCCGGTTCACGGCCGCCACGCAGGCCAGGTTTTCGATCGCGCGTGCGCGCAACAAGGTACGCCAGGCATGGCGTCGCGGCGACGGCCAGTTCGCCACCACAATCAACAGGTCGTAATCGAAGCGACCCGGCGCTTCATGGCCAAAACGGTTGCGGATAAACACCGGGAAGCGCAGGTCATAGCACACCAGCGGGCAAATCCGCCAACCCAGGTATTGCACCGTCAAGCGCTCACGGCCAGCGGCGTAGCGCTCGTGCTCGCCGGCCATGCGGAACAGATGGCGTTTGTCGTAGTGCGCCAATGCGCCGTCCGGCGTGGCCCACAGCAAGCGGTTGTATACGCCCTCGCCAGCGCGTATCTGCACGCTGCCGGTGACTGCGGCGCCCAGTTCCACGCTGAGTTCGCGCAGCCATGCCACGCTCGGCCCGTCCATGGTTTCGGCAGTGGCCAGCGCCTCGTTGCTGAAGCCGCTGGTGAAGGTCTCCGGCAATATTACCAAATCGGTGTTGCCCGCCATGCTGCGCGCCAATTCACCGTACGTGTGCCGATTGGCTTGCGGATCATGCCATTGGGTTGCACCCTGCAACAAAGTGACACGCAAGTCGGGAAGGCTCATCGGATGGCTCCGCAATCAGATTGCGCAAAGTATGGCAGCAGCCTGCGCCAGGGTATCATCGGACTTGGCGAAGCACAGCCGCACCACATGGGTTCCGGGGTGCTGGCGATAGAACGGCGACAGCGGAATCGCGGCGATTTTTTTCTCGCCGACCAGCCAGCGGCAAAATGCGACATCGTCGAGGTCGCTGATCGCTGTGTAATCGACCAGTTGAAAATACGAGCCGGCAACCGGGCGCAGGCCAAACCGCGAATCGCGCAGCAGCGCCTGAAAATGATCGCGCTTGCCCTGATAGAACGCAGGCAATGCCTGATCGTGCTCGGGATGCTGCGCAATCGCCTCGGCAAACGCCCACTGCGCTGGGTTGAAGGTGCAGAAGGTGATGTACTGATGCACCTTGCGAAACTCCGCGCTCAGCGCCGCCGGCGCCACGCAGTAGCCAACCTTCCAACCGGTGCAGTGGTAAGTCTTGCCGAAGCTCGACACCACGAAACTGCGCGCCCGCAACTCGGGATGACGCAGCACGGTGGCGTGCTCGCGCCCGTCGAAGATGATGTGTTCGTAGACTTCATCGGACAACACCACAATCTCACTATCGCGCACGATCGCGGCCAGCGTGTCGAGATCAGCCGCGCTGAATGCCGCTCCGGACGGATTGTGCGGCGAGTTGACCATGATCATCCGCGTGCGGGTGCCCACCGCATCACGTACTCGCTGCCAGTCGACGGAAAAATCGTCGGCGCGCAGCGGCACATGCACCGCAATGGCGCCTGCCAGATCGATCGCCGGCTCGTAGCAGTCGTAGCACGGATCGAGCACGATCACCTCGTCGCCAGCGCGCACCACCGCCTGGATGGCGGCGTAGATCGCCTCGCTGGCACCGGAGGTCACGGTGATCTCGCGCTCGGGGTCGATGGCGACGCCATAACAGCGCTCGGTCTTGTCCGCAATCGCCTGGCGCAGCGCCGGGATGCCGCTCATCGGCGCGTACTGGTTCTTGCCGTCACGCGCGGCGCGCGCCATGGCATCGAGCAGGAACTCCGGCGCCGAAAAATCCGGGAAGCCCTGGCCGAGGTTGATCGCGCCGTGCTCGGTCGCAAGCTGCGACATCACCGTGAAAATCGTGGTGCCGACACGCGGCAGTTTCGAGGTTATTTGCATGGTTGGATAGGTTCTCGTGCTGAATGGCAAAGCGTTTTGCTATCGCTGCGCGCTTGATCGTGCGCTGTCGCGTCCGCGCCCGCGATGTTTGCCGCCCCGACCTGGCGCCAACGCAAGGCTGTCGCAGATCGGTTCGACACCCGCAGCGCTGGAACCGACGGCTGCGAAGCGACAAAAGTGCTGCCATAGCGGCGGCATCACTGGCACAGCTTGCGATCGGACAGCGACTGCACCGGCAAGTCTTGTTCCCAGAGCCCGGACAATGGCGGTTGCAGCGCGGCAAGCACGCGCACCTGTGCGATGTCGTTTGACGCAAGATCACGATTGAGGATGCCGGCCACCGGCAATTCGTCGAAGCGTGCCGTCGCCACGAAATCGCAGGTTGGGCACGCGCCAGCGGCGAATTGTTTGAGATCGACAGCCTGTCCCGGAGCAAATTCCTGCTGCCCGAATAGCCAGCGCGCAACACCCTGCCCATCATAAAGATATGCCGCAAAAATCTCCTGGTTCGAACCAGCATCGATCTGCACCGAATAACCGAATCCTTGCTTGTCCGGCGAAAGCCAATGCCCGCTGATGTCGAGGTTGGCACCACCGAAATCGACACATCCACCGGCACCCAGGCGCGTCATCGGCTGCGATCCCGTGATGCCGTCGAGCATGAAGCTGAAAGTGAACGATTCCGCGCCGGTCGGCGTCACCACTATCTCACCGACCTTGGTCCGATTCGCCGCAGCACCATCCCAACCAAGCCGCAGCAGATCGCCGTGGAAACTGGCGGTATTGTCGTCGGGATCGGGCGCATCGCCCTGCCCGAAATACCACGTCGGGGTACCATCTTCACGATAGGCGTACCACACGGCAAACCACTGCTCGCCAGCGAAATCCAGAAACATGCCGGAACTGGAACCGTCACGACGGCTGTCATAATAATGTCCAGCACGCAGTGCCGGCCGTGCGTCGGCTGCGGTGACCGCCGCGCTCAGCACGATGTGTTGCGGCTCCTGGTTGTCCTCCTGCGCCACCGCCGTTACATACCAGCGGCCAGGCGTCAGCACCTCGCCAGCGAGCGTGATCGTTTTGCTCTCCGCCGCACCCACAGCACGCAATGGCGCATCGTCGAAAAATGGTGCCGGGTCGATTGTGGTGCGATCGTCGCCCTCGAATGGTGGCGGCGCCGGGGCCACATACAGATCGACCAGGCCGGTACCGCTGGCGCTGAACTCGACCGCGCGTGCATTCGGCGGAACATCGAAAAACAGTTGATCCATCACCTCGAAGACATCTATGGTCACTGGCAATGCACGCTGGTTCACCAAGGCACGCGGCGCACTGGGGCCGAACGCGCGCGTCAGTGTCAACGGAATCGTCGCCGTAACCTCGCCGGGAGCTGCTTCCACGATCACAACACCCACGCGTGTCTGCACCGGCTTGAAAGCCGTGTCGTCCCACGCCACGCGCAGGGTGAACGCTTCGTCCACCCCAACCCGGCCCGGCCCGGTCGCTACCAAGGCACTGGTGCCCGGTTCGATCGGGATCAACGCGACCGTTACATCGGCGCTATCGATGCCGCCGCTGCCTTCGAAGTTCTGCACCAGCCACCAGTAGGTTTGATTGGCACTGCCACCGGGATGCTGGATATCGATCTCGCAGCGCTCAACGCTGGTCTCGCTGAACGAGGCGCATAACTGCTCAAAACTCGTGGGTTGTGCATCCTCATCGAAATCGCTGCCAACATACAAATCCATGTCTGGCGCCGAATCCGACGACAAGCCGATGATGAGCCGGTATTCGGCCGGCGCATCGTTCGCGCCCGGAGGGATGCTGACAAGCCCGAACACAGAACCGGTGCCCAGATCATAAGCATCCGCTGCCGTCGGGTCCTGCTCCAGCTCCGCTTCAATCACTTCGGGCGCAATCAGTGCGGAGCCGGTGAATCGTGCCTGCGGCAGTTCGCCGGCTCCGCTCACCTCGATATCGACAAACCCGGCATCGCCATCGACCGATGCGATGAGGGGTTCGAACGGCTCGCCGGCAGACAGATCGATCAGCAACGATGCTGGCGCCGCAGCGACAGTGGCATCGGCCACCAGCGCATGCGGCGTCGGTGTTGACCGCTCAGCATGCGACGCGTTGCCCACTGTCGCCGGACGTGCCTGCACCGCAATCGGCGCGATCACGCACAACAGAAAAGAACCTATCCGGTTCACGCAGATCGTATTACGCATTTGGCACCATTCAGCGTGGCTGGCAATCCTGACAAGGCTCGATCATAACAACAACGCATCGATACGATCTGTACCTATGCGCAGCGAATCAGCTAACCGATCAGACGGTGGAGCAACCGCCTGATCGGTGGCGTTGCTTATCCTGATTGATGTCAAACCTCAGCCATGACGCGCTGCGAACCCTTCCCCCCCCCGGGAGAAGGTGGCCCGATGGGCCGGATGAGGGCCCGTTGAAGGGACGACACGACACCGAACCCTCTCGCCCCGGCCCTCTCCCGGAGGGAGAGGGGGACAAACAAACGCTGCGCGTTGTTTCACACCAATCCGGTTGCTTATTGACACAGCTTGCGCGCGGACAGCAACATCACCGGCGCGCTCGCCTCGGCCCAGGCACCAACCAGCGGCGCGCTCAAATTGGCATTGACGCC
>PFJA01000052.1:0-161 GCA_002782905.1 Lysobacterales bacterium CG_4_10_14_3_um_filter_64_11
GCGCCCGAAACCCGGGGCGCATCGCGCCCGAAACCCGGGGCGCAGCGCGCCCGAAACCCGGGGCGCAGCGCGCCCGAAACCCGGTGGCGCAGCGCGCCGCCACGGGCCGTTACCCGGGATCGCAGCGCGGTAACGCACGCACCATCAAACCCTGCACGCGG
>PFJA01000052.1:190-14741 GCA_002782905.1 Lysobacterales bacterium CG_4_10_14_3_um_filter_64_11
CCCGGCGGCACGCAGGTAGCGATCACGCAGTTGCGTTTGCCGCGATTGCATTGGCATAGCCTTGCCGGCCAGCCAAATCTGGCGCGCGCTGTTGGTTACCTCCAGCGGGTCCCCAGACCACAGCACCAGATCAGCAAGTTTGCCGACTTCGATACTGCCGATTCGATGGCTCACGCCGAGGGCCTTGGCCGGCATTGCGGTGAGGCCGGCCAGACCCGCTTCCCACGGCAGGCCGTTGGCGACCGCATTGCCGGCGAGCTGACGCATTTTGCGGGCATTGTGCGAGGCATCGCCGCGCTGGCTGAAGCCCACTGCCACGCCGGCGGCGTGCAGGCGCGCCGCGTTTTCCAGAGTGGCGCCGAGGCTGTCGAAACTGCCGGGCAGGTTTTCCAGCCCGTCGATCAATACCGGCACTTTTGCCGCGGCCAGTTGTGCCGCCACCAACCAACCTTCGGCGGCACCGACCAGCACAATGTTGAGTTTTTCGCGCTGTGCGATGGCGATCACACGCAGGATATCAGCGGCACGGTCGACGCCGACCAGCACCCGGCCGCGAGCGAAATAACCGGCAAGGGCGCTGCGCCCGGCTGGCGTGAGCAGGGTGTTGACGCTGCCCGCTGGTGCCGCGCTGCGCGCTTCGGCGATCGCCTGCGCCAGCAGCATGTAAGCGCCGGCACGCGAGTTGCCGCTGAGTGGCGCGAGGTTGCCACCGAGATTGATGAACAAGGCGCGTTGTTCGGCAAAGGGGATACCGTCGAAACGGCCATCAAGCCGCACCACCGCGCCCTGGCCGGCGATGATCGAGCCGCCCAGCGCGCTGCCGGCGGCCAGTTGGGTGAAGCTCAGGCCGCCCATGCGAGCCACCGGCAACAGGCTGGAGCGCGGGTTGTAGGCCAGCGTGACATCGAACTCGGGCCGCATCTGCGCCGCTTGCGGCACGGTCGCGCCGAATACCAGCGCGCCGTCATTGGCGCTGGGCTCGGCGGAAACCTCCTCGACGCCAATGCCGCTGACCCCTGCGAACAGGCCCGGTGTCAGTGGCGCGCCGTTGGCATCGACGATGGCAATGCCGGCGGGTGCTGCGAGCGCGTTGCCGATCGCGCTGATCAGCCCGCCCTGCACCAGCACGTCGCTGCCGCGCAGGGTGCCAGCAGTGCTCGCGGTATGGACGGTGGCATTGCGGATCAACACATCCTGCGCGCTGGCAACGCTACTGGTGGCGAGCAGCACGAAGGCGATAACACGTCGCATGATGCGGTTCATGGCGATGCCTCCTGGCCGAGCATGAAGTCCGACGTCGGTTGGTGTGCGGGATCATTGCGGTCGTACAACAGCGCGCCATCGATGAACACCTGGTCGGCCTTGGCGTACACGCTGAACGGGTTGCCGTTCCACACCACCACATCGGCCATCTTGCCGGCCTCCAGGGTGCCGGTATGTTCGAGTACGCCCAGTGCGCGCGCGGCATTTTCGGTGAGCCAGCGGATCGCGCGTTCCGGCGCGATGGCGATGCCAACACGTTGTGCACTGCCGATGACCTTGGCGGCCTCCTGATTCAGCCGTTGAATGCCTTCGGCTGAATCCGAATGCACGATCGCGCAACCGCCCTCGGGCCGGTCGACCAGCGCGATGTTTTCCTCGATGCCGTCATAGGCTTCCATCTTGAAGCCCCACCAGTCGGCCCAAAGCGCGCCGCAGATGTGCTCCTTCGCCAGCACGTCGGCGATTTTGTAGGCTTCCACGCCATGATGAAACGCCGCGATCTTGAAGCCGAACTCATCCGCCAGGGCGATCATGTTGGCCATCTCGTCGGCCCGGTAGCAATGGATATGGACCTGAATTTCGCCGTTCAGCACGGCGGCCAGGGTGTCCAGACGCAGGTCGCGTTTCGGTGCCTTGGCGGGCTCGGTTTTTTTATCCTTGCCGGCCTTGGCGGTGGCCTTGGCGTAATCGGCCCATTGCTCGGCATACTCACGCGCTTCGCTGAACGCGGCGCGATAACCGGCCATGTTGCCCATCCGGGTCATCGGCGATTGCATGCGGGTGCCATACACGCGCTTGGGGTTTTCGCCGCAGGCCATCTTCAGGCCATGCGGGGCACCGGCAAACTTCATCGCCTGCATGGTGGTCGCCGGCACGTTCTTCAGCGTCACGCCACGGCCGCCGATCAGATTGGCCGAGCCGGGCAGCACTTGCATGCTGGTGATGCCGCCAGCGAGCGCCTTGGCAAAGCCGGGGTCCTGTGGCCATACGCCATGCTCGGCCCACACCTGCGCGGTCACCGGCGCGCTCATCTCGTTGCCATCGGCGCTGGCGGTGACGCCAGGGCTGGCGTACACGCCCAGATGCGAATGCACGTCGATCAGGCCCGGGGTGACCCATTTGTCGCGGGCATCGATTTCAAGGCTGCCGTCCGGCACCTGCAACTGCGTGCCCAGCGCGGCAATCTTGCCATCACGCAGCAGCACATCGGCGTTGTCCAGGCGCTGCCCATTGCCGATCAATACGGTCGCGTGGCGCAGCACGGTGGCGCTCGACGCGAGCGGTTGATAGGTGCTCGCAAAGGCCTCGCCAGCGGCCGCTGCGGCGATTGCCGGTAGCGCCAGCAGGGTGCTGCTCAGCGCGCAAATCAGGATAGGTCGCATGGGGCTCTCCGGGCAGCGAAACAGCGACGTTACCGACTTGAGTATGCGTTGCCAAGCTGCGGCGCATTACAATGATGGGGAAACGACGAGAGAAAAGCATGAAGACAAAACAGGAAATCGTGAGCAATTGGCTGCCGCGCTACACCGGCGTGGCGGTCGAGGAGTTTGGTGAGCATGTGTTGCTGACCAACTTCGGTGGCTACCTCGACATGTTCTGCCAACTAACCGGTGCCACCATGCAAGGGGCTGACCGGCCGATGTCCAGCGCCACCCACGATGGCATCACCATGATCAACTTCGGCATGGGCAGCGCCAATGCCGCGACGGTGATGGACCTGCTCACTGCATACGAGCCCAAGGCGGTGCTGTTTCTCGGCAAGTGCGGCGGGCTCAAGCGCAAGAACCAGTTGGGCGATCTGATCCTGCCGATTGCCGCGATTCGCGGTGAAGGCACGTCCACCGATTACCTGCTGCCGGAAGTGCCGGCGCTGCCGGCGTTCGCCTTGCAACGCGGCGTTTCAACGATGATCCGCGACCTCGGCCACGACTACTGGACCGGCACCGTGTACACCACCAACCGCCGGGTCTGGGAACACGACGAGGACTTCAAGGATTACCTGCGCAAGCTGCGCTGCATGGCGATCGACATGGAAACCGCCACCATCTTTTCGGTCGGCTTTGCCAATTCCATCCCGTCGGGCGCGCTGCTGCTGGTTTCCGATCAACCGATGATCCCGGAAGGGGTGAAAACCGAGGCCTCCGATCGCAAGGTCAGCGATGGCTTTGTGCAAGCGCACATCACCATCGGCATCGAAGCGCTCAAGCTGGTGCGGCGCAACGGCAAAAGCGTCAAGCATCTGCGCTTTTGAGTGGTGGCCCGCACGGCAGCGAACAAGCGCTGCGTCAACGCGGTAGCGGCGGGGCACGCCGCGCGGCCAAGGCAACGGTGGTCAACGCGCTCGCAGATACCGGTTCCGTTCGCTACAAGCGGTCGCCACCGACTGTTCGCCAGCGACGGTTACCAGATAAAGTTCAGCGCAATCAGGTCGGCTTTGCCGTCGGCAACCCGCACTTTGCACTGCACGGTTTGCTTGGCCTCGTTGGTCATGCCCGGGTTGATGGTGATCGGCCCGGACAGCAGCAGCAGTCCGTTTTCGGCAACATTGACGCTACTGCGCAGGGCGCCGTGATCGAGTGTGAATGCCTTGTCGGTGAACTTGTCGGCGACGCCATTGGCGCAGGCTTTTACTGCCAGCGCAGGGTCGTCGGTTGCGGCACAGCCGGCCAGCAACACTGCCAGCGCCGCCGTTGTGGTTGTCGCTTGCCATCTCATGTTGCACCTCCGCGGTGGAAGAAGCCCCTCCCGACGGCTTGCAACTGCCGTCGGCTGCCTCCGGCATGCGGCCAATCCCGCATACCAACGCGTACGTTAGCGCAAATACTCTATTTCCACCAACTTTTGCCCAATCCGCCGCCAACCACCGCCACCAGCGCCGCTGCCAGCGCAGCACGTCTGGCGCGCTAACGCGCGGCTCAGTAACGCGGCACGCCGGGGTCGATCTGCTGCGCCCAGGCGTCGATGCCACCTTCGATGTTGTACACGTTGTGAAAGCCCAGACCACGAAAGTGCTCGGCGGCTTGCCGGCTGGAATTGCCGTGATGGCACAGGAACGCCAATGCGGTGTCCTTCGGCAGGGCAGCCAGAGTTGGCAAGCTGCGCTCATCGAGCACCTGATGCGCGGGCGGGAATGGCGCGAGCACGCGATCAGCGCTCGGGCGCACATCGATCACGGTGATGTCGCCAGCGGCGATGCGTTCACCCAGCGCGCTCACGCCAAGGGCTTGTACCGGCGCCGGCGCGTTGGGGTTGCGAATCGCCAGGCCGGCACCACGCACGTCTTCGACCCAGTCGATTTCCATGCCGTTGGCGCGTGGCGCGCTGATCACGTCGATGTACAGGTTCAGCCCGCGTAGCGGCACCACCAACGCGTTGCCGCTGATTTCCTTGAGTGCGAATTGCGCGTTGAACGCCGCGTCGATGCTCAGGTGCAGGCCGGTGCCGGCTGGCACATCGGCCATCGCATTGCCGATCGCGGTGGCCGCGGTTTCGCTCATGCGGATGCTCGGCAGGCTGCGATCCGGTGCCGGCAAGCCGAGCAATGCATGCAGTTCACCGGAATTGACCAGTTGCTCGATGATATCCGAGCCACCGACCAGCTCACCGGCGATGTACAACTGTGGAATCGTCGGCCAATTGCCGAATACCTTGATGCCATCGCGGATCTCGGCGTCGGCGAGCACGTCGACCCCGTGAAAAGGCACGCCAAGCCCGCTCAGAATGCCGACCGCCTTGGCCGAGAAGCCACACTGCGGGGCATTGGGCTGGCCTTTCATGAACAGCACGACGCGGTGGGCGTCGAGCACGATTTGGATGCGCTCGCGCAGCGCGGGTTGAATCGACATGGCACAGCTCCAGACAGGTTATCGCGCTATTTTACGCGCTGGTGCTGCGCCGCGCTAAGCGCTCTGGTGCAGGCGGTTCGGGTGATGCGACAGGCTGGCCACCGCCGGCAATGCGGTGAATGCGAGCGCGGCGATCGCCGCCGGCTGCACGCGATCGCCGCGCGCGTTGGCCAGGCAGGTGCGCTGCTCGGTCCAGTGCATCAGTTCCAGATAGCCGCTGTGGTCCTCGGTCAGCGCGGTGCAGTGTTCCACCCAATCGCCGTCGTTGCAGTACAGCACGCCATCGATTTTGCGGATGCCACCAAAATGAATGTGGCCGCAAATGTGGCCGTCAAAACCCTGTGTGCGGGCGGTTGCGGCAACCAGATGTTCATATTGCTGGATATAGGCCAGTGCACGCGCGATGCGCGACTTGATGATGATGGTGAATGGCAGGTAAGGCAGGGCATGCCGATGCCGCCAGCGGTTGAGGTGGCGATTGGCCCAGCAGATCAACCGCTGTGAGGTGTCGCCCAATCGGTAAAGCCAGCGCCTGCCACCGTAATGCGGGTCAAACTCATCACCATGGCTGACCCGGAAGCGGCGGCCATCGGCGCCGATATGTATGGCGTCGCGCATGACCCGGATAGCGCCGATGCGACGCCCGGCAAAGCGGCGCATCACGGCATCGTGGTTGCCGGGTATGTAGATCACCTCGGTGCCGGCACGCGCCATGCGCAGCAACTGCCCCAACACTGCGGCATGGGTTGCCGGCCAGTAAGGTTGCCGATCCAGGGCTTCCAAATCGACGATGTCGCCGACCAGATAAAGCCGTTGGCAGCGCATCGTGCGGAGAAAATCGAGCAGGTATTCCGCTTTGCAGTCCGGTGTTCCCAGATGCACATCGGATACAAAGACAGTGCGTAGTGGTGGCGATGCCATCGTGATCCCGGTTGCCGAATCGGCCACACGATTCTGGCAATGGCGCATATCACCGCGATGACCAAAGCATTCCGGTTTTGTTACAGGGGCAACCGTCGGCACCAATCAAAAACTCAGCCCCAATGCCGCACACGCCGTGCGCACCTGCTGCCGGGCATGGTCCAGTGCGTCGCTCAGCGGTAGTATCCGCGGCCGGCCATCAAGCGTGCATTCCAGCGAACGGGCGAGCAACCAGGCATGGGCCTGATAGGCGCCTTCGGCGCAGGCAGCATCCCAGATGCCGGCCATGTGGATTGCATCGATCAGTGCTGCGGTATCGCGCGGTACCACCAGTGCCGGGTAATGCGCCGCATGCGCAAGCACCGCCGCCTGCACGGCAAATTCCAGATCGACCAGCCCGCCCTCGCCATGCTTGAGATCGAAACGGCCCGGCGTGGAGCGATCCAGTTCGGCACGCATGCGCTGGCGCATTTGCCGCACATCGTCGGCCACCGTGCGCTCGTCGCGTGGCAGGCGAAGGGTATGTGCCCGCGTTTGCTCAAAGGTGTGCAGCACCGATGCCGCGCCGGCTATGGCGCGGGCGCGCACCAGCGCCTGATGCTCCCACGCCCACGCGCGTTCGCGTTGGTAACCGGCAAAGCGCGCGATGCTCGATACCAGCAGGCCGCCGGCACCATCCGGGCGCAGCCGCAAATCGGCTTCGTACAGCCGCCCGGAAGGCGTCGGCAGCGATAACAGACTGACCAGTTTTTGTACCAGCTTGGCGTACCAGCGTGGCGCATCGAGCGGGCGCGGTCCATCGGAAACGGCATCGACCGGCGCATCGTAAACAAACACCAGGTCCAGATCGGAGGCAAAGCCCAACTCGTTGCCGCCCATGCTGCCGTAGCCGAGAACGGCCAGACCATTGCCTGGTGCAGGGCCGTGGTTGACCGCCACGTCGGCCGTTGCCATCGCCAATACCGCGTCCACCACCACCTGCGCCACCCATGCCAGTTGTTGGGCGCTGCGCGCCGCCGGCTGGCGTGCAGCCAATGCGGCCAGGGCAATACGAAACGACAGCGCGTGGCGGAACTCGTTGAGCACGCGCAGTCGCTCCTCGGTGTCGTCCGCTGCCAGACCGGCCGAGGCACGCGCCAGTTCGCTGCGCAGGCTGGATTCGTCGGGTGGCAAATCGACGTAACGCGCATCGAGCAGTTCATCGAGCAGCAGCGGATGCTGCACCAGATGTTCGGCCAGCAGCGCGCTGCGGGCGATCACATCGACCAGCCGCGCCAGTGCCTTGGGTGCTTCGTCCAGCAGCGCGAGATAGCTGCTGCGGCGGACGATGGCGCCGAGCAGGCTGAGCAGCCGAGGCAGTGCGGTCGGTGGATCGCTGCTGGCGCCGGTGGCGTGCAGCAAGGCGGGCAGCACCCGGTTCAGGCGGGTGCGACCGCGCGTGGACAGCGTGCGCAATACCGGTGATGCGGCAAACTGGCGTACGGCGGCATCGGCGCCTTGTGCATCGACAAAGCCGGCGTCAGCCAGCACCTCGGCATCACCGCCATCCGGCAGGGCGCGCCAATAGCGTTCCAGCGCGCTCGCCTTGGCGGTGCGTTTGCGCGGCGCCAGTAGCCGCTCAAACTCCGCACTGACTACGCTGCGGTGCTGCTGCAAATCATCGTACAGCGCTTGCCAGTGCGGGTAACCCAGCGCCGTCGCCAGGCGCAGACGGGTGAATGCATCGTCCGGCAATTGATGGGTTTGTTGATCGGCCAGCATCTGCAGGCGGTTTTCGAGCCGGCGCAAAAAGCGGTAAGCCGTTGCCAGACGCGCGGCGACCTCGTTACCGAAATGCGCGGCGTCCGCCAATGCTTGCAACGCCGCCAGCAAACCACGCTGGCGTAGTTGCGGTTCATGCCCAGCGCGCACCAGTTGCAGTGCCTGCACCAGAAACTCGATCTCGCGGATGCCGCCCGGCCCGAGCTTGATGTGCTCGGCCATGTCGCGGCGCTCCACTTCCGCCGCGATCAGTGCCTTCATCTCGCGCAGGCCATCGAGCGCGCCGTAATCGAGATAGCGGCGGTAGACGAATGGCCGCAGGGTATCGAGCAGGCGCTCACCGGCCGCCACATCGCCGGCCACCGGTCGCGCCTTGATCCACGCATAGCGTTCCCAGTCACGGCCTTCGTGCTGAAAATAGTGCTCCATCGCGGCGAACGGCAACGCCAACCGGCCGCTGCTGCCGAACGGACGCAGGCGCATGTCGACGCGGTAACAAAAGCCATCGGCAGTGACCGCATCGAGCAGCTGGATCAGTTGTTGGCCGACGCGAGCGAACCAGGTTTCGGCATCCAGTGGCCGTTTGCCGGTGCTCTGGCCGGATTCGGGAAAGGCGAACACCAGATCCACGTCGGAGGAAAAATTCAGTTCGCGGCCGCCCAGCTTGCCCAGCCCGAACACGACCAGTGATTGTGGATCGCCAGCATGGTCGCAGACCGTGCCGTGCCGCTGTGCCATGTCGGCCTGCACCGCAGCCAGCGCAGCGGCGATGCAGCGGTCAGCCAGCTTGGAGGTGTTGCGCAATACATGTTCGATCGCGTGCGGGTCGGCGACATCCGCCGCGATCATCGCCAGTGAACCGGCAACGCGATATCGGCGCAACAGCGCCGGCCACTGTTCGCTGGCGTCGGGTGCGAGTACCGGCGCTGGCGGCAGTGGGTGTCTTGTCGTTGCCCACAATGCCGGATCGCGCAGCAACGCGGCAAAGGCGAAGTCGCTGGCGAGCAGCATGCCGTCGAGCAGGCGCATTGCGTCCGCGTCCTCGACAGCCAAGCCAGCGGCTTGCAGTCTGGCCCGTCGTTCGTTCAGCCAGTCTTTCAGCGCGGGTGAAAGGATGTGTGGGGCGCCGGCCATGCCGCATTCTGGCATAGCTCGACACGGTAACACTGGCGCGCACAGGGTGCGCGCCTACAGAAGCCCTGGCCCACAGGGTGCGTTCACCGCGCGCCTGAGCGCGAAGCGCGATCAGTTTTCAGCAGACGGCCTAAAGACTCGCGTTCACCGCGCGCCTGAGCGCGAAGCTTCGCGCGGCATTGTTCGCCGGCAGAGCCTGCCCCAGACGTGATCTGTGGCAGGCGCCCACGGCAGCGGTTCGGTCATTGTTCCATAAAACGGGGCATTTCAACCATCGCCGAGGCAACGCGCGAAGAAGTCCTCGGTCAGTTTGAGCCGATGCAGTGCATCCTTGCCGCGCAAGCCGTGTTTGGCGCCGGGATAGGTCATCAGCTCGAATGCCTTGCCACGCTTTTGCAAGGCGCTCATCAACTGTATCGAGTTGCTGAACTGCACGTTGTCGTCGGCCATGCCGTGGATCAGCAGCAGTTTTGCGCTCAATCCATCGAGGTGGGTGAACACGCTGCTCTGGCGATAACCCTCGGCGTTGTCGGCGGGCAAGCCCATGTAGCGTTCGGTGTAGTGGGTGTCGTACAGCTCCCAGTCGGTCACCGGCGCACCGGCCGCGCCGCAGGCATAGGCATGCGAGGCTTTGGCCAGCAGCATCAGGGTCATGTAGCCGCCATTGGACCAGCCGTATACGCCGATGCGGTTGCCATCGACGAACGGCAGGGTGCGCAGCATTTGCAGGCCGCGCAATTGGTCATCCACTTCAACGTTGCCCTGTTGCCGGTACAGGGCGCTGCCAAAACGCACGCCACGGCGCGGGGTGCCGCGGTTGTCGATCGAGAACACCAGGTAGCCATGCTGCGCCAGATACTGGTTGAAGTCGGGCGACCAGCCCTTGCGCACGGTTTGCCCGGCCGGCCCGCCGTAAACGTACACCACCACCGGATACTTCTTGCGGGCGTCGAAATTGCTGGGCTTGATCAGGCTGTAATGCAGGATCTGCCCATCGGCCGCGGTCATCGCACCGTACTCGATCGGCAGATGGGCAGCGATGAAGCGTTGATAGGGGTGGCCTTCGCCGATGCGGTTTTCCAGCAGTGTGGTCAGCACCGTGCCGTCGGCGCGGAACAGTTGCGTCTGCGGCGGTGTGCTCGGGTTCGACCACAGGTCGACATAGACGCTGGCATTGTCGGCAAAGCGCGCTTCGTGCCACGCGCCTTCGACGCTGCGCCGGGTTGGGGTGCCGCCAGTCAACGGCAGTGCGTAGATGTGTTTTTCCAGCACCGAGTCGCGGCTGCCGCTGAAATACACCACGCCTTTGTCTTGGTCGAGTGCAAGCACGTCCTCGACCATCCACTCGCCCGAGGTGAGCGCCGTGGCCTCGCCACTGCGCATGTCGATCAGGTACAGATGCGCAAAGCCGCTGCGCTCGGAACTCCACAAAAACGCATCGCGGTCATCGAGGAAACGCAGATTGCTGTGCAGTGGCACCCAGCTATCGCTGGTTTCGCTGACCAGCACGCGCTGCTTGCCGCTGCCAAGGTCGGCCAGAATCAACTCAAGCCGGTGCTGGTCGCGGCTCTGGCGCTGGAAGCTCAACTCGTTCGGGTTGCGCCAATCGACCCGGGCCAGGTAGATGTCCGGGTTCTTGCCCAGATCGATCCAGCGCGGCTTGCCGCCCTTGGCTGCGATTACGCCCAACTGCACGCGGACATTGGTTTCGCCGGCTGCGGGGTAGCGTTGCTCAACCACTGCGGTGTGGTCGGCGTACATCTCGATGCGCTGCTTGACCGGCACCGCCGATTCGTCGATGCGCGCAAAGGCGATTGCGGAATCGTCCGGCGCCCACCAATAGCCGGTATGACGGTCCATTTCTTCATCAGCAACAAACTCGGCGACGCCGTTGCCAATCACCGCCGAGCCATCGAAAGTGAGCTGGCGCGCCGTGCCGTCGGCGAGGTCGATCAGCCACAGGTTGCGGTCGCGGATGAAGCTGACATAGCCGCCTTTGGGCGACACCTTGGCGTCGGTGGCAAAGCCTTCGCCATGGGTGAGTTGGCGCAACGGCGTTAGCGGCGATTCGGCGGTTTGTGTCGTGTTCGCGCGCAGGGGATACAGATACAGATCGCCACCCAGCGGAAACAGCAGCGAGCGGCCATCGGGAGAAAACTGATAATCGACGATACCGCTCAGCGCGCCGATGCGCTGCCGTTCGCGGCGCGCCTTTTCTTCGTCGGACAGGGTTTCCTCGCCGGCCAGTACGCGCGTGGAATCCACCAGCATGCGGGTCTGGCTGCTGGCCAGCTCGTATTCCCACAGATCCAGACGGAAGCGGTTGTCATCCTTGCCGCGCAGAAAGGTGACGCGCGAGCCATCGGGCGCAATCTTGGGTTTCATCAGGCTCGGGCCGGACAACGGGGCATCGCCGGTGAGCGCTTCGAGGGTGAGTTTGTCGGCACTGGCTTGCGTGGAGGTCAGCATGGCGAACACGATGATGAAGAAGACGGAGATGATTTTCATGGCAACGGAGTCCTTGCGCGTCTTGGCTGGGCCGGCCATCAGGGTAGCAAGTTGGCGCGCGCTCAGCGCAGTGCCAGTGCAATCCCGACAAATACCGCAAGTCCCACCCAGGCGTTGTGCATGAAGGCCCGGAAACAGGCATCGCGCTGGCGCCGCCGGGCGATCCAGAACTGCCAGCCAAGCAACGCCGTCGCCACCGCCAAGCTGGCGAAGTAGGGCCAGGCCAGGTCAAGGCGCTGGCCAAGCAACAGCATGCTGAGCACGAATCCGGCGAAAATCACCGCCTGCGCAAGCAGGTCAGCGGAACCGAACAGGATGGCGGTGCTTTTGGCGCCGACCCGCAGATCGTCGTCACGATCCACCATCGCATACCAGGTGTCGTAGCCGGTGGCCCACAGGATGTTGGCCATGAACAGCAGCCAGGCCGGTGCCGGCACGCTGCCGGTGACTGCGGCATAGGCCATCGGGATACTCCAGCCGAACGCCATGCCCAGATACACCTGTGGCAGATAGGTGTGGCGTTTCAGGTACGGGTAGCTGGCGGCGAGAAACACCCCGACCACGCTCAGCAGCACGGTCAGGCGATTGGTCAGCAGAACCAATCCGAATGCCACCACCATCAACACCACAAAGACGAGCAGTGCTTCGCGGCCCGATACTGCGCCGGTGACGAGCGGGCGGTTGCGGGTCCGCTGCACCTGGCCATCGAGCCAGCGGTCGGCATAATCGTTGATCACGCAACCGGCGGAGCGGGTCAGCCAGACGCCAGCGGTGAAAATCGCCAACAACGGCCACGGCGGCGTGCCCTCGGCGGCCAGCCACAGTGCCCACCACGTTGGCCACAGCAGCAGCAGCACGCCGATCGGCCGGTCGCCGCGCAGCAGCAGCCAGTAATTGCGGAGGCGCACACGAAGTGGCGCCCTTTGCGGCAGTTGGGCATTCATGGCGCGCAGGGTAGCAAAGACAGGCGGCTGCCAGCCATGCCTTAAGCGCATTCAAAGCCGGGCCGCTACACTGGACTCTGGGACACAATGAGGTGGGTTGCGTGCGGATTTTGGTGGTCGATGATTCCGAACGGCTGCGTAGCGCGCTGGCGACCGGACTGGCGGGCAGCGGTTTCGCCGTCGACCAGGCCGCCGATGGCGGCGAAGCTCTGTCCTATTTGCACAGCGCCGACTACGACGTGATCGTGCTGGATTTGATGATGCCGGTTATCGACGGTATCGGTGTGTTGCGTGAAATCCGCCGTCGTGAACTGCACTGCCGCGTATTGATTCTGTCGGCGCGCGATCAAATCGGTGATCGGGTGCAGGCGCTGGATCTGGGCGCCGACGATTATCTGGTCAAGCCGTTTGCCTTTGAGGAATTGCGTGCGCGGGTGCAGGCGTTGGCACGGCGTCGTCATGACGAGCGCGCACCGTTGTTGACCCACGGCAAACTGAGTATCGATACCGTGGCGCAGAATGCGCGGGTCGATGATGAAGTGTTGCCGCTTACGCCGAAAGAGTTTTCGCTGCTGGTTCTGCTGCTGCGTCATCGTGGCCGCACCATGAGCCGCGAGGCGGTGTTCGAGCACTTGTACAGTTCCGAGAGCACGGCATCGGACAAGGTGATCGAGGTGCTGATGAGCACCTTGCGCGGCAAATTGAGCAAGGCGGGGCTTGCCGAGCTGATCGAAACCCGGCGCGGCTTTGGTTATCTGGTGAACTGATATGCGGCTTTCGTTCGTCGATCAACTCAGTGTGCTGCTGACAGTGTTGCTGGGCATTATCCTTTCGACACTATTCTGGTTTGTCGATGTGCGCATCGATGCGGAATTATATGGGCGTTTTGATCGCGGTCTGCAAAATCGCCTCAACCTGCTGGCCGACATGCAGGGTGTCGGTGCCGGTGGTGTGAAGTCAAACCGCCTTGAACGCTGGCTGCCGGAATATGCCGAGCAGGGTCATACCGCGTTCTACCAGATATGGGATGCGCAGGGTGCCACCGTGGCGCGGTCCGAATCGAGCAATGGCCGCGATTTGCCGGCTCCGCCAGCGCTGGAGCCAGGCGCGCCAGCGCTGTTTTACGACGTGGTATTACCCGATGGCCATGATGGGCGTGCCGCGCTGCGTCGTTACGCCTTGCCGGCCGGCGATTCGCGCGGCAGCCTGTCGTTGATGATTGCCGAAGAGCGGACATCGCTGGACGCACTGGAACGCAGCCTGCATTTTGCCTTGCTGGGTGGCACCGCCCTGGCTCTGGTGCTGGCGATCATCGCGGTGCGCTGGGTGGCGGTGCGCACCTTGGCTCCGCTGCAACGTCTGGGCGAGGCGGCCAGTAAAATCGATCCCGACGGCAAGCTCAACACACTTGAAGTGCAGGGCCTGCCGGCGGAATTGGCGCCGATGGCCGACAAGATCAACGTTTTGCTGGAACGGTTGTTCGCCACCATCGCGCGCGAGCGTCGCTATGCGCGCGATCTGGCGCACGAACTGCGCACGCCGATGGCGGAAACCCGTGCCATCGCCGAGGTGGCCCTGTTGACCGGCGATCACGAGGCATTGCGCCATAGCCTGACCGAAATCGCCGCCATCGGTGCGGAAATGCAGCGCGTGGTCGAAACACTGCTCATGCTGGCACGTTATGAAGCCGGTATGGACCGCCTGATTGCGGAGCCGGTCGAACTGGTGGCATTGGTCCGGGCGCAGTTGCGGCGTCTGGATGATGGCATTCGTGGCAAACGCATCCGCTTTGTTTTGTCGTTGCCACAGGAAGCTTGGGTGTTGGCCGACGCCAGTGCCTGTGAACGCATACTCTCCAATCTGTTGGGCAACGCGGTGGCGCATGCACCCGAGAACAGCGTCGCCAGCATCGATCTGTTCGACAAAGGCGGTGGTTACCAATTGCTGATTGGCAATGCTGCGCCGCGCTTGCGCAGCGATGACATGGCGCAGCTCAGTGGCCGGTTCTATCGCGGTGATGCCCCACCGAACCGGCACCATGCCGGGCTGGGGCTGGCATTGGCGCTGGCGTTGGCGAAAGCGCAGGGTTTGGCGATGCAATGGCAACTGGACGAAGGCTTGCGCTTCCAGGTCAGCTTGCGCGGCTTTGCGCCATTGCCGGATTAGCCACGCGTC
>PFJA01000004.1 GCA_002782905.1 Lysobacterales bacterium CG_4_10_14_3_um_filter_64_11
GGGTTAGGCCGCAGGCCGTAACCCGGGGTTGTTTGCGCTGTGCGGGGATCGCGGTCGCGGGCTTCGCCTCAACCCGGGCTACACCATCAAACAATCGGTTCGAAGCGATTGGCGCTGACGTTCTTGCGCACCTTTTCCGGGTTCCAGATACGCCCGTTCATGGCGATATAGACGCCGGCCGGCAGGCACTGCACCGCGCCGACCGCGGTGCCGATGTTGAACTCGGCATCCGAGCCGCGAAAACGCGCCGGGTTGAGTGCACCGGTGAGCACGATGGTTTTGTTCGCAATGCCGGCGAGCACCTTGGCGGTTGCCACCATCGAGTCCGAGCCGTGCGTCACCAGCACATGGTTGGCAGCCTGTGCGGCGATGGTGTCGCGGATCAGTTCGCGATCCTCGTCGGTCAGGTGCAGGCTGTCCTTGCGCAGAATCGGGATGACGTTGAAGCGAAACGCCACACCCAGCTCCTGCAGGATGCGACCGATCTGCGGTTCGCCCACCTGAAAATCGGACTTGTCATCGAAATAGATCTTGTCGATGGTGCCGCCGGTCGTGACGATGCACAGTTCATCCACGCGTCGCTCTCCCATAGGTAACCGCTGCGGCGCACAGTTTAACGCGATGCAGCCGCCTTGCGTGCGGCAAACCGTGCGCGCAGGCCGTCGCTGGAACTGGCGAAAATGGCGAGCAGGGCAAGCGCGATTTCAAGCCAGGCCAATAGCCGCCACGGTTCGGCCACCCACGCTTCCATCACCCCGTGGCTGAAATAAAAAAGGCTGCCCACGCCGGCCCAGAATGCGGCCGAACGCTGGCGACGCAGCACCGCAATCAGGCACGGCACACCCGGAATCAGGGCGAGCGCCAGCACGGTCAGACGCAGCGCCAGCGGCAGCGACGATAGCCCCACCTGCCAGAACGCGTGCAGCAGCCACTGCGCCATGATCGCGGCCACGGCCAGTTTGGCGTTGCGGCTGAACAGTGCGCTCATGGCAGCAGCCGCTGTGCGATCTGCGCCACGCGCCGGCCCAGCGCGCGCGCCAGCACGCGTTCTTCGTCGCTGGGCTCGCTGTTGTCCGCGGCACCGGCAACATGGCTGGCGCCATACGGTGTACCGCCGCTACGCGTGCTCGACAACGCCGCTTCGGTGTAGGGAATGCCGACCAGCACCATGCCGTGATGCAGCAGCGGCAGCGCCATGCTCAGCAAGGTGGACTCCTGGCCACCGTGCAGCGATGCGGTGGAGGTGAACACCGCCGCCGGTTTTCCGGCCAGGGTGCCCGAAGCCCATTCGCTGCCGGTGCCGTCGAGGAAATGCTTGAGCGGCGCGGCCATGTTGCCGAACCGGGTCGGGCTACCGAGAATCAGCCCGGCGCACTGCGCCAGATCGTCGTGGCTGACGTAGGGCGCGCCGTCGTCGGGTACCGGCGGCGCCGCCTGCTGGGTTACAGCAGCCACCGGTGGTACGGCGCGCAGGCGCGCCTGCATCCCAGCGACTTCACCGACACCGCGGGCGATGTGGCGCGCCAACTGCGCCACCGAACCGCCACGGCTGTAGTACAGGATCAAGATATCGGGCATGGCAATGTGGTTCTGGAATCGGGGCGTCTAGTGTAGTGCTTTGCCCATCGTTACTTTCAGAGCCGTGCCGCAAGCGCACGTGTGATCAGCCAGGTACGGGCAGCGCACGATAGGCGCTGCCGGATTCTGTTAACGTCGCGTGCACTGGCGTGGATTTTCGCGCTGTAATGACGGGTGTGTCATGCCATGGGTTAACGCAAATGCAGCCATTCAACGTGCCGCGCACCGTGCGCGGCGGCCGCAAACCAGGCGGCATCTGCACATTGCTGCCGTGCTGGCTGCAGCGATGTGCATATTTGCTGGCCAGGCCTACGCCGATTGCGACAGCGAACGCGTTCGTCTGATCGTGCTCGGGTCGGGTGGGCCGGAACTCGGTGATGGCCGTGCCTCCAGCGGCTACCTGCTGATGCTCGATGGCGCCGCGCGCATACTGATCGATACCGGAAGCGGCACGGCGCTGGGTTTTGAGCGCGCCGGGGCGCGCATCGAAGATCTCGATGCTGTGCTGTTCACACACCTGCACGTCGATCATGCGGCGGACTTCCCGGCGTTTGTCAAAGCAGCCTATTTCACCTCACGCCAGCGCGACCTGCCAGTTTACGGCCCGGCCGGCAATGCGCTGATGCCCGCCGTCGATGCCTGGCTCGCGGCATTATTCGCCGCGCCGGACGGCGCATTCCATTATCTTCACGAATACCTTGATCCGCAGCAGGCCAGTGATTTCAAGCTGAAGGTCCAGGTCGTCGATCCGCCGCAAGGCATCAGTGCCCCGCTGCGTGCTGGCGCGTGGACCCTGCGCGCCACCCGCGTCAGGCATGGCCCGATCCCCGCGATCGCCTGGCGTGCCGAGGCCGCCGGCTGCGCGCTGGTGTTTTCCGGCGATACCAGCAACGCCGGCCGCACTCTGGACGTGCTGGCGCGCGATGCCGATTTGCTGGTTGCCCACAACGCCGTGCCGCAGAATGCCGGCCGTGCCGCGCTCATGTTGCACATGCCGCCGGACGAGATTGGCCGCATCGCCGGTAGCGCGAATGTTCGTGCCGTGCTGCTGTCGCACCGCATGCGCCGCACGCTTGGCCGCGAACCACAGACACTGGCTGCAATCCGGCGCCACTATGACGGGCCGGTGGCCTTCGCCGACGATGGTGCGATGTATTCGTTGCTGCCCGCCGCTGAAGGCGCTCGCTGAGCAGAGCGAAGCAATACACTATCCCGATGAACTGGCTACACGACCTGATCAGGCGACTGGGTGAACTGCACCGCGAACGGGTGCAGGCATTTGCCCGCTTCCTGTGGCGCCGTTTTGTCGACGACCGCTGCTTCGAGACCGCCGGGGCGCTCAGTTACACCACGGTGTTTGCGCTGGTGCCGTTGTCGGCGGTGGCTTTTGCCATCGTTTCCGGGTTTCCGGTGTTTCAACAATGGACCGACCGCCTTGGCGACTTCGTGTTCTCGAATTTCGTGCCGTCTGCCGCGCGCACGGTGGAAACCTACCTCAAGGCATTTTCGCAGGGAGTTTCCGGCCTGACTCTGGCCGGCACCCTCGCCTTGATCGCTTCGGCGGTACTGACGCTGTCAAGTATCGAGGCTACCTTCAACCGGATTTGGCGGGTTGACGCGCCGCGCCCGCGCCTGACCCGCTTCCTGGTGTACTGGACGGTGCTCAGCCTGGGCGCGATTGCGGCCACCGCTGCGCTGGCCTTCACGTCATATTTGTACGCCTTGTCGGCCGATACCGGGCTGCAAAGCAGTGTGCTTGGCTAGCGTTTGATCCGTGCCATGCCCACCATCGTCGAATTGCTTGGTTTCAGTGCCGCCTATCTGGTGATTCCCAATCGTCGTATCGCGCTGCGCCATGCCTTGGCGGGTGGCGTTGTGGC
>PFJA01000211.1 GCA_002782905.1 Lysobacterales bacterium CG_4_10_14_3_um_filter_64_11
CCCATTCGACAATCTGCGCGTGAACCCGCAACGGTTGATCAAACCGGGCGGGACGAACGTATTTCACTCTTAGATCGACAACTGGCCAGACAAAACCACTTTCTCGCATCTGTGGATAGTCAAAATTGAAGCGCTTCAACAACGCACAACGAGCCAGCTCGAAATACTTCAGGTAGTGTCCATGCCAGACCACATCCATCGGGTCAATGTCATGGTATGCGGGGCGCAGGGTGATTTCAACAGCCAGTTCAGGCCGCATACAATGTCCAGGATTCGGCGCGAATCGCCGCGATGAGGTTAATCAGGTCGTGGTCGAGCGCGCGATCCTCTTCGATCAGCACCAGCCGGCGACCCAAATCCGAGTGCATGTCTTCAAGTGCTGGCCCCAACACGAGTTCAGGCTGCACGCGCTGACGCAGAGTGATCCCTTGGCGGCTCGTAATCAACAGTGCGGCCGCAACCTGCTCGGTCAGTTCGAGCACACGCAGGCAGTCACGAGCCGCAATCGTACCCATACTAACCTTGTCTTGATTGTGGCACTCAGTGGAACGTGAAAATACCGACGCTGGCATGGTCAACTTGAGCGCCTCGGCCGTCCACGCAGAAACACTGATCTGTAACGCCTTCAAACCATGGTTAATCGACGCGCGTGCACCCGTCGAGGCCGAGAGGTTGGCTGGCAATCCATGGTTATAGCGGGCGTCAACCATGATCGCCATTTGTCGATCCATCAAATCCGCGAGATTGGCGACAAGATTTTTCATGGAGTCCATGGCGAACGCGATGTGCCCACCATAGAAATGTCCGCCGTGCAAAACCAGCTCGTTATCCGGGTCGATGACCGGATTGTCGTTCGCGCTATTGAGTTCATTCTCGATGGTCTCGCGGAAGAACGGCAAGGCGTCCTCCAGTACGCCAATCACATGTGGCGCACAGCGCAACGAGTAGCGATCCTGCAACCGCCGATCGTTGCGCACCGGGTGATCGCACAACAGATCGGCACGCAAGCGCGCAGCGACGCGTTGCTGGCCCGCGTGCGGCTTTACCGCAAACAATGCTTCGTCGAAATGATGGGCGTTGCCGGCACTGGCAAGCACGTTGAAAGCGGTCAAACGGGTGCACAAACGGCTCAAGTAAGAGGCCCGTTGCCATGCCAGGCAAGCAAGCGCGGTCATCACTGCGGTGCCGTTCATGATCGCCAAACCCTCCTTGGGCCGTAGCCGCAGCGGAATGAGCCCGAATCGTTGCAGCGCGATGGCGGCGGTCAGTATTTCTCCATCCACAACGACATCACGCTCACCGCACAACACAGCGGCAAGGTAGGATAACGGCGTCAAATCACCGCTTGCACCCACCGATCCCTCGGCTGGAATGCGCGGCAGGATATCGTGCTGCAATAGACCATCGATCTGGCGCAACAAGCCCATGCTGACCCCGGACATCCCCTGTGCCAACGATACCAATCGGGCCACAAGCACAGCGCGCGTTTCTTCCGCGTCGAGATATCGGCCCAGACCACAACCGTGGTACGCATAGAGGTGGTGTGGCAGTTCTGCGACCAGCGAGGCCGGAACATTGACAGTGCACGAATCGCCATACCCCGTGCTGACGCCATAGACCACGCCTTCTTCGGCAATCAGGCGGTCGATGAATGCCGCGCCACGAGTGATCCGCGCAGCAAATGCAGCATCATTTGAAAGGCGAGCCGGACATCGCTGGCGTGCGACCGCAACGACATCATCAATGCACAGGCGCCCTGACCCGACGATGACGGTACGCGCTTCAAGTGGAATTACGTGCATGGGGTACCTGATTCCAGAAAGGGAAAAAATTGAACCAATCGTATGGCGAATCGCACAAACATTGCTCAAGCCAGGCCACATATTGCGTGCAATAAGCCGTCAGCGCGTCATCACGCGATGCGCGTGGCAACGCAACGTGCGCGGTCAACTGGCGTACTTGCGCGACGTAGCCGTTGCCCTGATGCAGGCAACTGAGCAAATACACGCGACATTCGAGCAACGATGCCAATAGGTATGGGCCCGTCGGCAGCGCTGCCAGATGGCCAAGAAATGGCACCCAGGCGACCCGACCACCGCGGACCGGTACGCGATCGCCGGCGATCGCCACAAACTCGCCCGCAGCCACCCGATCAGCCAGCATCATCACCATGACGGGAGAAAAATCAGCAACCTGCAGCAGCCGCACTCGTGCCATGGGATTGAGGCGGTGCAGGATGCGGTTGAAGCGCTGTGCGTGCGCGGTATGCACCAGAATCGTGATGCTGAAATCCTCACGCCATCCGGCTGCGACTTGCATCAACTCAAGGCAACCCATATGCGCCGTGACAATTACCCCGCCACGCCCGGACTGGGCGTCGGGAACCAACAAATCGTGCCCCTCAAAGCGCAGCCGCGATGGTGGATACTTGCCAGCCACCGCCAACAGCTTGTCCATCAGCGTTTCGGCGAAGCAAAAAAAATGTCGCAGACCCTGTCGCGGACCCGGCTCCGCAGCGAATACCCCGTGACTGCGATACACGCGCTTCAGGTACTCGGCCGATGCACGGCGAGCACGTGGCCGAGCCAGCCAGTAGTAAAACACCGCTGGATACAGGCACAGCCGGAACGGCACCCGTCCGCAACAGCGGTACACCGCGTACAGGAGCCAAATACCCGCAACAGACGTGCTTTCGCCAAGATCGGCCCAGTGCCGGCCCGTGCTCATGAGCCTTTTCTTTTGCGCGTCAGGAGCCATGGCAATCGCCAAAGCATGCCGAAAAAAAGCATCGCGTGCATCCGCGAAATCCGCAGGTTGTCGCGCAACAGGTCGAAGTGGGATATCCCATCCGGTGGATAATTCACGCACGTATCACGATTTCTGACGGCAACTCCTGTCCAGTGAAGTCGAACCAGGATTTCGATATCGAAATCCATGCGACGGCCAACGCGAACCGTGTCAATCAATCGCAGCACCGGCGGCAGCGGATAGACCCGAAACCCGCACATCGAGTCGCGGATGTCCACCGACAGGGTATTGATCCAGACCCAGACATGGGTGAGGTAGCGCCCGTACAGACGACCCTTTGGCACCGAGGCGTCGAACTTCGGGCAACCAATGATCATCGCCTCTGGAAAGTTGCGCGCTTCACGCAAAAAACCGGCGATATCTGCGGCATCATGCTGACCGTCGGCATCAATTTGCACGACATGGCTGTAACCACGACGCGCCGCCTCGCGAAATCCGGCCATCACCGCGGCTCCCTTGCCCCGATTGCATGGTAGCCGCACCAAGTTGACTGTGGCAGGGTTTTCGGCAGCAAGCTGCATGAGCACTTTCGCACACACTGGCTCGGAGCCATCGTCGACAAGCAGGCATGGCAGCTCTTGCGCACGAACCGCATCCACCAAGGCACCGATCTTT
>PFJA01000131.1 GCA_002782905.1 Lysobacterales bacterium CG_4_10_14_3_um_filter_64_11
GCGTGCCCCGGGTTACGCGCTTCGCGCTAACCCGGGCTACAAAAGCGCGAGGTGTGGTAGCCCGGGTTGAAGGCCCGCAGGGCCGAACCCGGGGCGTCGTGTTCAAGCCGCAAACGCAATCACCGCCGCTACGTAGTCGCCATCGTGCGACAGGCTCAGCTGGATGTCGTCGCGCGCCACCCCAGCGCTGAAAACACGCGGCGGCAGCAGCCCGCCCGCAACCCGTTCGCGCACGATTTCAGTGTCGTTGATGCCCTGCTGCGCAAGCAGGCGTTTGGCCAACGTGCGCACCATGGCGGAAGGTTCGCGGCTGAAGCTGTCGCGCTCGCGTTCGCTGAATGTGGCATTCGCTGGGCAATCAGCCAAGGCCACTACCGCGCGAGTGATCGCCGCTGTGCTTTGACCCTGCACCGCGATGCAATGCAGCCAGTGCGCGTGCCACTGCCAGGACACGGTGATCGGCGGGTGCTCGGCGATCACCACCTGCCCGTGTTTGTGGTCGTCGCGCAGTTGCATATCGGCGCATTCGAGTTGCCAGCGCCCGGGTGCGAACACCAGCGCGGGATCGGCCTTTTTGGCGGCTTTGTACGCGGCTTCCTTGGCCGACCACAGCAGCGCAAAGCCGACATCGTCGGCGGCTTCATCGGCCAGTTGGGTGCGCTCGCGGGCGGTCAACACCCGCGCCAGCAAGCGCGGCTGCTCGGCGCGGCCACGGTTATGGCGGGCGCGAAAATCAATCAGGTCGTTGCCCAGCGTGAGTTTCACGACGCCGCTGGCAGACTCAGGGCGCCTGAAGCCCGGGCCGTGAAGTAGTCGTCTTCCATTGCCTTGAGTTGGGCAACGATCTGCGCCGAATAATCGCGCGCGCGGCGCAGGCCGGTGCTGGCCGAATGCGGCACCAGCATTTTCAGTTGCACGTAAAAACGATCGCCCGGCGTTGGAAAATCGGCGAAGCCGCCAAAATGCATCCCGCGCAAATACACACAGAGCACTTTGGCGCCGGGCACCCGGTTGAGCAATTGGCCAACGCCGTAGGAAAAATCGCGGTCGTCGACGCGGCCACTGCGGCTGCGTCGGCCTTCCGGGAAAATCGCGATGGCATCGCCGCGATCGAGCACGTACCGCATCCGCGCCTGTGCCAGACGCGCCTGCTCGGCGCAAGCACCGCGTTCGACCGGAATGCAGCGGCCGAGATAACACACCAGGCGCCAACTGAAACGGTGGTAGAAGTTCTTGGCTTCCGGCAGGTTCCATGGCAATGAAGCCGGATGGCGCAGGTAATCCCACAATGAGCCGAGCACGATGGTCTGGATGATCGAATCGACCAGGGTAAGGTGGTTGCTGCAAATCAACAGCGGCCCGGGGTGCTCGGCACGCACGGCGCGATACTGCGCCCGCACTGCGTCCACCTGATGCGCGGAAAAACGGAAGCGGAAGCGGTAAATCGCGGTCAGGATCGGCCCGAACAGGGCAAAACACAGATAGCTGATGCCGCGCTGCACGCGCAGTGCCAGGCGCATACGGCGCGGGAGCTTCATATCAGCCGACCAGCTTGCCGATCAGCTGGACGGCATCGCCGATGGTGGCGATCGAGTCGGCGGCATCGTCGCTGACCTCGATATCGAACTCGTCCTCGAACGCGAGCACGATATCGACCAGACGTGCCGAGTTGACGCCCAGATCGGCGAGGATGCGGGTGTCCTTGCCGATGCTGTTCAGCGCTTCGGTATTCTTGACATACGGGGTGATCAGGGCAATGACTTTTTCGGTGATTTGCGCTTCGTTCATGGCATTCTCCAGTGGCGGGGGTCAGGGTTGAAACGTGCGGAACAGCAGGCAGCCGTTGACATCGCCGAAGCCAAAACTGCTCTTGGCGATGATCTGACCGGCGAATGGCCGGGTATGTTGCACCACCGAACCGCGGAACGGCTCGAGCTTCGGGTGCAGGTCTTCACAGTTGCGCGAACCGTGCAAAAAGCCATGATGCAGTTGCAATGCCACCGCCACGCACTCCAATCCGCCGGCGGCACCCAAGGCATGGCCGATCAGGCTTTTGCTGGCATTGATCGGCGGCAGCGCGGCGGCATCGACATCCAGCGCACGGCGCCAGTTTTCCAGTTCGGAGGGGTCGGCGAAGGTGGCGGTGAGGTGGCCATTGATGGCATCGATCTGGTCGGCACGAATGCCGGCCATCGCCATCGCGGTGCGAATGCAGCGCACCACGCCATCGGGGTTGGGTGCGGTCATCGAGCCACCACCGCGCTGGCCGCCGCTGTTGACATGGCCGCCGATGATTTCGGCATAGATGCGCGCGCCGCGCGCCTGCGCGCTGGCGAGGCTTTCCAGCATCAAAATGCCAGCGCCAGAGCCGGGGATGAAGCCGGCCGCGGATGCGCTCATGGGCCGCGATGCCTTGTCCGGCGCGTCGTTGCTGCGGCTGTTGAGCACCTTCATGGCGTCGAATCCCGACCAGGTGTAATGCGAGCTGCCTTCGGCGCCGCCGGCCATCATCCGCGCGCACTGGCCGCTGCGCACGGCGTGAAAGGCATCGACCACCGCCTCGGTGCCGGTGGTGCAGGCCGAGCTGTTGGTGGTGACCTGGCCGCCGAGCGCAAGCAGGCCGCCGAGCTTGGCCGACACCGCGCTACACATCACTTGTTCGACCATCGTCGAGCCGAGCCGGCCGACCCGGCCTTTGTCGACCATCGGGATCAGGCGCTCGCCAACCGTCTGCATGCCGCCGATGCCGGTGCCGATGATCGCGCCGGTATCCCAATCGACGTCGGAATCGGGGCCGATCGGGCGCAGGCCGGCATCGCGCCAACAGTCGATGCCGGCGATCGCGGTGTAGATCATTGCGTCGTTCATCGCGGTCAGGTCTTCACGGCTCAAGTAGTCGTGCTTGAGTTCATCCACGCCCGGCGGCACGCCGCCCACCTGACAGGCGAAGTTCTGTTCTGCCAGTTTTTCGATGAAGCGGATGCCGGACACGCCCTCACGCAGCGCGGCTTCATACGCTGCAAGGCCATGGCCATTGGGCGCCAGCACGCCCATGCCGGTGATAACGACTCTATTTGCCACGTTGCACTCCTATGCCTGCCAAGGTGCCCTCGGCCGCCAGCCGACCATCGGCGAGAAACAATTGCGCCCGGCTTTTCAATTTCATGCGGCGGAAAAACAGTTTTTCACCGACGATGGTGACGGTCTCGCCTGGCAGTACCGGTAGCTGAAACTCCATCTGGCACTCGGTGAACAACGTCGTCCACTTCGACAATTCGTCGCCGGCCAGGGTTTGCGCGCACAGGTACAAGCCCAGTGCGACCACGCTGGTCTGCGCCATCGCTTCGGTCAGGATCACGCCGGGCGTGACCGGGTCGCCCGGGAAGTGGCCGCGATAGAAAAATTCGTCGTGCTTGAAGGTGTAGCGGCCGACGATGTGCTCG
>PFJA01000263.1:0-229 GCA_002782905.1 Lysobacterales bacterium CG_4_10_14_3_um_filter_64_11
CACTATCCCGCTCTCCCTCAACCCGTTAGATCCATTCGGTTGACCATCCCCAGCGCGCAGAAAAACGCCCCTCCCGCCTCCAGCACCAGCACCAGCAGCGGCACCCACCCTTCGCGCACGCTCTCCCCCAGCGGCAACCACTTCTCCTGAAAGCGCGGGATCGGCGCCCCCTCCAGCGGTTTCTCCGACAAATACCCCGGCAGAAACAGCAAGTGCGGCGAGTCCGGAT
>PFJA01000263.1:465-3382 GCA_002782905.1 Lysobacterales bacterium CG_4_10_14_3_um_filter_64_11
GTGCCCGAGATCAGGCCGAGATAATAGCTCTGCGCCAGCACATTCAACGCGCCGCGAAGCGACGCGCCTGCAACAGTGCCAACTGCGTACGCATCGGCATCACCTGTGCGGTGAAGCGCGCCATCTCCACACGCGGCAGCGGCTCGGGCTTGGGCAGGGTCACCTTCAACGGATCGCGATGCACGCCGGCGACGCGGAACTCGTAGTGCAGATGCGGGCCACTGGCGAGGCCGGAGGCGCCAACGTAACCGATCACCGAGCCTTGCACGACGCGCTGACCGGTGCGGTATTTTCCGAACTTCGACATATGCCCGTACAAGGTGGTGTAGCCGCGGCCGTGATCGAGAATCACCGCGCGACCATAGCCATTTTGCCAGCCAGCAAATGCCACCCGGCCATCGCCGGCAGCGCGGATCGGGGTACCCGAGCGCGCTGCATAATCGACGCCCTTGTGGGCGCGCACCCTGCCGAGGATCGGGTGCCTGCGCGCAGACGAAAAGCGCGAACTGATGCGTGCGAACTCGATCGGCATGCGCAGAAAGCTCTTCTTCACCGGCCGGCCTTCTTCGTCGTAATAACCCAGCTTGCCGTCGCTGCCAGCGTAGCGGTAGGCGGCGTATTCGCGCCCCTGGTTGACAAAGGTTGCCGCCACGATGTCGCCGCTGCGCACAAACTCACCGTCACGCCAGATTTCCTCGTAGACCACGGTGAAGCGGTCGCCGCTGCGGATGTCCTGCGCAAAGTCGATGTCATAGCCAAACACATTGGCCAATTCCAGCAAGGTGGCATCGCGCAAACCGGCTGCGGCACCGGCAGCAAACAGCGAACTGCGGATTTCGGCGGAAGCCACCTGCACCCGGGTTTGCACTTCACGCTGGCTGACCACTTGATCGACCCGATCACCATCGAGCCGCAACTGCACGCGCTGGCTGTCGTCACGATCGAAGCGGATCGCCCGCAAGTTGCCGCCGTCGCCGATGTCGAACGCCAACTCGGCACCAACCTGCAACTGGGTGAGTGGCTTGCGCGCGCCCGGATAGTCGAGCAGCTTGTAAACGTCAGCCATGGCAATGCCGAGGTTGGCGCAGATCTGACCCAAGGTCTGGCCGGCGGCCACCTTGACCGTCTGCCACTGCGTCTGCGCCGTTCCCGGGCTGGCCGCCAGCGCATCACGCGGAGGCAACTGCACGACAACGTCGACGCGCGTTGTGGTCGCCGCCTGCACCGCGCGGGTGAGACCGGGCACGATCGCCATCACCATCACCACGATGGCCAGCAACAGCGCCGCAATCAACCAGTGTTCATGCGAAAACCGTTGCCACAGCGTAGCCAGCGATGCTGCCGGCGCGGTGCCGGTGGCGGATTGTGGCCGCCGCACGGCCTGTACGCGCGGTTGCGCCGCAAATAGCCTTCCCCAACGATTTTTCACACGCCCGCCCGATAGCCGTTCTGCGATCACCTTACCTAGCTCGTCAACGCACGTCAAACCCTTGCCAACACTGGCTTTTTTGTGCGTTTGCCGTTAACGTTGACTTAACGTGAGTCGCGGCCGCAGTGGCCGGCATGTTGCATGCCGATGCCAGCGCCGCGCCGCAATCCAACCACCTTGCCGCGGCCCTGGTCGGCTGCGGCACGGTGTGGCCAAAACTGCGACATGTCACCACCGAGACCACCATGAGCCCTACCACTGACGCCCTGGCGCTGATTGCGCGCGGTGCCGAATCGATAGTCAAACCCGAAGAACTGCAACAGCGCCTGGCGACGGGGCGGCCGCTGCGGGTCAAAGCTGGCTTTGACCCCACCGCACCGGATCTGCATCTGGGCCACACCGTATTGCTGAACAAGATGCGTCAGTTTCAGGATCTGGGTCATCAGGTGATTTTTCTGATCGGCGATTTCACCGGCATGATCGGCGATCCGTCGGGCAAAAACGCCACCCGCAAACCGCTCAGCCGCGAGGATGTGGCGCGCAATGCCGAGACCTATGCCGAGCAGGTGTTCAAGGTGCTCGATCGCGAGCGCACCGAGTTGCGCTTCAACTCCGAGTGGTTCGATCGCATGAGCGCGGCCGACATGATTCGGCTGGCGGCGCAGCACACGGTTGCACGCATGCTGGAGCGCGATGATTTTGCCAAGCGTTTCGCCGGCCAGCAGCCGATCGCCATCCACGAGTTTTTGTACCCGTTGGTGCAAGGCTACGATTCGGTGGCGCTCAACGCTGATGTCGAGCTGGGCGGTACCGACCAGACCTTCAACCTGCTGATGGGCCGCACCTTGCAGGCGCACTACGGCCAGCCACCGCAGATCGTGTTGACCATGCCGCTGCTGGAAGGGCTGGACGGCATCAACAAGATGTCCAAGTCGCTGGACAACTACATCGGCATCAACGAGCACGCGATCGACATGGTCAGCAAGACGATGAAGATCGACGACAACCTGATGTGGCGCTGGATCGAACTGCTGAGCTTCGATATTTCACTGGCTGAACTGGCTCGCCTGCGCACCGATGTTGCTGCCGGCAGCGTGCATCCGCGTGACATCAAATTGCGTCTGGCGCGCGAACTGGCTACCCGCTTCCACGATGCCGCCGCCGCCGAACAGGCGATCGCCGGTTGGCAGGCGGTGGTGCAAGGTGCCGCCGAGGGCCGGCTCGATTTGCTGCCGTTGCACGAGCTCACCGTGCCGGCCGAGGGCGTGCGCATCGGAGCCCTGCTGAACCTGGCTGGGCTTGCCAGCAGCAACTCAGAAGCCATGCGCAAACTGCGCGAACGTGCGGTTCGGGTGGACGGCGAGTTGATCGAGGACCCGCAGCGCCTGTTCAACGCCGGCTTCGAGGGCCTGTTACAGATCGGCAAACGCAACTTTGCACGGGTACGTTTGCGCGCGTAACCCCCAAGTAGCCCGGGTTGAGGCGAAG
>PFJA01000273.1:0-1639 GCA_002782905.1 Lysobacterales bacterium CG_4_10_14_3_um_filter_64_11
GGAGTTACGCGCGCTATGGTAGCCCGGGTTAGGCCGCAGGCCGTAACCCGGGATTGGTGCGCGACGCGTATGCGGCGATACCGGGTTTCGGCGGCGCGATGCGCACCGGCTGTGCGGCAAGCGGATCGGTTACGACAACGCGCCATTTGCCTTGGAGCGGCCACACAGCACCGCTTCCGCCCGCGCCAACCCGGCATCGATATCGGCAAGCAGATCGCGCCCATCCTCAATGCCCACCGACACGCGCAGCAAGCCATCGCCAATGCCGGCAAGGCGCCGCGCTTGCTCGGGCATGGCGGCATGGGTCATGCTCGCCGGGTGCGCGATCAGGCTTTCCACGCCGCCCAGCGATTCGGCCAGCGTGAAACAGGCCAGACCATCGACGAAAGCGCGTACGGCGGGCACGCCACCATGCAGATCAAAGCTGAGCATCGCACCGAATCCTGACTGTTGCCGCGCCGCCAGCGCGTGCCCCGGATGGCTGGCAAGACCAGGAAAATGTACTGCCGCCACGGCCGGATGGACGTTCAAATGTTCCGCCAGTACCAGCGTGTTTTCCTGATGCGCACGCAGCCGCACATTCAGTGTGCGCAGGCCACGCAGGGTGAGATAGCTGTCGAACGGCGCGCCGGTAACGCCGGTGGCGTTGGCCCACCAGGCCAGGGTTTCGTGCAGCGCCGCGTCGGCCGCCACCACCGCACCACCGACCACATCGCTATGGCCGTTGATGTATTTGGTGGTGGAATGCACCACGATATCGGCGCCCAGCGCAATCGGCTGTTGCAGGGCCGGCGACAAAAAGGTGTTGTCCACCACCACCGTGGCGCCCGCTGCTTTTGCCGCAGCAGCGACATGGCGGATGTCGGTAATGCGCAGCAACGGATTGCTGGGGGTTTCGATCCACACCAGCGCCGGCCCGCGCGCCAGCGCCGCGCCCAATGCAGCGGCGTCGTGGAAATCAATCACCGCCAGTTCGAAGCGGCCCTTGCCGGCACAGGCACGAAACAACCGATGCGAGCCGCCATAGCAATCGTGCGGCACCACCAGCAGTTGGCCCGGCTCAAGAAGTTCCAGCACCAGCCCGACCGCCGCCATGCCACTGGCCGTGACAACCGTTCCGGCACCGCCTTCGAGTTCGCTCAGTGCCTCGGCCAACAGGTCGCGAGTCGGGTTGCCGCTGCGCGTGTAATCGTAGCGTCGTTTGCCATCCAGACCGGCAAATGAAAAATTGGTCGACAGGTACAGTGGCGGAATCACCGCGCCAAAGTTGGGGTCGGTGTCGATGCCGCTACGCACAGCGCGGGTGGCGGATTGCAGAGTCATGGCGGTAACCTCGGATCGGGGAGTGGCAAAGGCGGGTTCAAGCAGTCAGCGCCGACCGTCGCATTCGCAAATCCTGGCGCAGGCAGGCCGTCAGCCAGTCAGCGATTGCCATGGGCTCTTTCAAAAACGCATCGTGACCATAGTCCGAAGCCAGACAGGTGAACGAGGCACCGGTGACACGCGCCAGCGCCTGAATGTCGGCGCGCGGCACCAGCCGATCCTGATCGACCGCCAGCAAATGCAGACAGGTGTGCAAGCGGTGCGGATCGACCCGATGCAGGTCGAGCGATTCGGATAGCACGCGGTAAGCCTCTGC
>PFJA01000273.1:1692-1834 GCA_002782905.1 Lysobacterales bacterium CG_4_10_14_3_um_filter_64_11
GCAACCGCCAGCAGCCACCCTGCCGCTCGGGGTTGCCCGCGAACCGGCGCGAAAACTCGGCATCGCTACGGTAGCTGGTGATCGCCAGCGCACGCGCCATCGCCACCGCTTCCGCCTGAAAACCCAGATCCTCGCCCAACCG
>PFJA01000273.1:1855-14287 GCA_002782905.1 Lysobacterales bacterium CG_4_10_14_3_um_filter_64_11
GCGCAGCGCCGACGCCATCGGTGACGGACGCGCGGCCATCGACAACACCAACGCCGAGTCGAGGCGATCGCGATAACGCTCCGCGAACGCCAACGCCACCGCGCCGCCATAAGACGCACCAACCAGCGCATGCGCGCGCTCGATCTTCAGTGCATCGAGCAAGGTGCACAGCGCCGCCGCCTGATCGTGCGGGCTGATGCCGCTCCAGCCAACAGGCAGCGCCGACAGATAGTCGAAACCCAGCACGCAGTAGTAGCGGGTGTCGAGCGCCTTGCCCGGGCCAACCTGCGCGGCCCACCAATCGCCGACCTGGCGCGATGCCGAAATGCCGCCCATTACCACGATGCATGGCGCATCGACGCGGCCATAGCGCGCAAAGCCAATTTCGACTTCGGCGGCAACGCCGTCCAGCGCGCCGTCGATCACGGCGCGGTGCATGCCCAGTTCATATGGGCCGGCGGTACACGGATGGGGTTCGGTCTGGTTCGCGCTCACGGCATCGGGTCCTGTAATGATCCGACCCGGCGAGCCCACAACGGGAATCGCGCGGCAACTGCCTTGCGGCAACTGCTACGGCTCATCTTTCAGTGGCATTGCCACCGTAGGATTTGGCACCTTGCGGTTTCCCGCTGGTTGCCCCGGCGTCCAAGGGCCTTTCCCTCAGCCGGTCTCGATGAGTCGGATGGATGCAGGCTATAACAGGCATTTGCGACTGTCAATCGCTTTATCCGCATGAAGCGATATAATGCACGGCAACGCAGAGGGGGTTGCCATGGCCGCAGTGAGCTTCGAGTTTTTCCCGCCCAAGACCGACGAGCAGCGCGAGCAGTTGGACAAGACCGCCGCCAGGCTGGCAAAACACCAACCCGAATATGTATCGGTCACCTTTGGCGCCGGCGGCTCGACCCTGAGCTACACGCCAGAAACCGTGCGCAACCTGCACCAACGCCATGGGCTGGACGCAACACCGCACATTTCCTGTGTCGGTGGCAGCCGCGAGGAAATCCGATCGTTGCTGGTGCAATATCGCGCCCAGGGCTGCAAGCGCCTGGTCGCGCTGCGTGGCGACATGCCGTCGGGCATGGCCCGCGCCGGCGACTTTCGCTACGCCTCGGAACTGGTTGGCTTCATCCGCGCCGAGCACGGCGACACCTTTGAATTACTGGTCGGCTGCTACCCGGAAACCCATCCGCAGGCCGAACATGCGGCCGCCGACATGGCCCATTTCAAGCTCAAAGTGGATGCCGGCGCCGATGCCGCGATCACCCAGTATTTCTACAACGCCGATGCCTATTTCCATTTCGTCGATGGCGCACGGCGACACGGTATCGACATTCCGATCCTGCCCGGCATCATGCCGATCGCCAACTTCTCTCAGTTGCGGCGCTTCTCGGAAGGCTGCGGCGCCGAGATTCCACGCTGGGTAGCAAAACGCATGGCGTCGTTCGGCGATGACCGCGACGCGATCCGCGCGTTCGCAAGCGATCTGGTCGCGGGCATGTGCCAGCGCCTGCTGAATGGTGGCGCACCCGGGCTGCACTTCTACACGCTGAACCAGGCGCGCCCGACGCTGGCGGTGCTTGAGCGCTTGCGGTAGAGCCGGGACCCGATGAAGCCGGGCCCCCGGGATCCCGTGGTCCCGGGGTCCGGTTACACTTTGCCAACACTCTTGGATCAATCCCATGTCCCAACACTACCCCGAACACATCTGGCACAACGGCCAACTCAAACCCTGGGCGCAGGCCACAACGCACGTCATGGCACATGCCCTGCACTACGGATCATCGGTTTTCGAAGGGATCCGCAGCTATCAAACGGCCAATGGCCCAGCCATTTTCCGGCTCACCGATCACCTGCGCCGCTTGTTCCAGTCGGCCAAGATTTATGACATCGCGATGCCCTACTCGCTTGAGCAATTGGCCGATGCCAGCCGCGCGGTGATCCGCGCCAACGGCCTGACCAGCGCTTACCTGCGCCCGGTCGCCTTTCGCGGTTTGGGTGGTTTCGGCTTGAGCGCAGACTGCCCCACCGACGTTGCCGTCGCCGCGTGGCCGATGGGCCCGTATTTGGGTGAAGGCGCGCTGGAAGCCGGGATCGACGCCTGCGTATCGAGCTGGCAGCGAATGGCGCCCAACACCATTCCGACGGGCGCCAAGGCCGGCGGCAATTACCTGTCAGGGCAATTGATCGCGCGCGAAGCGCGGCGCCTGGGTTTCGGCGAAGGTATCGCGCTGGCGCATAACGGCATGCTGTCGGAAGGCGCCGGTGAAAATATTTTTCTGGTATTCGACGGCGCGCTGCACACCACGCCGGTGAGTTCCGCCATCCTCAACGGTTTCACCCGTGATTGCATCATCCGTATGGCACGCGATGCCGGCATCACCGTGGTGGAACGCGAAATGCCGCGCGAATACCTGTACCTGTGCGACGAGTTGTTCATGTGCGGCACCGCCGCCGAAATCACCCCGATCCGATCGGTCGATGGCAAGCCGGTGGGCAGCGGCAAGCCCGGGCCGTTGACCGGCACGATGCAGGAACTGTTCTTCGGCCTGTTCTCCGGCAAGACGCCCGATCGCCATGGCTGGCTGGAGCCGTTGGACGCTGCGTGATCGGTTTCGCTCGGGATTCGGGGAGCGTAAAGCGCTTGGTCCGCAAAGGACGCAAAAAACGCAAAGGGCAAGCGCAAAGCCAGTAGGATGGGTAGAGCGCAGCGAAACCCATCAACAAGGCTTATTCGCGGTTATTTGCGTTGTTCGCGTCCTTCGCGGACACAACGAATATCACGTCTTGCGAAACACCAGCGCGCCGGCCGCGGCATCGACGTGCACCACGTCGCCTGAGCCAAACGCGCCGGACAGTATTTTCTGCGCCAACGGGTTCTCCAGTTGCTGCTGGATCGCGCGTTTGAGCGGGCGCGCGCCGTACACCGGATCAAAGCCGGCATCGCCGAGCAGGGCGAGTGCACCATCACTGAGTTCGAGCTTGATCTGTCGTTCGGCCAAACGCGTGTGCAAATGCTGAACCTGGATCGCGGCAATGGCGCGAATCTGATCCTTCGCCAGCGGATGAAAGACTACAATCTCATCGAGCCGGTTGATGAACTCGGGCCGGAAGTGGCCCTGCACCGCGCCCATCACCGATGCCTTGATCTGGGTGTAGGCCTCGGGTGAGTCATCGCCGGACAGTTCCTGGATCAGATTGGAGCCGAGATTCGAGGTCATCACGATCACCGTGTTGCGAAAATCGACGGTACGGCCCTGGCCGTCGGTGAGGCGGCCATCATAGAGCACCTGCAGCAACACGTTGAATACATCGGGATGCGCCTTTTCCACTTCGTCGAGCAGCAACACCGAATACGGTCTGCGCCGCACTGCCTCGGTGAGATAGCCACCTTCCTCGTAACCGACGTAGCCCGGCGGCGCACCGATCAGGCGGGCCACCGAGTGCTTCTCCATGAACTCGCTCATGTCGATGCGCACCATCGCTTCCTCGGTGTCGAACAGGAACCCCGCCAATGCCTTGCACAGCTCGGTCTTGCCGACGCCGGTAGGGCCAAGGAACAGGAACGAGCCGTTCGGCCGATTGGGGTCGGACAGGCCTGCGCGTGAACGCCGGATCGCATCGGACACTGCCCTTACTGCTTCGTCCTGGCCGATCACACGTGTATGCAGGGCATCTTCCATCTTCAGCAATTTCTCGCGCTCACCCTCCAGCATCTTGCTGACCGGAATGCCGGTCCAGCGGCTCACCACTTCGGCGATTTCCTCAGCGGTCACCTTGTCCTGCAACAAGGTGAAGCCCTTGCTCTCGGCCTCCTGCGCGGTCTTGAGCTGACGCTCCAGCTCCGGCAATTTGCCGTACTGAATCTCCGAGGCGCGCGCGAGGTCCTGGTGCCGGTGCGCGGCATCCAGTTCGATCTTGAGTTGCTCGATCTGCTCCTTGATCCGGGTGGCGCCGGTCAGCGCGGCTTTTTCCGCCTTCCACACTTCTTCCAGATCGGAAAACTGGCGTTCGAGCGAATCGATCTCGGTTTGCAGATCGGCCAGGCGCTGTTTCGATTCGGCATCCTTTTCTTTCTTCAAGGCCTCGCGCTGAATCTTGAGCTGGATCAGCCGCCGCTCCATGCGATCCATTTCTTCGGGCTTGGAATCGATCTCCATGCGGATACGCGATGCCGCCTCGTCCATCAGATCGATTGCCTTGTCCGGCAATTGACGGTCGGCGATGTAACGATGGCTGAGCGTGGCGGCGGCGACGATGGCCGGGTCGGTGATCTCCACGCCATGGTGCACCGCGTAGCGTTCCTTGAGACCGCGCAGGATGGCGATGGTGTCCTCGACGCTCGGCTCACCCACCAGTACTTTCTGAAAACGCCGTTCCAGCGCGGCGTCCTTCTCCACGTATTTGCGGTATTCATCGAGCGTGGTAGCACCAATGCAGTGCAACTCACCGCGCGCCAGTGCCGGCTTGAGCATGTTGCCGGCGTCCATCGAGCCTTCCGCTTTTCCGGCACCGACCATGGTGTGCAGCTCATCAATGAACAGGATGACATTGCCTTCCTGCTTGGCCAGATCGCTGAGCACCGCCTTCAGCCGTTCTTCGAAATCGCCACGGAACTTGGCGCCAGCGATCAGCAGACCCATGTCGAGCGACAACACGCGCCGGCCGCGCAAGCCTTCGGGCACTTCACCGTTGACGATGCGCTGCGCCAGTCCTTCGACGATGGCGGTCTTGCCGACGCCCGGCTCGCCGATCAGCACCGGGTTGTTCTTGGTGCGTCGCTGCAACACCTGGATGGTACGGCGGATTTCCTCATCGCGGCCAATCACCGGATCGAGCTTGCCGCTCTCGGCGCGGGCGGTGAGATCGATGGTGTATTTTTCCAGCGCCTGGCGATTCTCTTCGGCACCGGCATCGCTCACTTTTTCGCCGCCACGCAGAACGTCGATGGCCGCTTCCAGCCGTGCCTTGTTGGCGCCCGCATCCTTGAGTGCGCGGCCAATGTCGCCCTTGTCGTCGAGGCAGGCCAGCACGAACAACTCCGAAGCGATGTAGGCATCGCCGCGCTGCTGCGCCAGCTTGTCAGTAACGTTGAGCAGACGGCCGAGGTCGTTGCCGACCGTGACATTGCCTTCCTGCCCTTTTACCGTCGGCAATTTGTCGAGCAGCTCGCCCAGCCGCGCGCGCAGCGCCACCACGTTGACGCCCGCCTGCGCCAGCATCGGCTTGCTCGAACCGCCGGATTCATCGATCAGGGCGATCAGCAGATGCACCGGTTCAATCAGATTGTGGTCGCGGCCCACCGCCAGGCTCTGGGCATCGGCCAGGGCCTGCTGGAAGCGCGAGGTGAGTTTGTCCATGCGCATGTGGTTCTCCACCGGATTGTGCGGCGGGGGCCGCCGATGCCCCCTAGATGCGGTCGGCCGTTGGTGGATTCAAGCATTCGAGGCGTCATCGGCCATCGCAGCCTGGCTCTGGCCACTCTCGACCAATCGCACTACGTCGTGCTTGAACTCCAGCGTATAACACGCCCGCGCTATCATGCTCTTGCTCATGTCATTCTCTTTGTATAGATTGAATCACATCGCAAGGGATACTTTTTTTACGAGAACGTTTTAGTTGCAGCCAGCCTGGCGGATGCGTGCCCGACCAAGATTTACCACATCAATCAAACGTGGAAATTGACCAATGAACCGGGAATCCGTATTTGCGAGCATTCTGCTGTCCAGCCTTGCGTTTCTGGCACATGCACAATCCGTAACCGAGCCCATCGTGGCCGAGGATTTGACCGGCAATTGGTTCAATCCGGTGCGTGATGGCGAAGGCTGCAATCTCACCCTGGAAGGCGACAGTCAGTCGATGATCCTCACCTGCTACACCTATCTGGGTGGCAAACAGGTCTGGCTGATCGGAAGCAATGCGTTCGACGAAGCCTCGGGCGAGCTGGTGATCGATCAGTTCGTGGTGACTTCCGGCGCCCAGTTCGGCAGCGCATTCCGCCCCGAAGATGTGGTGCGCGACGTATGGGGGCGGGCGACGATGCGCTTTGCCGACTGCAACACGGCGCTGATCGCATTCGAGCCCACCGATACCCGCTTCACCGGCTTTGAAACCGCATACCAGAAGATCGTCCCCGGCCCGTGCAACAGCGACCGGATGGCCAGCGCGACCGGTGACACCATGGTGATCGGCAACTGGTTCAACCCCACCCGCGATGGCGAGGGCATTCAGGTTGCGCTTGAGGGCGATGGTGCAACCTACGTTGCAACTTATTACACCTACCTCAACGGCGAACAGGCCTGGATCATCGGCACCGGCCGCCTCGACGGCACCACGATCAGCTTCGATGACATGACCCTCACCGGCGGTGCCGACTTCGGCCCAGCCTTCAACCCCACCGACGTGACCCGCACCCCATGGGGCCATATGGTGTTGGACATCAGCGATTGCAGTACCGCACAGGTAACGTTCAACAGCACCCTACCCGCGTTTGAGGACTTTTCCACGCAGATGGTCAAGATCGTGCAAGGGCCGTGTCGCGCACTCACCTTGCAGGGCCAGATCACCGATTCGCCGATCGCCGACGCGACGGTGACCGCGCAAGTCGGTGATCGCCAATATCAAACCACGGCCGATGCCAACGGCAATTATGACCTGCGGGTGGTGGCGCGCAGCGGCGACGAGTTCGTGCGCCTGAGTGCCATCGGCTCTGCGGCACAGCCGCAGGTACAGTTCGAGAGCCTGCTCGGCAGCGCCGAGCGCCTAGTCAGTGAGGCCGGCAGCGACGGTCAGCTGACATCGGGCGAAAATGCGCAAACCGACGTGACCCACTTCACCACCGCGCAATTTGCGTTGATGGTTGAGGCCAACCAGGGTGCCATACCCGCCGATGACACTACATTTACCGGTCTCGGCGATAACATTCCATTGGAACGTGTTATCCAGGGCGCTGCGCTGATCCAGTTGGTGGTCGATGGCGGTGTGACATTGCCGGACGGGGTTACCAACACACTGGCACTGCTGTCCAGCCCGGAAGCAACACAGGCATTGATCGACAGTCTGCCGGAAGGAACGCTGGATCAAGCCATCGCCGATGTCACCAACACCACGCCGGCCAGCGTCGCCTTTGCGCCGGGCAATATCCCCAGCGAATACGCACTGTACTTGCCATCGCCAGTGGGCGCGGTGCAATCAGTCGATGGCGGGGCTGAGGGGCTGTTGCGCTTTGCTGACACCGGCGGCAGCAGCGGTACCGTTGAATGGTTGACCACGGATTTGCTGTTGGACGCCACTGCGAGTTGGAGCTTGAGCGCGGGTGTGCTCACGATTGTGCCCAACGAACCTAGGAATCGTTTCCGCTTCTTCGATTTCACTTCTTGTGGATCCGAGGAAGAACGCGAGTCGTTAATCACCAAGCTGGAGCTGAAGCGATTGCTGATTGCAGGTATCGACACGCTCTCACAAACCGTGTTTACAGAAACGCGCCGCATTGGAGCCGCTGCATGCGATGATCCACAGCCACATCCGAGTGTGTTTACGACGCAACTATTGGGCTTCAAAACCGATGCGCTGCCATTTGCCGCCAGCGATCTGGCCGGTACGCGCATGTTGCCGTTCGTGGCCGACTTGGCTGCCGTCGGTTTTGTTGACGAGTCACAACAGTTGCGTTTTGGCGTTTCGGCACTCTTTGACTTCGATACGGCACGGGTTTACGCACCCGGTATGCAAGAAAGCTTTACCGCCAATATTGACGATGGCCGCATTCACGCCGTACTAACCCGCGCCGACGGCTCAGCCAGTTACGATCATGAATACAAACGTTATCGTAGCGATGGCGGCAAGGCGGACTCGGTGTTGGCTGTCGTCACCCGCTCCGATGGTGCCCGAGCCATCGCTGTCGGCATGAGTGTCAAGGCTGACCAAAGCTTCAGTTTTACCCCTGCCAACGCGCCGGGCATCTACCGCAGCGGCTTGGAACTTGGTAATTTCCGCGGCGTTGGCAACGGTGACTCTCCATTCTTCATTCAGATCAATGATGACCCCGAACGGACGGTCACGCGCACAGCACTTGGCCCGACCGCAGCCGATGAGCCATTTGTCGACAACAACCGCAAATGGAGCATCGAAGACTCTCTGCTGGTGCTGCGCCGAAGCGGCGGTACCTTCGACGGGTTGCGTACCCGCCAATGGCTACCCATCGCACAGGATGGCAATCGAGTTTATCTGCTTGAAGAGCTATGGGGCGCCACTATTGACGAGATCGATGGAAGCATTACCGGTTTTCGCAAGGCACAACGTTCCGCCTTTTACGACTTGGTAGACAGTGTGCAATTCGGGCGGCCGTAAACCCGGCAGCGATGCCCACCGAGCGCTACTACCACTGCCCTGCAAGCCCTCGCCGACCGAGGCGGCATGATGTAGCGAAAATGCCGAACCGATTGGCTCAATGGTTTCGCGGCACATGACCCGGCATCGGCAATACCATCCACAACATCGCTGCCAATACGACATAGGCGGCGATGAACTGCTGCGCAATCATTGCGCCGTGCCCGCGCAGCGACCACGGCCAGTACACCCCACCTTGCGGTTGCACCGAGTGGATCACTCCGAATGCGGTGAGCCCGGCCGCAATCAGCAGGGTTTTGGCCGCGCGGCGCGGTTGCTGGTCGATCAACGCCGCCAGCATGGTCGCCCACAACATCGCGGTAATGATGAAGCCATTGCCGAGCACCACGATCACCGCCAGCTCGCTGATGCCGTGGCTGGCGTCAGCGAAAAGGTGCACGAATTGCGCGGCTGGCACGACGCCTGGATTTCCCAGCTTGATCGTCAATAGGTAGGCGATCGCCGGCAGAAACGCAAACACCACCGCTGGCGCGTGTTTGGCCGGTGTCGCCGCGAATGCCTGCACCGCAATGTCCATCGCCACGTAGATGATGATCGGCGCCAGCACCACCAGCGGCAGTAGTTCCACCAACCCGGAAACGTAACCGAGCATGCCACCAAGGCCGATGAACAGACCAGCAAGCAAGGTATAACCGCTGCGCGCACCCATGTGCTTGTAGGCCGGCTGACCGATGTACGGAGTGGTCTGGGCAACGCCGCCGCAGGCTCCGGCAACCAGCGTGGACACCGCTTCGGTGAGCAGAATGTCGCGGGTGCGGTAATCGTCGCCGGCAGCGCGCGCGCTTTCGCTGACATTGATGCCACCCACTACCATCAACAGGCCGAACGGCAGCACCAGCGCCAGATATGGGCCGAGATACGCCATGCCAGCGACAAACCCCAGGCTCGGCCACGGCAGCGCCAACCGCAACGGCGGCAGATGCGGAGTCTGATAACCACTGCCCAGCAGGCCGGCCGCGCCGAGGCTGTAGTAGAGCCCCAGGCCGGCGGCCAACGCGAACACCACGCCCGGCAGCCGCCATGGCAAGGGGCCCTTGGCAATCAACACATAAAGCAACAAGCCGAGGGTGACAAAACCCACCACCGGCACCCGCAAGGCTTCCAGCAGCGGCAGGAATCCCATCAGCATCAGCGCAATGCCGGCGATCGAGCCGAGCAGACCGGCACGCGGTACCCAGCGGGTAACCGCATCGCCAAAGAACGCCAGCACCAGCTTGAGCACACCCATCACCACCAGCGCCGCCATACCCAATTGCCAGGTCGCCATCGCGGCGGCGTGCTCGCCCATGCCCTGCGTCTTGAAGCCGACAAATGCCGGCCCCAGCACCAGCAAGGCCATGCCGATCGATGTTGGAGCATCAAGCCCCAGCGGCATCGCGGTGACATCGTCGCGCCCGCTCCGCTGCGCCAGTCGTCGTGCCATGCCGGTGTAGACCAGATTACCGATCAACACGCCAAGCGCAGTACCGGGAAACATGCGGGCAAACACAATCTCGGCAGGAAAACCGAACACCCCGATCAAGGCGCTGGCGATGAAACCCAGGATCGACAGGTTGTCGACGACGAGTCCGAAAAAGCCGTTGATGTCGCCAGCAGCGATCCATGGCAGACGATGGGGTGGTGATGGCATGGCAAGCGCTCACGGCAAAGGCGCAAGTATCGCAGGCAACGGCTGCCAGTCGGCAAAATCCGACACGCTGCCGAACTCCTACTCGTGCGGCTCGGCCCAGTGCAACGCGCGAAAATCAAAACCAATCTCGAGCGTGGGTTTGACGACACGGAAGTAGGGAGAAATATCGAAATCGCGCGGCGCAAACAGGCTGTGGTGGCGGATATGCAGCAACTCACGCTGACTGGCCGACATCGGTTCACCATTGGCCGGCGCGATGACTTGCGGCAGTAACGGGTATTGCACCGACTGGAACGCCTGCGCGATCAGCGACGAACAGATTGCCCGGGTCGGGTCACCGCTGCCCAGTGCCAGCAAGCGGCGGCGTTTGTCCTGTGGCACCGGTGGCGTGCGGATCAGATAACGGGCCAGATCAAATACATTCTTCAAGTCGTATTGATGCCCAACCCGCGCCAGCAGGTACTGGCACACCGTGTCGATTTCGTCCGTGCTCAAGCCAACCGGACGACAAATGCGGGTATGGAATCGGCAATACGCCGACAACGGCACCGTGCGCACGCCGGCATTCAGGTCGGCCTCGACCAATACCGGCGTTGCCGCCGGGTCGTTACATGCCGTCGGCTCGGCGAAACACAGCGCCGCATGTGACCAGGTGGATTGGGTGATGTACTTGATCGCCGAACTGATCCGGCTGGTGCCTTCGACCAGCAGCACATCGCCTTTGCGCAAGGTGGCCGCCAGCGCCTCCGGGTTACTGGTCGGCCCTGCTGCCGTGGCATTCGCGGGTGCCGACAGATAACGCGCCAGCCAGCGGCCAAGCCAGCGTCGCGGGGTCATCATGTCGTGCCCTCAAGCGCAGGTTTCGGTTGCTCGGGTGACGCAACCGGCGCCAACCGGGCCTGCTCGCGCCCCACCCACCACGCGCTCAAGCATAAACCGGCAGCCACCAACACCCCAGTGCCGAACACTGCGCTCGGCCCGAAGCCGGCCAGCAGCTTGTGCAGCCACACAAAGCTGAGGTCACCGCCACGGTAGACCACGGTATCGATCGCCGCCTTGGCTTTGTAACGCGCCTCGCGATTGACCCGTGTGTACAGCGTTTCGCGCGCCGGCTTCAACAGGGAAAACTCACCGGCACGGGTGATTACCTGCACCACTGCTACCAGCAACGGCAACGGCGATGCCGTGAGTACCGAAAAACCAAGCAACACCGCCACTGCGGGGATCATCAATACCGGCGCCACACCGAAACGCTGCAACAGCCCACGCGTCAAAACCACCTGCACCAGCAAGGTAATGGCATTGATCGCCAGATCGATACCGGCGTAATACGCGGTGCGGCTGGCCGCATCGACAAAGTGGGTGCGTGCTATCGCCGCCTGTTCGTTGTACAGCAACGTACCCACCCCGACGCCGAAGAACATCAACACCGCCAGTGCGCGCAGCAATGGGTGCTGGCCGATCAGGCGCAGGCCAGCCAGCACATCGCCACCCATCACCGATCCGGGCCGATAGCCGGCCTCGGCTTTTTCACGCGCGTGCGCCCACGGCCGCAGGCGCTGGATGCAGACGATGCACAGCGCCAGCATGAACGCCGATACCAGCAGCAGATTCGCCACGCCGACATGTCCCACCAGATTGCGACTGAGGATTGGACCGAGAAATCCGCCCAAAGTGCCACCAGCACCAATGTAGCCATACAAACGCTTGGCGTCGGCATGGCTGAACACATCGGCCATGAAGCTCCAGAACACCGACACCGCAAACAGGTTGAACACCGCGACCCAGATGAAAAACGCACCATTGCGCCAGGCGAACGGCTGCTGGAATGCCCAGTAGAAGAACAGCAGACAGGCGATGAACACACCATACACCAGCGGCAGAAAGACCCGGCGCGGGTAACGACTCACCAGCGCGCCGTACAGCGGTTGCAACAGCAGCATCGCGATAAAGGTGCCGGTAAACAACCATTGCAGGTTTTGCGTGGAACCCAGGGCATCGCGCACCGGCCGCAGCACGTAGTAGCCGGTGAGCAGAAAGAAGAAGTAGGCAAACGCCCAACGCATCGGGCGCGATTCGACCCATGCACTGCGCAGCCCGAGGGCACGGTTGATGAAAGTGTCTTGCATGGGCATCACACAGGGCGGGAGCCTGCGCACGGTAGCGTGAACGAGCATCGATTGACCAGCGTTTGTGCGACCGCACATTGAGCATTTGCTCTACGCTCAGCGCCTACTGTCAAAAAATACCGAACAGGCTCGTATCGTGTACGACTACATCATCGTTGGCGCCGGCTCTGCAGGGTGTGTGCTGGCCAATCGCCTCAGCGCCGACCCGGCAGTGAAAGTACTGCTGCTGGAAGCCGGCCCCAGCGACTGGCATCCCTTCATCCACAT
>PFJA01000101.1 GCA_002782905.1 Lysobacterales bacterium CG_4_10_14_3_um_filter_64_11
GTGCGCGCGATCACCGCGCTGGCCGATCACCGGGTAGCGCTTGCCCAGGCCGCTGACCGCCAGCAGCGGTGCGCGCGCGTCCGGCAGCGGGCCATCGGTGGTCATTGACGACGATGCTCCGTAGCGTTCGTGGCTGGGTGCGTGCTCACAATGATCGCCAAGACGCCAAGTGCGCCAAGAAAAATATCAAGCTGAGAGCAATTGAACTCAGCGCTGCACTTGCGAGGTACGTTATCACCTGCAAGCACCAACAATTGCATTCACCAAGAGACCTGTGAACTCCTTGGCGCTGTTGGCGAGAGGTGCGCTTTGCTGCACCCGCGTTGGCCTGCAAACCATCACAGAAAATCCTCGACGTGCGGCTGCGCACGGGCGAACAGGCGGCGTGCAAACAGCAGCGCCAGCACGGCCAATGCCGCCGATGCGCCAAGAGCGGTTGCCGGCACCGGCAGCCCGAGCAGACTGGCGCGAATCGCTTCGATCGGCGGCGCCAGTGGGTTGAAGCCGAGCATGCTGGCGAACGGTTCGGGCAGTTGTGTGCGGTCGTACAGCACCGGGCTGAGGAAAAAGCCGAGGGTGAGCAACTGCCCCACCGCAAACCCGACATCACGCAGGAACACCTGCAACACCGCGGCGACCCAGGCCGCCGCCAAGCCGTAAGCGAGCACGATCAGCACGGCCAGCGCGGCGAGCGGCAGGCCGGGCAGATGCAAGGGCACACCAAACGCGGCAATCGCGATCAGCACCAGTACCATGCCGGCCAGATCAGGCAGCACCGAGCCCAGCACCCGCGCCAGCACGTACAGCGTATGCGGCAACGCCACCTTGCCGATCAGCGCCGCGTTGTCGGTGAGCGCGGTGGTGCCGCGGGTCAGCGCATTGGCGAACACCTGCCACGGCCACAGCCCGAGTGCCAAAAATGCGGCGTACGGCACATCGCCGGTGGCGCTGCGTGCCGGCAACAAATGCGTGAACACCAGGCTCAGTACCGCCAGTTGCAGCAAAGGCTGCAACAGATTCCAGCCGATCCCGAGCAGGCTGCCCTGATGGCGTTCGCTCAGGTCGCGGCGCAGCAGCGCGAGGAAAACTGCATGACGACGGGCATGGCCTGCCGCCGGTGCGGCCGGTGAGTTCATTGCCGATGCCGCTCAGTGATCACTCGCCCTGGCCTTCGCCGTTGGCTTGCGTTTCTGCCGGCAGTGGGTCGAGCCCACGGAAGCGACGGCCATATTCTTCGGTGAGCTTGCGTGCGCTGGAGGGGTCGTTCACCAGTGTGGGAGTAATCAGGATGACCAACTCGGAACGGTTATTGGTGGTATTTCGACTGCCGAACAATGCACCGATGAACGGTATCCTGCTCAAGCCAGGAAAGCCTCCAGTAGCCTTGCTGCCTTCGGTTTTGATCAGCCCGGCCAAAATCACTGTCTCGCCACTGCGAACTGCGACCTCTGTAGTCAGATTGTTGGTGTTCACGCTTTGGTTTCCGCCTACAAGCGGGTTGTCGGCTGATGGTGCAACTGGCGAACTCACTTCCTGCGTGATCTTCATGAATACCGTGCCGTCGCTGTTCGCGCGTGGGGTAACCGTCAAGGTAATACCGGTTTGCCGGAACTGCACCTGGCTGAAGTTGGAATTGCTGTTGCCTCCCGTGCCATCGCCCAGCACGGGGTTGATGATGGTGCTCTGCACCGGCAACTGCAAGCCGGAACTGAAGGTTGCTTCGACATTGTTGCGCACCAATACTGATGGCGCTGAGAGCACACGTAAATCACTTACCGAATCCAGTGCGGAGATGGCGGCTTCCGCACTCGGACCAACAAATGTGAACGCGGCACCGGTCGGAGTAATTCGGCTGCCAACGTTTCGCACGCCATCGAGTGTTTGGCTCAGCGCAAGGTTTGTGGCACCGATTTCGTTGCCAAAGAACCAGCTCACCCCATAATTGAGCGTCTCGTTGAGTGTAACCTCGACCACCTGCGCTTCCACATGTACCTGCAACGGCATCTGGTCGAGCCGTTCGATCGCGCGTCGGATCGAGTCCCATTGCCCGGCCGAGGCGCGCACCAACAGCGCGTTGCTTTCTTCGACCGCGCTGATGAACACGTTTTCGGTGTTGCCGAGGCTGATCGCATTGCCGCTGCCGGACGCGGGGGGCGCCGCTGGCGATGACGGCGCGCCATTTTCGAGCGTGCGTACGCGCACCGAATCCAGCCCCGGCGAAATGTTGAACGGATCGGCAGCACCGCGGCCATTGCGCGCCGCGCCGCCCGCGCCAAACACCTGGTTGAGCTGATCGGCGAGGTCGGTAGCCTTGGCGTACTGCACTTCGTACACGAACAGGCTGCTGCCTTCGCCGCCGAGGTCGATACGCTGGATCCATTGCTCGGCATCGGCGAGGTACTTGGGCTGGTGGGTGATCACCATCACCGCGTTGATGCCTTCCAGCGGCATGAAGCGCAGCATGCCGGTGAGTGGGGTGCCGCCTTTTTCACCGAATACCTGATTGAGCTGATCAACCACCTTGCCGGCTTCCTGCGCGCGCAGCGGAAAGATGCCGACCGACATGCCGGCCAGCCAGTCGACATCGAAAATCTGGATCGTGCGCAGGTAGTTGTCGAGCTCCGATGAGGTGCCGGAAACCACGATCAGGTTGCGGCCGGGATCGACGTTGAGCACGCTGCCCTCGCGCGCGAACGGCTTGAGCAGCTTTTCCATTTCCAGTGCGGCGATGAACTTCAGCGGAACCGCGCGAACTTCAAAACCGCGCGAGCCGGCGCCGCTGCCGACCCGTGGCGCCAGGTTGCCGGCCACCGCCTTGCTCACCGGCACGATGTTGTAGCGGCCGTTGCTCCACACCATGCTGGCGTTGTTCCAGGACAGCGCCATTTCCAGCAGCGACAGCGCCTGATCGGCATTCACCGGCCGCGGTGTCGATAGCGTTACCGTGCCCTGTACTTCGGGCGCGATCACGTAATTTTGCTGCAACAGGTCGCCGAGGATCGCCTTGACCACCGCCAGCACCGACTCGCCCTCGAAGTTGAAGGTGGCCTCGCCCACCGGCGGGATCGCCGGGCGCGGCTCTGCCGCGAGCCGTTCGTTGATCAACTCGCCGCTGCCGGGCATGAACACCGTGCCGGGCGTGCGCGCCTCGCTGTCGGTCGGCTTGGCCGCAGCCGTTTCCGCAGCCGCCGCTTGTGCGCTCGTGCGGTAGTTGAGGTCGTCGCGATGCTGTATCACCGGACGGGTTCCATCGCTGGCACAGCCGGCCAGCACGGTACTCAGCATGGCGAGCAGCATGGCCGGCAAACGAGAGGATGCATGTTTCATCGAGGAGCCCATCACAGCGTTACCTTATTGTGTTTTTTCGGTTTGCGAGCGTGCCGCCTCGCGCAATTGCGCGCGACGCGCCTGAATGCGGGCACGGATGGCTTCAGCCTGGGCGACCGCGGCATCCGCGCTGGGTGCCGCAGTGGTTGCAACGGCGGCCGGGTTGGCGGCATTGGCGCTACTGGCGACAGGCGTTGTCGAAACCGGCGTCGGCGCCTGGCCACCACTGCCATCGAACGCGCGCAGTTCCAAAGTGAGCTGGCCGTCAGGGCCTTCCAGCAGCGCGCTGCGCGGGCTGACCGAGAGCAAGCGCCACTCGGGGTGGCCTTCCAATACCTGGCCGACGCGCGCGCGCAGCGGCTTGTTGGCGCCATCGTCGTTGAACGTGGCGATGCTGGTGGCCGGCGTGGCGATCACCCCGGTCAGGGTCAGCTTGAGTTCGCTCTGTCCGGCTTCGGCACTCACCCGTACCGCCTGTGGTCGGCGGTCGACCGAAAATAACGGCCGCTCGGCGGCGGCCAATGCCGTGGCGGTCGGTGTCGCCGCATTTTTTGCTGGCGGGAAGTGCAGCGCCGGCAGTGGCGGCACCAGTGCCGAATCGTCCGGGTGCAACCGGTAGCCACCGCCCAGCCCGGCGAGGGCGATGATCGCCATTTCCAGCGACCACAGGCACAGCGCCAGCAGCAACAGTGAGGAGGGGCGCAGCGCGCGCAGGTGTTCGATCATGATTTGGCCTCGTTGACGAGGCGCAGATAACCGTACAGATCGAAGCTGACATCGAGCGCGAGGTCGGGTGCAGCGCTGGTGGCGAGCTTGCGCCGACTGAGGATGGCGAGGCGGTCGATGAACAGCTCCGGGCTGCCCGACTCCAGCGCGTTGAGCACCGCCGCCAGCTCGGCCATGCCGCAGCGCAGCCGCACCTGGATCACCACGCGGGTAAAACGCTCTTTGCTGCGCGCGGTGGTGGGAGTGCGCCCGGTCAACTGGCAACTGTCGGCGGACGGGCTGGCTTGTTCCACCACGCGCTCCAGGCGCTGCACCAAGCCGGCCGTGGCCAGCTCGCTCGAGGTCTCGGGCAGAAAGCCGGGGTTGTTGGCTTCGAATGCCTCGACCTCGGCCAGTCGCTGCGCGATCAGCGGCGCTTGCGATGCATGCATGCGCAGGCGCAGCTCCTGATCGCGCAATTCGATCAGTTGCTGCCGCAATTGCAGTTGCGGCACCGTCCACGACCAGTGCAGCAGCACGCCATACAGCGCCAGCAGGGCCAGCAGCAAAATGCCCAACGCGCGCCAGCGATCGATGCGACTGGCGCTCATGGGGTTGCACCGCTGCTGGCGGTGACGGTCTCGGCGGTGATGGTGAAGCGATCGCGGCCCGAGCGCGGGTCGGGTTGCAGGCTGCCGGCCAGCGCCGGCGCGCCCAGGTGCGGCGATTGCTGCAAGCGCGCCACCAGCGCCGAAGCCTGATTGCTGTAGCCAACCACGATCACCCGGCGATCGGCGATGTTCAGGCGCTCCAGCCAGGTGCCATCGGGCAGCCGTTCACTGAGATCGTTGAGCAGGTCGATCACGCGCGGCCGCTCACTGCGCGCCTGAGCGAGGAAGTTGGCACCTTCAACGGCATCGTCCAGACGCTTGTGCAGTGCTGCCGATTGCCGCGCTGCCGCGCGTTGGGTTTCCACCTCGGCGGTCAGTGCCGCCACCGCACTGCGGCGATTGTCCAGACTTTGCCAGCCGGCGTAAAACAGGGCGAGCACGCTGATGCCGAGCAACACCACATTGAGTTGCACGGTGGGGTCACGGCGATGCTCGCGCTGGCTGCTGGGCAGCAGGTTCAGCCCCAACGGGTGGCCATCGCGGTCAGCAACATCGACCCCGCGCAGACCGCCGCCAACCGCCGTAGCGCTGGCAACATGGCGGTTCAGGGTGGCCAGCGGCAGCACCACCAGTGCAACGCGAAGCTGCTTGCCGGATTCATCGCGGCCCAGCATGCGGGCATCGAACGCCACCTGCTCGGCGGTGAACGGGGTTTCGCGGTCGATCTGATGGCGCAGCACATCGCGCAGGCGATCGGCGGCGGCCAGCGGCAGGCGCAGTTCACGCCGCAGCACCGCCGTGGCCGGCAGCAACAGCCAGCGGGCGCGGTCGCGCGGCCACTGGCTCAACGACAGGGTGCTGCCGGCCGCTACTGTGCTTTCCTGATAACCGTCGTGCGCGTTGCCGGCGCGCAGCGCCCAGTGGCCATCGGCGCCCGGCAGCAACCATAGCCGGCTGTCGGCGCTGCGCAGCAACGCGCGCCAGCGCTCGGGCAGCCACAGCAACAGCGCGGCAAGCCAGGCGTCGAACCAGGTGGGCAGCGGGCTGGCGAGCCAGCGCGCGCGTACCCGCGCAGCCGGTTTGCCCCAACCCGCGGCCAGAACGTCCAAAACAGCCATCAGTTGATCATCCCCTCGCGTCTGGATAACAGCACATACGCTTGCCCGCCTTGCCCGGCGGAGCCGACACGTACGGTTTGGGTCAAGCGCGCCCGGCTGCCATCGGCAGCGCTCGCCAGTGCCGAAATACTATACATGCCACTACCCGATGCGGTGATGAATGCACCGCCTGGCAGCAGTGGCGGTTCGCCGCGGCCGGGCATCCAGGCGGCGCGATCGGCCAGAAATTGCGGGATTTCACCGGTCAGCACGCCCAGGGCCTGCAACACCGGCGCGCCGGCCAGGTCGGGCCGCGGTGCGCTGGCGGAATAGACGGTCACGTAGGGTTGCACCTTGAGGAAGGTTTCATAATCCATGCCCAGCACCTGTTGCAGCTCTTCCACCGTTTCAAACGGGCTGTCGCGGGCGCCATAGGGCAGGCCGGCGTCGGCGTATTGCGGGTCCTCGGCGCCGTTGATTTGCAGCAGGTCGTCCGGGTCGCGCCAATCGACGATGGCGTCGGCCAGTGCCAGAGCGCGGTCTTCGGGTTCGCCCAGCGCCTGAAACAGCAGGCTGAGTGCGACAGCGTCGCTGGCGTTGAGGTCGAAGCGGCTGGTTTCATCGCTTGCGCTGAGTTCGATCTGGGCGCTGCCCAGGGCAAAGCGATACACCCGGCCGTCGGGCACCAGGCGCGCCGCCAGGTCGGGATCGAGCATGCGTGCCGCGGCCAGTTCGATCGCCGCCTGCGCGGCATAGCGCGCCTGCACCGAGCCACGTGCGTAAACGCCCTGCTGATATTCCGTGCGCGAGATGACGACAAAGGTGCCGGCCAGCGCGATCAGCAGCACCAGCAGCCACAACACCAACACCAGCGCGACACCACGATGTGCGCTCATCGTTCTTCCTCGGCATCGACCGGCTCACCATTGTCGGCGTTGGGATTTTCAAGTTGCAGCGGCGCTGGTGCCGACTGTGCTTGCGCCAGCGGCAGGGCGGCAACGAACGGGGGCCAAATGGTTTTTTCATCGCCAAAACGGACCCGGATGCGCACTTGCAACGGCAGCCGATCCTTGAAGTTCCACTGCGGCTCCCACGAGCCGAGCACGCCGGTTTCATCGATGCCGCGGTAGGCGAACTCCAGCGATTCAATACCATCCAGCAGGACGGTCGGCGGCCGTGGCTGCGCTTCCTCGATCAACGTGCCAGCCACCACCATCTGTGCGGAGAACTGCAATGCCTCCTCGCTGCCGGCGCGCGCCAGCGCCAGGGTTTGCGCATAGCTGCCGCCGCGCGACAGATAACCCGGCATCGGTGCGACAAAGAGCATGCGCTCGGGCTCGCCTTCGAACACGGTGATTTCGAAGGTGTCCGGATTCATCGAAAACACGGTCGCACGCGCAGCCGCCAATTGCCGCCGTAAAAACTGCTGCACCACGCGCACAGCCTCGGTGCGGGTGGCTTCTTCCTCGCTCAGCCGCACCGAATGCGTGGTGCTGCGCAGGGCGGCAATCGCCAGCCCCAGCCCGAATGCCAGCAGGGCGGTGGCAAGCAGCACTTCGATCAGGGTGAAACCGAGCGTGCGCCGCCGCGGACCGCCGGATGCAGTCGCCGCGCATCGCCAATGGAGCGTCATCATTTCTGTGCCTCGCCGGCGCTTCCGGCGTTGTTGCGACTGGGAGCGACAGCGCGGCGCGGGGCGTCGCTGCGATCATCATCGCCGTCGGTGCTGCCGCGCATCTGCAAGCGCAGCGTGGCAAACGCGGCGCGTTCGCGCGGGCCGCCGCGGCCCCATTCCAGATCCAACTGCAACGCCATCAGTTGCCACGGCAGTTCACCGTTGCCATCGGTCGGCTGCTTCGCAGCAGCGGCCGCCGTGCGGCCTACGCCTTCGCTGCGCTCGGTCAGTTCGTCGGCGACAAGTGTTGGCCCGGAGCGCAATGGCGCGGCAGCGTCGCCGGCGTCGGCACCGGCCTCGGGGTCAACGACCGCGGCGGCAGCGGCTTGCAGCGCATCGAGGCTGTCCGGATCGGCCAGTGGGTCGGTGATTTCGTGAATATCCAGTCGCCAGCGCACCCGGCCATCATCGCTCTCGCCATCCTCGATACCCTCGCGCAGCCGGCCGTTGATGCCCTGCGCATCGAGCACGCTCTGCGCCAGTTGCGCGGCATAGCTGGCATCGGCGGCGTAACGCACTTGGCGCCGGCCGCCATTGAGCATGGCGGCGACCACGGTGATGCCGAGCGCCAGTACCGCAAATGCCGCCAGCACTTCGATCAGGGTGAATCCGCGCGCCCGGCTCGTGCTCATGAAGCCTCCACCGGGCTGATCCGGATCGCGCCGGTGAGCCACAGCACATCGATGCGCCAGCTTGCCTTGCCCTTGCTCAGGGTGATGCTGCCGCCGGTGGACGAGCCATCGGGAAAGAACCGAAACCGCGCCTCGCCGGCCTGCACCTGTTCCTGTGCGGCGGTGAGCACATCCAGCGTTGGCTTGCCGGGCAAATCACCCTGCCGCCGACCGCTGCGCCAATGCGCGGCATCGACATCGAGCGCCAGCACCTGCGCTTCGCCGGTGTGGATGGCGGCGGCGCGGGTGTAGCGCAATTGTGCCGCCAGTTCCTTGCTGGCATTGCGCAGGCGCATGCCGTCGAGGCCGCCGCCAAGCATGCCGGAAAACAGAGTCAGCGCCAGCGCCAGCAGACCGATCACCAGCAACAACTCGATCAGGCTGACGCCACGGCTGACACGACGCAATGCGCACGGCGACATGGGATGGATGGTTGCCCGGTGCCGGGCTTACTGCAGCACGATGTCCCGGTTGACGCTGTCGCCACCGGGCTGGCCATCCTTGCCGTAACTGATCAGGTCGTAGGGGCCATTCTCACCGGGCGTGCGGTAGATGAACGGGCGGCCCCACGGGTCTTTGATTTCATCGGCCTTGGCATACGGCCCGAGCCAGTTCGGCGCATCCGAAGGCTGCGTGATCAGCGCCTGCAGATCGGGCGGCAGGCTGCTGTTGTCGAGATCGTATTGCTCGATCTTGCCGGCCAGCGACTGCACCTGCGAGGTGGCGAGGTTCGATTTTGCGCGGTCGGCACCGCCGAGCACGCGGTTGGTGACGAAGGTGAGCACGGCGCCGATCAACACGATCACGATGATCACTTCGATCAGGCTCATGCCGCCGCTGTGGCGGGGCAGGGTGGGTAGGGTGTTGCGGATTGCGGACATTGGGAACCTCTTGAAACCGTCGTGAGCGGCCCGAGTGCAAGGCGCACGGAGCGCAGGAACCGCAGTGTACATGCTGGCACATGAGGATTCCGAGCACCGCGCAACGCAGCATTCGGTCGCTGCGCGACAACACCTGCTGCGCAGGCTACGCCTTCGCTTCGCTGCTGCGCCGCTCGCTCGGTCGGGCTGCGCAGCAGGTTTCAAGAGGTTCCCCATGGGTTCAGCCTATCGTGGTGGTCAGGTCGTACAGCGGGGTGAGAATGGCCATGATGACGATGCCGACGATCACGCTCATCACCAAGGTCAGGATTGGCACCAGCGCGGTCAGCATGCGGTCGATGGCATGGCTGGTCTCTGAATCGAAGGCATCGGCCACTTTCAGCAGCATGGTGTCGAGGGCGCCGGATTCCTCGCCTACCTGAATCATCTGTATCGCCAGCCGCGGGAAACCCTCGCTGCGCGCCAACGCGTGCGCCAGCCCGCCGCCACCCTTTACCGCCTCGCTGGCCGCTTCTACCGCCTCCGCCAGCACCCGGTTGGACAGCACATTGCGCGCGATCGACAGCGCCTGCAGCAGCGGCACGCCGTTTTGTACCAGCGTGCCCAGCGTGCGTGCCAGACGCGCGGTTTCCGCGCGCGCAATCAGGGTGCCCACCAGCGGCGCGGTCATCAGCCAGGCATCGAGTGCACGGCGGGTGGCCGGGTTGCGAAAGCGCCGTTCCAGCCACCACGCCAATGCCACGAAGCCGCCGATGATCAGCCACCAGCCGCTGCGCACCGCATCGCCCAGCCACAGCACGGTGCGCGTGAGCAGCGGCAACTGCGCGTCCATGCCCTCGTAGATCGCCTGAAACTGTGGCACCACGTAACCGAGCAAAAACAGGATGGCCAGCCCAACCATCACCACCAAAATCAGCGGATAAATCAGCGCATTGATCAGCCGCGCGCGCAGCGCCTGACTGCGTTCCAGATATTCGGCCAGGCGCGCCAGGCTGGCTTGCAACGAACCGCCAGCCTCGCCAGCGCGCACCATGTTGATGTACAACCGCGAAAACACCCCGTGTTGCTGGTCGAGCGCGGTCGATAGCGGCGCACCACCACGCACCACATCGCGCACCCGCGCCAGCAACGCGCGCGCGGCCGGGTTATCAGGCAAATCGATCAAAATGCCCAGCGCCCGATCGAGCGGCTGGCCGGCGCCGAGCAGGGTGGACAACTGCTGGGTGAAGCGCAGCACCTGGCCGTGATCGAGCGCATTGCGCCGGAACAACCCAGCCAGCCCCTCGCCGCCAGCGGCATCGCTGCGCCGCGCCTCGATCGGCAGATTACCGGCCTCCTGCAAGCGCGCAATCACCTCCTCGGCACTGGCAGCATCCATCATCCCGGTGATCGACTCACCGGCCGGGCTCAACGCGCTGTAACGGAACTGCGGCATGGCTCAGCAACCACTCGCTTGGTGGGCGGCGGCGGACGCTTGGGTCAGGGAGTGGAAAATCGACATCCGGCAATGATACTGGATGCACGCCAAGCCGAAAGCGGCCTGGGTTACCCAGTGTTGTCCATCAACGCGTGCCTGCTATTGCCGCCAGCAGCGCAACCGGTTGCAACACCGGCAGCGCGGCTTTGGCAGAGTCCTTGCCGTTGCGGGGGCAAGATGGCTGTGGCGATGGAGTTGGTTTCGACTCCGGTGCTGGTGAATCGTGCGCCGGGATCAGGTGCGGGTTGCGGCATACTGACGCTTTGACCAGCGAGACATTGCGGCATGCACATCGACATCGATCAGCTCAGTGAGGCGGAATCGGTTGACCTCAACCACCGCGTGGTGGCGCGCCTGAAGTTCATGCGCGAGATGCGTGCGCATGCGCAGATGCTGGATTTCCGGATTGGGCAGCGGGTGGTGTTTCAGCCCAAAGGCTATCCGGAACTTGCCGGGGTGATGGCCAAGTACAACCGCAAGACGGTGACGGTGATCACCGAGAATGGGCAGCAATGGAATGTGCCGCCTGGGTTCCTGCGGCCGGCGGAGCCGCACGCCGCCACGCGTGCGGAGCCTGCACCGGTGTTGCAATTGCAAAACCAAGTAGCGGCGCTTGCACGCGGTGAAAGCCGGAAGCCAGCATGTTCAAGGATGCTCTGAGCAAGCTGCCATTGCGAGGAGCGCAGCGACGTGGCAATCCAGAAATGCAAGAAAAAAATCAAGACGCTGGATTGCTTCGCTGCACTCGCAATGACGCCAGTTGTGGCCTGTCCGGGGGCTGCTCTGAGTGGTCACCGTGCCCGGAATGGCAAGCGGCCCTGGCTCAACCCGTCGCCCGCAACGACGCCATGTCGATCACGAAGCGGTACTTCACGTCGCTCTTGAGCATGCGCTCGTAGGCGGCGTTGATGTCCTGGATGCGGATCACTTCGACGTCGGAGGTGATGCCGTGCTGGCCACAGAAGTCAAGCAGCTCCTGGGTTTCGGCGATACCGCCGATCAGCGAGCCGGCGACGGATTTGCGTTGCAGCACCATCGCGGTGGTGTTCAGCGCGGGGTCGAGTTCGCCGAGGTAGCCGACCAGCACCAGCGTTGCGCCCACCGCCAGCGTCGGCAGGTAGGGGTTGAGGTCGTGGGCGTAGGGCACGGTGTCGATGATCAGGTCGAATTGGCCGGCGACGGCAGCCATCTGGTCGGCAGCGGTGGACAGCACGATGCGGTCGGCACCCAGGCGGCGCGCGTCGGCTTCCTTGCCCGGCGAGCGGCTGATCAGGGTGACTTCGGCGCCCAGCGCTTTGGCCAGTTGCAGCGCCATGTGGCCGAGTCCGCCGAGGCCAACCACGGCGACTCGGCTGCCCTTGCCGACCTGCCAGTGGCGCAGCGGCGACCAGGTGGTGATGCCGGCGCACAGCAACGGTGCGGCGGCGGCCAGGTCGAGGCCGGCCGGCAGCTTGAGCACAAACTTTTCGGTGACCACGATGTGCTCGGAGTAGCCGCCATAAGTGGGCTCGCCGCCGTGCGGGTCGTTGTAGGTGACGGTCGGGAACTGGGCGCAGTACTGCTCCAGCCCGTCGTTGCAGGCGGCGCAGTGCTGGCACGAATCGACCATGCAACCGACGCCCACGTGATCGCCGGCTTTGAAACGGGTTACCGATGCACCGACGCTGCGCACCCTGCCGATGATCTCGTGGCCCGGCACCACCGGATAGATGGTGTTTTTCCAGTCGTTGCGTGCGGTATGCAGGTCGGAGTGGCAGACGCCGCAATAAAGAATGTCGATCACCACGTCATCGGCGTTAGGCGCACGGCGGGGAATCTGCAACGGGGCGAGCGGCGACGTCGCGGATTGAGCGGCGTAGGAAAGAATGGTCATGGGGGTTCCTTGTCGGCGCGGGTGCTTGCGCGATTATGGGGCGCCGCCGCTGTTGGCGTGTCAATGGGTTGCCTTGCCGATTAGCGGTGTTGCGTTGTTCTGTTTTACGATGTCGGCGATCGCATCGATCAGCGCCAGAATCAGACGATACTATGCGCTGCCTTTGCACGCAAAGGCAGGCATTCGCTTGGCGAACTTTGAATAACTCAGAGCCTCGGCAAGCTAGGGACGGTGCGTCGGAAACGTTTACGATAGCCTTGATCAGACCATACCTTGGTATTGCTGACTGCTGTCCGATCGCCATCGTATGTCCACAGCCCATTCATCGACAGGAATCGCACATGCCGCCGTTGTTCCGCTTCGCGCTTGGCGCACTGATCGTTTTGTTGGTCTCCGTGCAACTGCGTGCGGAACCGCGACTGCAGCCGGTGATCGATGCCGGTGGCGCAGTCGTCGAGCCGGTTGCCCTCGGCAATCTGGTTTACATCGCCAGCGGCGCTCAGTTGCAGGTTCACGATTACAGCGATCCTGCCGAGCCGAAGCTGAGCTATCGCACCGTGCGACAGCCCACGCCGGGACGGATCGTCGGCATTGCGCGACGGGATCACCGCCTCTTTGTTGCCTGGAATACCGTGCAAACGACGTCGGGCGTATGGATCTACGATATTGCCGAACCCACCCGTCCAGCCAAGGCCGGGGAACTGGAAATTTCCGACACCCGATTTGGCGCGATCTTGCAGTCGATCGCGATCGTTGGCGACTACCTTTACGCGCTCGACGCCGAGGCCGGTTTGCGGGTGGCGCACATTACCGACGATGGCGCGCCATCCTCGCTTGATCGTGCCGTTGCTGCGGATTCGTTTCCCGGCATTGCCATGCTTCACTCCAACGGCACGCATTTGATCGGTAGCGGCTTTGGCTTTTTGCCGCAATTTTCGCTCGTCAGCTTTGATCTGACGCAACCTGAACGGCCGAGCGTTGGCGATGCCCGCTCGACCGATCCGGGCCAGTTTCGGCTTGTGGGCGACGGCAATCTGGGGCTGCTGATCGCCGAGTCGTATACCCTGATCGATATCTCCGATCCGCTGAAAATCGTCGAGCGCGGCCGGTTTGCTCCTGCGCCTGATGCGTTTGACGGTGTGCTGATTGGCTCGGTGGTGCATGTCATCGATGGATCGAGCATGTCGTTCTGGGACGCCACCGATCCGGACCACCCGGTTCCGGCAACGACTGGCGCCATTCCACTCGCAGGCTTGCAGGCGGCCCTTGTCACTGGCTTCGGGGCGTTGCTCATCGATCGGGCCGATCAGATCGTGGCGCTCGACCTTGGCATCCCACTTGCTCCCGTTGTTGCCAGCACTACCGCCCTGCTGGCCGGCACCAACCCCAGTGATATCGGGTTCTTCGCAGAGACACCGTTGATGCTGCACCAAAGCCGAGGGCTTGGCGTGCATGCGCCAACCACCTACGCCGAGACTGCGCGACTGCCCGACAGCAGCAATCCGATTGGCATCGGCCAATCCTTCGAGCGTATCGAACTGCGTGATGAGGTGGCGGTAATGATCAACTGGTCGGAAGGCATCAGCCTCGCCGATGTCTCCGATCCCTCACGTCCGCTGGCGCGTGGGCGTGTGCAATTCCCCTTTCTCGCCACGCTGGCGCTGAAGGGCGATTATGCCTTCGCCGGCAAGGTCACCAATGGTGGCGAACTGGCTGTCTTCGATATCGCTGATCCGGGCAACCCACAATTGATCAACCGCGTTGCAACGTCGCAAACGTTCGACCTGGCGATTCGCGGAGATCTGCTGTACAGCGCCGAAGGCAGTTCCGGTGGTGAAGGTGGTCTGTGGATATTCGATGTCAGCAATCCTGGGCAGCCATTCGTGCTCGCGAAGCTGACCGGCATCTGCGACGACGCCCGTGGCATCGACGTGGATGCCGAGCGCGCCCTGGCGATGCTTGCGTGTGGCTCTGATGGCCGCCTGCTCATCATTGATGTCAGCAATCCCACGCAGCCGCAGTTGTTGTCCGATTACGCCTCATCGCCGGACTTCAATATTGCCAGCTCGGTTCGACTGAGCGGTTCCTACGCGCTGTTCGGCCATGACCTCGGGCTCGACCTCGTTGATCTTCGCAATCCACGCACTCCCGTGCGGCTCGATCGGCAAACGA
>PFJA01000219.1 GCA_002782905.1 Lysobacterales bacterium CG_4_10_14_3_um_filter_64_11
GTTTCGCTGCGTGTGCGGCGATGCCGCGGCGCTGCCGCTGGCCGATGCCAGCATCGATCTGTTGTTCTCCAACCTGTGTCTGCAATGGCTGCCCGATCTGCCGGCGGTGTTCGCCGAGTTCCGACGGGTGATGCGGCCCGGTGCGCGGCTGCTGCTGAGCAGCTTCGGCCCGCGCACTCTGCATGAACTGCGTGCGGCGTTTGCCACCGCCGATGCCATCGAGCACGTCAGCCACTTCGCGCCGATCCAGCAGATCGGCGATGCCCTGCTCGCCGCCGGCTTCCGCGATCCGGTGCTCGATCAGGACACCTTCACGCTGACCTATCCCAACCTGCCCACGTTGCTGCACGAGTTGCAGGCGATCGGTGCCACCAATGCGCTGAGCGAGCGTCGCCACGGCCTCACCGGCAAGGGCCGCTTTGCCGCCGCCGGCGCTGCCTACGAAACCCTGCGCCGCGATGGCCGCTTGCCCAGCACGTGGGAAGTGGTCTATGCCCGTGCCTTCGCCCCGGTCGCTGGCGCGCCGATTCGTCACGGCGGCAGCGAAGTGGCCAGCGTGCCGGTGAGCGCAATCGGTGTGCGCAAGTATTGACTGCGATGCTCAGGGCAACACTGGCGGCGGCGCGAACGGAGTGATGCTCAGGCCGATGCGGGTCGGTTGCGGCGGGCCGGTTAACGGCGCCTGCATGGCGATGTACACGCGGGCATCGCCACGACGCCATATCTGGAACCGCGCGTTGTCGCTTGATGCCCATTCGCGCTCCAGCGTGAAACCCTGCGCCGGCAACTGCTGGCGGAAAAACGTAGCGGCTTGATCCGGCGAACCCAAGTAGATGTGAAAGCGCGGCAATGTTGTGGTGGTCGCTCCGTCACGCAACGGCATCGGCAACCGGATCTCGTTGATCGCATCGCGGCTGACCCGGCTGGATACCACCTGTGCCCCCACCGAAAACCAGCCATTGGCGGAACCGGCCAGCGCCAGCACACTGATGGCAGCAACCGCGGCCAACACAAGCAGCAACCAGAGCCCGCGCCGGGAAAGCGCGGATGGTGATGATGGTGAACCGGATGTCACCTCAATACCTCGCATCAACAGGCAGCTCTTGTGACAGCATACCCTTGGTGAACAACTACCACATCCGGCGCAGGGTGTTGTCGCGGCGCACGAAGTGGTGCCACAGCGCCGCCGCCACATGCAGACCGATTACCCAGTAGAACGCCTCGCCCAGCGTCCCGTGCCAGTCCTCGAATTGTTCCTCCAGTGCATGGCTCTTGCCAATCAGCGCCGGCAATGCGATGCCCAGCAGCGGCACCATGATGGCCTTGCCGCCGGCTGCCGCCGCGAGCATGCCCAGCACCGGCTGCACCAGCAACACCGCGTAAATCAACCCGTGTGTAACCGCAGCCAGCCGTGCGACCAGCGCCGAAGGTGCTGGCGTGACGGCCGGCGTCGGCCGCCGCCAGCGCAGATAAATCCGCGCAAAAACCATCGCCAGCACACTCAAGCCCGCCCAGAAATGCACCTGGGTAACCAGCGGGCGCCATGCGTTGGTTTTGGGCATGTCGCCGCGAATCTCGATCGCGACGTAAACGACGGTGATCGCCAACAGCGACAGCCAGTGCAGCGCGCGCTGTGCGGTGGAATAGTGGGTCGACATCGTCGCGGCAGACATGGGCAGGGTTCCGGGTAGGCGGCGGGTGGGGTTTTGTACGTATGCAGTTTGCCTGGCCAAGATTAAGCCAGGCTTTGTTCGCTGTGGGCAAACGCCAGGAAGGCTCTGCTCGGTGTGGCTTTTACCCAGGTCACGGCTGGCGCCTCTGAAATATCCAGGGTGGGGGGGTTCAAGCCATCCCCAGTTTGTCCAGATCGAGATTGCCACCGCTCAGGATAATGCCGACCTCGCGCCCCGCGAAGCGTGCCTTGTGGCGCAGCACCACCGCCAGTGCCAGCGCCGCCGACGGTTCTACCACCAGCTTCAGGCGAGCGAAGATCAGCCGCATCGCGGCCAATGCCTCGGCATCGGAAGCGAGCAATATCGCGCTGACCCGTTCGCGCAGGATCGCGAAGGTGAGCGGCCCCAGTTCGGCGCGCAGGCCGTCGCAGACGGTGTTGGCGCGGCGGCCGCTGATGCGCTCGCCAGCGCGCAGCGAATCGTGGGCATCAGCCGCGCCTTCGGGTTCGGCGCCAACGATCTCGATTCCCGGCGCCAGCGATTGGCCGGCAATGGCGGTGCCCGATAACAAGCCGCCGCCACTGACCGGCGCGATCAGCACCTCCAGCGCCGGCGCCTGCGCCAGAAACTCCAGGGTGGCGGTACCCTGGCCGGCGATCACGCGGGCATCGTTGAATGGGTGGATCAACGTTCCACCCATTTCAGCGAGCACACGCGCGCTGAGCGCGTTGCGCGCGGCCATGCCCGGCGCGCAACGATGCAGATGTGCACCGTGCAGCCGCATCGCGTCAACCTTGGCCTGCGGTGCATCCTCGGGCACCACGATGTGCGCGGTAATCGCGCGCAGTCGACAGGCCAGCGCGATCGCCGCGCCGTGATTGCCCGAGCTTTGTGTCACCACGCCGCGCGCTGCCACTGCCGCATCCAGCGAAAACACCGCGTTGCATGCGCCGCGAAACTTGAAGGCGCCAACGCGTTGCAGGTTTTCGCATTTGAAATGCAGGCGGCAGCCGGCCAGTGCGTCGAGCGAGCGCGAACGCAGCACCGGGGTGACATGCGCCAGCGGCGCGATGCGCGCCGCTGCATTGCGAATGTCGTCCAGCGTGGGAATCTGGGTGTGCGAGTCCATCGGGTTGGCTCCTGCGCAGCAATGCGGGTTGATGTTTACTCAGTGCTCGACACGCGCATGAAATCAATGGGTCATTGATTGTCGTGGGGGCCGGTTTCATGACGGTGGTTTCGGCACATGCACAAATGTGAGCGCGCCAAGAGCGCCAAGCCAACCGTCAGCCTTTTCCGCCGTGACGCTCTTGGCGTCTTGGCGAGAGTTTATTTGCTCTTCACTCACACTCGATAACGAGCCAATTTTTCCCGCTGCTGCTGTGTCGCACCCTTGCGCGGTAAACTGCGGGCATGATCGAAGCCACCATCGCTCGTTTAGCAGATTATCAACCACCCGCGTGGCGGGTGCGCCATGTCGATATCGCATTCGATCTGGATCTGGAGGCCAGCGAGGTCGATTGCCTGCTGGCGCTGGAACCCGACCCGAGCCAGCCGCCGGCCGAGCTGGTGCTGAACGGCGAAGAACTCGAACTGCTTTCGATCAGCCTCGACGCGGTGCCGCTGGCTGCCGATGAATACGGCCACGCCAATGGCCGGCTGGTGATTCCCGCCGCGCGTGGCGCGTGTCAATTGCGCACTCGGGTGCGCATCCATCCCAGCCGCAATACCCGGCTGGAAGGTCTGTACGCCAGCCGTGGCCTGCTGCTGACTCAGTGCGAGGCGGAGGGTTTTCGCCGCATTACCTTTTTCATCGATCGCCCCGATGTAATGCCGGCCTGGCGTATCACGTTGCGCGCCGATCACGCACGCTTTCCGGTGTTGCTGGGCAATGGCAACCCGCTCGGCACGGCGCCACTGGCCGATGGCCGCCATCAGGCAGTGTGGGAAAACCCACATCCAACGCCGTGCTATTTGTTCGCGCTGGTCGCCGGTGCGCTTGATTGCGTCAGTCGCGAGGTGGTCACCGGTGAGGGCCGGCCGGTGCGGCTGGCGGTGTGGGCAGCGGCCAATGATATCGCGCGTTGCGGTTTCGCACTCAACGCGACCGAGCGCGCACTGCGCTGGGATGAACAGCGTTTTGGCCGCTATTACGACCTGAGCCAGTTCAACATCCTTGCGGTCCAGGATTTCACCATGGGCGCGATGGAAAACAAGGGCCTGAACATCTTCAATGCCCGTTTCATCCTCGCCGATGAAGAGACCGCCACCGACGCCGATTACCTCGGCATCGAATCGGTGATCGGCCACGAGTACTTTCACAACTGGTCCGGCAACCGGGTCACCCTGCGCGACTGGTTTCAGCTCTCGCTCAAGGAAGGGCTCACCGTGTTCCGCGACCAGGAGTTTACCTGCGACCTGCATTCGCGTGCGGTCAAGCGGATCGAGGATGTACGCCTGCTGCGCGGGCGCCAGTTTGCCGAGGATGCCGGTGCGCTGGCGCATCCGGTACGACCGCCCGAGTACCGCGAGATCAACAATTTCTACACCCTGACCGTGTACGAGAAGGGCGCCGAAATTGTGCGCATGCTGCACACCATGCTTGGCGACACCACGTTCCGAGCCGGCATGGATCGCTACTTCGCCGACAACGATGGCCGCGCCGCCACGGTCGAGGATTTTCTGCGTGCGCACGAAACGGCCAGTGGCCGCGATTTGGCGCAATTTGCGCGCTGGTACAGCCAGGCCGGTACACCGCGCGTACACGTGCACCGGCACTGGGATGGCGGCTGCTTGCGCCTGCGTATCGAACAGACCGCCCCCACCATTGCCGGCCACGATGCGCCGCAGCCATTGCAGATGCCACTGCGCTACGCGCTTTACGACGCCAGCGGCGCGGCGCTCGATAACGCGCCCGAAGGCGGCGCTGACAGCGGCCTGCTGCTGCTCGATCAGGCCAGTCATGAGCTGGTGTTCAATGGTCTCGATGCGGCACCGCTGCCGGCGTTCAATCAGGGCTTCAGCGCACCGGTGAAGTTGCACTGCGCGTACACGCCGGCCGAGCTGGCAACGCTGGCGCGCATCGAGCGCGATCCGTTCAACCGCTGGGATGCCGTGCAGCAATTGGCCAAGGCAGTGCTGTTGCGGCAGTTCCCCGATCCGCATGACGCCAGTGCAGCGCTCAGCGATGCGATTGGTGCCTTGCTTGACGATGACACCGCCGATCCGGCGTTCGTGGCGGAATGCCTGGCGCTACCCGACTTCGATACCCTCGCCGATGCGGTGGAAACCATTGATGTCGATGCGCTGCTGGCCGCGCGCGAGGACATGCTTGATCTATTGGCCGAAGATCATGTTGAACGTCTGCAACGGCGTTACCAAACCCTGGCCAGCGTAGCCGCCGGTGGCATCGACGGCGCCGCGATTGCCGCGCGCGCCTTGCGCAACACCTGCCTGGCCTGGATCAGCCGCCTCGACCCGGCCGCGGCACTGGCCGGCGCGCAGTTTGCGTCAGCCACCAACATGACCGATCGCCTCGGCGCGCTGCGCGTGCTGGTGCGCTTCGACGCGCCCGGCAAGGATGCGGCGCTGGCGCAATTCCAGCAGCGCTACCGCGAGGATGCACTGGTCACCGACAAGTGGATCACCCTGGTTGCCAGCCGGCCACAGCCCGAGGCCATCGACGATGTGCGCGCGCTGCTCGATTCGCCGTGGTGGCTGCCGACCAATCCCAACCGCGTGCGTGCCGTGCTGGGCAGTTTCGCGCGCTTGAATCCGGTCGCCTTTCACCGCGCCGATGGCGCCGGCTATGCGCTACTCGTCGAGCAATTGCCGCGCCTGGACGCGGTCAACCCACAGGTCGCCGCCCGCCTGATCGGCGCGTTCGAATCGCATGCGCGCCTGCTCGGGCCGCGTGCCACGTTGGCCCGCGCAGCACTGGTGCGCCTGCGCGCCGGTGTGCATTCGCGCGATGCGCAGGATCTGCTGAAGCGGTTGCTGGCGTAGGTGCACCACAGGGTGGTTCGCTTGGTTGCGGTCCTTCTACGTCATTCCAGCCTGATGGATTCCTTGGCGTTCTTGGCGTCTTGGCGAGAGCTGACTTGCTCCGCACCCACGCTACTCGGGACTCGGGACTCGGGACTCGGGAAAAGCAAATGGTCCGCAAAGGACGCAAAGTTCGCAAAGGAAAGCCCAGCGTGCAGCGCGTAGGCTGAGGGCCGTATGCACGGATTTGCGGTTACGCACCCATCCCTCACCGTCATTCCAGCGAAAGCTGGAATCCAGAGCCTTTCGCTGTGTGCCATCGGGTCGGAAGCTTAAATCACTCGACCCCAGCTTGCGCTGGGGTGACGGCCTGGTTGCCAAACCGACCAAGATGACCGAATCGATCGATTTGCGCGATGCTGATCCTGTCATTCCTGCATCAATCACGGCTCATCCGATGCGCACCTACACCGCCAACGAAGCCAAAACCCGGTTCGGCGAGTTTCTCGACCGTGCTCAGCGCGAACCGGTGCGGGTGATGCGCCATGAGCGCGTGGTCGGGGTGATGGTGAGCGCCAAGGACTATGAAGCCATGCGCGCCTTCTCCGCGGATCGCCTGCAACACACCTTGGATGAATCTGCCGCCGCTGCCGAGCGTGCCGGCCTGACCCCGAAAGCGCTCGACGCCCTGCTCTTCGATGAGAGTTGAGGACGCCGCCGCCGCGTTACAGCAACCGGGGTTTTGCCGCTAACCCGAAAAAAACCCCGCCACCGCCGCCGCCACCGGCTGCGGTGTTTCCATGTGCAGATGATGGCCACCTGCGAGTTGCAGGCAACGGCCGTCGCGCAGACAGGCGACGCGCGCTTCGCGCAGTGTCGCATCGAAGAACGCTGGTGCCTGCTCGGCGGCGATTACCAGCGTCGGCGCCTCGATGCCGGCGATCCACTCGCGAATCGTGCCTTCATCGGCGCGCAGCGCGGTGGTGGTGGTCAGGCGCGGGTCGGAGCACCACAAGAACCCGCCTTCGACCGGTGCGATGCCACGCTCGACCAGCAACCGTGCCGCCGTTTCGGACAGGCCATTGGCCTGCACCCGCGCCCGTACCGCCGTGAAAATATCGGGGAAAGTGCGTAATTGCTTGCTGCGCAGTGCGCGCCGTTCGCGGACCGCCTGACGCAGCCGCTCGGCGGCGCTGCCCGGAGCGCCAGCCAGTGGCCCCAGCGCCTCGATCAGCGCCAGTTTTTCCACCCGTTCGGGAGCGGCGCAGGCGAGCATGCTGCTGATCGCACCCCCCAGCGAATGCCCCAGCACATGGCAACGCGGCCAGCCCAGCGCATCCAGCGCGCCCAGCAGGTCGTCGAGGTACTCGGCCAGACCGTAGCTGGCGCCGGGCGGACGATGAAAGCTGTGGCCGTGGCCGGGCAGGTCGATGGCGACGACATCGAAATCGGTCAGGTGTTCCAACAGCGGGATGAAGCTGGCGGCGTTATCGAGCCAACCATGCACCGCCAGTACCCGCGGCGCGCCCTCGCGGCCAGCGCGCAGTGCCGCCAACTGCCCATGCGGCGTGTCGATGCGCAGTTCACGCATGGTCGTGCATCGCGTTGCCGCTCCAGCCGCTGGTATGGTGTGCGATCACGGCCTGCATAGCCGCCACCTGTCCGTCGCTGGCATTGAGTGCCGCGATGTAGTTCAGGCTGCGGCCGCCGGCGGCGATGAAGGTGGCGCGATTCTCCACCGCGATTTCTTCCAGCGTTTCCAGGCAATCCACGGCAAAGCCCGGGCACACCACATCCACACTGGCAAGCCCGGCGGCAGCCCATTCGCGCAGGCTGACATCGGTGTAAGGCTGCAACCATGGCTCACGGCCAAAGCGCGATTGAAAGGTCAACGACCAGTCGCCGTGCGCCAGACCAAGTTCGGTAGCGATTGCCTCGGCGCTGGCCTGGCATTGCTGTGGGTACGGGTCACCGGCCTTTGCGAAGCGCTGCGGGATGCCGTGGAATGAAAACAGCAGTCGCTCGGCACGGCCCTGCGCTTGCCAGTGCGCGCGGATCGAACCGGCCATCGCCTGCACCCACGCCGGATCGCGGTGGTAATCGCGCACGAAACGCAATTCCGGTAGATCGCGCCAGTTCATCAGCTCGCGCGCCAGCGCGTCGAATACCGCACCGGTAGTGGTGGCTGAGTACTGCGGGTACAGCGGCAGCACCAAAACCCGGTGTATGCCGCGCTCGGCCATCGCGCGCAATGCCGTGCGCACACTCGGCTCGCCGTAGGTCATCGCCAGCGCCACCTCATGACCCGGCAATGCCGCATCGACAGCGTGGCTCAGTCCTCGACTGAACGCCATCAACGGCGAACCCTGCGCGCCCCAGATTGCGGCGTAATTGCGCGCCACCCGCCGCGAGCGCAGCGGCAGGATGATGCCGTGCAACAGCAGACACCAGAGCCAGCGGCTGACATCCACCACCCGCCAGTCGTGCAAAAACTGCGCCAGATAGCGGCGCACGGCGCTGGCGGTGGGTGCTTCGGGAGTGCCCAGATTGACCAACAACACGCCAATTGCCGGATTGTTCGACGCGCTGGCCGGCGCCCAGTACCGCTTGCTCATGTCCGCTCCTGGCCGCTGACGCGACCGTCAATGCCGTTGCTGATGCGCCAACGATACCATTGCCATTGGCGCGGCCCTAAGCCGCGATTCATCACCAACCGCGATACTGTTGGCGTTCATTTTCCGCCTGGAGCCGCCATGAAGCATCTACTCGCCGTGATTTGCCTGTTCAGCCTCAGCGCCGTCGCCCTCGCCGGCGAAAAGCAGGATGAGCGCGCACGCAGTGCGGTGGCGGTGCTCGACAAGGTGATGCTGGTGCCTGAGCAGTCCATTCCGCAGTCAATGCTGCGCGATGCCCAGGCGGTGGCGGTGATTCCGGGCGTGGTCAAGGCCGGGCTGGTGGTCGGCGGGCGTTTCGGCCGTGGCCTGATTTCGGTACGCCAGGCCAACGGCGTGTGGAGCAATCCCAGTTTCATCACCCTTGCCGGCGGCAGTTTCGGATTCCAGTTCGGGGTCACCAGCACCGATGTGGTGCTGGTGTTCCGCACCCGGCGCGGGGTTGATGGCATCGTCAACGGCAAGTTCACCCTGGGTGCCGATGCCGCCGTCGCAGCCGGGCCCGTCGGGCGCACCGCGTCGGCGTCCACCGATGGCCAGCTCAAGGCCGAAATCTACTCCTGGTCTCGTTCGCGCGGGCTGTTTGCCGGCATCGCGCTTGACGGCGCCGTGTTGTCGATCGACGACAAGGCCAACGCCGCCAGCTATGGCGCCAACACCACTCCGCGCGCCATTTTTGAAGGCCGGGTCAACGCGCCCAGCAACCCGATGGTGGATTTTCGCGACCGGCTTGAGGAGTACACCAGTCACTGACGTTTTAACCGCAGTCGCGCTATGCTCGGCATCTCCACGAATCTGGCAGGAAAACCTCATGGGTATCGGTTGGCAACAGTTGCTCATCATTCTGGTCATCGTGCTGCTGATTTTCGGCACCAAGCGCCTGAAGAATGTCGGCAGCGATCTGGGCGAGGCGATCAAGGGCTTCAAAAAAGGCATGAATGATGCCGAGGACAAGCCCGCTGAGCGCCTGCACGATGAAACCAAATCCACCAGTGCGTCCGCCGAGCGGCACGACGACAAGACCCGGCAATAAGCCACCCGCGGCCTGCTGCCATGTTCGGTATTGGATTCAGTGAGCTGCTGCTGATTGCGGTGATCGCGCTGCTGGTGCTCGGCCCCGAGCGCCTGCCCAAAGCGGCCCGCTTTGCCGGCCTGTGGGTGCGCCGCGCCCGTGCCCAGTGGTATTCGGTGAAGACCGAGCTGGAGCGCGAGCTGGCTACCGAGGACCTGCGCCGCAGCCTGTCGGCGCAAGGCGAAGAACTCAATGCCATCGCCCGCGATGCCAACAAGAGCATCGACAGTGCCGCGCGCTCGGTTGCCACCACCGCCAGCGCGGCCAGTGCCGCGTTGCAACCCACTGCCGACACCGATGCAGCATCCGCCGAGCAAGCCGTTACCCGCGATGACGCGGCATCTGCCGAGCGCAACCCGCCGGCGACGAAATCATGAACCGGCTCAGCGATGACGGCGACAGCCTGATCTCGCACCTGATCGAGCTGCGCTCGCGGCTGATGCGCGGCGTGCTCGCTCTGGTCGTGGTGTTTGCTGTCCTGGTGCCGTTCGCCAATCGGCTGTATCAACTGCTGGCCGATCCGCTATTGGCCAAACTGCCGGCCGGCGGGCAACTGGTCGCCATCGACGTGGCTAGCCCGTTTTTCGCGCCGATCAAATTGGCGTTCTTCGTGGCGCTGATCGTGTCGATGCCGGTGCTGCTGTATCAGGCGTGGGCATTCGTGGCGCCGGGGCTGTACAAGCACGAGCGCCGCCTGGCCAAACCGCTGTTGGTCTCCGCGGTGCTGCTGTTTTACCTCGGCTGCGCATTCGCTTATTTCGTCATGCTGCCGGCGGTCTTTGCCTTCCTCACCGCCACCACCCCGAGCGGTGTGGCGATGATGACCGACATCAGCCGTTACCTCGATTTCGTGCTGATCATCTTTCTCGCCGCCGGCATGTCATTTGAAATGCCGATCGCGGTAATCGTGCTGGTGGCGCTGGGCGTGGTACAGCCGGCACAACTGCGGCAGTCGCGCGGCTATGTGATCGTCGGCATCTTCATCGTCGCTGCCATCATCACCCCGCCCGATGCGCTGTCGCAGTTAATGCTCGGCGTGCCGATGCTACTGCTGTACGAGGTTGGCATCATCGCCGCCAGCGCGGTTGGCCGGCGCAAACCATCATCTGACCCGGCGGCACAATGATCGGCCGTTGACGCGGGCAGCAAGCGCTCCGAAAACTCGAAGCGCCTGCCCATGATTCAACGCGACGCGATGCGTATTGCGGCATCGAATACCGGCTGCGCCATCACTACCTGCAACTGGGAGTTGTTGCTGTCGACCACCGCACCATTGACGTACAGCGAAGTGGTGACCTTGTAGTCGCCCTGCGGCACGCCAGCCGGCATCGGTATGGTGAAGGTGTTCTTGAAGGCACCGGCGGTCGCCTGCTCGGCCACTGCCTTCTTTGCCTTGCGCACCAGCGCCCCATCGGGTTTGTACAAAGCGATTTCTTCTTCAACCACTGGCGCCGCGCCCGTGCGACTGCCAGTCACTTCGATGTACGAAGTCAGCTTGGCCTCGCTGCCGGCCTTGATGCTCGCCGGGTCGAAGGTACTGGTGTAACGAACCACAGCCGGTTGCTCGGGTAATTTACCGCCATGCACCCGCCGGTAATCGTCATCGACTTGCTTGCCCGTTTTGACCTGCTCGGATTGGTGGTTGAACGCAACGCAGGCCAGCGCACCGACCGCCGCACCAACGGCCGCCCCCGCGACACGGTCACCACTGCCGCCGATCAACGCGCCAAGCGCAGCGCCAATACCACCAGTGATGACCGGGTTACAGGCGCGTTCGCCGTTACCCGCAGTGCCGCCCGGCCCTCCGGTGGTGGCACAGGCCGCGAGCAAAAATGGCGCTAGTAACAAAGCACTGGATTTACGATATGTCTGTCGCATGCACAGATTCCTCCATTGGTCATCAATCATCGCGGTGACCACTCACCGTTCGACGTACGGGCCATCTTCCAGCCCGGTGCCACATTGCCCACAAAACCGGGCGTCCTTTTCGTTACCGGCACCGCAGCTATGGCAGAACCGGCCAACGCCGGCTGCTGCCAATGCCACCGTCAACGGCGCTGGCAAGCTTGCCGCTCCGCTGGCATTTTGTGCCAGCTTGTTCATCGCACCCAGTGCTGCCACCTTTTGCACGTCGGCGGCTGCGGTAGGCGCGACTATGATGCTCTGCGCGCTGGCAAAATCGGCCAGATGGCTGCCGTACAAGCGCGCCTTGTCGCCCAAACCGCGCATGCCAATCAACCAGCGTGGCGTCTGTTTGCCAAAGGTGACGGTTTGCAGTTGCGCCACCCAAACCCGCAACGTCATCGTCTCGATGTTTATCACTTGGCGCTTGCTTTTCACCCGATCGGTGAACTGCGCACCAAACTCGAAATCCGCCGCTTGGTAATTGCCGCTCATCTCGACCCAGATGATTTCCGAGAGGAAATCAAAGCGCTGCCAGAGTACATGTGCGGCGCTGAAGCAGAAACGCGCCACCACCAGCAAAGCGACTGCCAGGCTCGCCCACAGCAAGGCATCCTGCGCCACGCCTGCCGGGTCAAATTCGCGCGCGAAAGCGACCCATGCCAACGCACCGCCGACAGTCAACAGTAACGCGACGACATCGAGCCAGACCAGCCAGCGATAGCGCGGCGAGGCCAACGACCCGGCAAGGTCGTAGACCGGCAAGTCGTTACGCGGCAAGGGCTGAGTTTCCTCGATCAACTCGGCGCGAAACGAACCGGTTCCGCTGCCTACCTGCGGTTCCTCGAACGCATAGCGCCGGTTGGGAATCTGCTCGCTCCAGTTGGACTGCAACAACCGATCCAATTCATCCAACAATTGCTTGGGATGTGCGTTGAAACTCAATGCCAACTGCTCTCTGGCCATCGTGGTCGGCGGCGGCGCATTGAGTTGTTGTATCAAGGCAATAAAAAACAATCCGACCGCCAGCAGCGCCGATGCCATCAAAATTCCGGCTTGCAGATTCAATCGCAGCCAGGTGATGTCGGGCAGGCTGGCACTGATCGAGGGAATCAGTACCGGGCCGAACATCGCCAGCAAAACCAGCGCGATCAGCCAGTGCATACCCACGTTGGCACGGCTGTCGACGCCAGCATCCAGCGGCCGGATCAACAGGCCGGCGGCAAACAAAAAATAGAACAAACCCGACCATGCGCTGGCTTTTGGGTCGCTCAAGGCGATCATGCTCACCACCCACGACAACACTGTGGCGAGCAACGCCAGCGCGGTGTGAAACTGCCGCTGGGTAACCTGCTGGATCGGTGCCGGCGCGAAGATCAGGTCGGGAATCCAACTGAACAGCAATCCATTCAGTGCACCGTGTGGCTCGGCGTAGGTGAGTGCATTCTGGCGCAGGGTTTCACGCAAGTCGGACCCGGCGTCGCTGATGCCCACCTGATCGGCATTGAGCTCGGTCGCCAACCCAGCCGGCCGGCCGCGGCCAAAGTAAAACCGCAACTGACCCAAGCCCCTCGCCGACAGCAGGAGCGCGCGTATCAGCAATGTCACGCCCACCGCCAACGGCACCAGGCTCCACGCACCATCGCCGGCCGTCATTGCGTCACGGCTGAGCATCAGCACAAATATCGCTGCCGTCAGCACAATCGCGGCGGCCGCAAACAGGAACATATTCTCAGTACGCAACGGGTTTGGCACATCCAGCCGCTGGCTGCTTGAACTGTACTCGTATGCCATGCCCGTCTCTCCTGCTGCCGTACGGTCAGCGAATCTCGATTTCCGACAGGGCGCGCGCCTGCGCTGCCTCAGCCTTCCGCTTCATCGCCAACGCCGCGCTATTGCGCGGTGCCAGCCGCAACACCGCATTGGCACTGCTGATGGCGCAATCGTATTTATTGCTGGCCATGCAGCGACGCCCCTCATCCAGACTGGCATTTATCGCCAACTGAATAGGATTTTGGGCGGCGTTTGCAACCGGCGACGGTACAGGCTTGGCCGCTGGGCTCGGCGCGGGCGGCGCAACGGACGGGGCAGGTGATGGGACTGCGTTGACCTTGGCCAAAAATGCCTGTCCCGCCGGCGAGTCGCGGCGCACCAGTGCCAAGTCAAACTCCTGACTGGACAGCAGCACATGGTCGGTGTCGACCATGACGACAGTCAGCGGATCTTCGTCTGCCGCGTGCCCGCCCGAAGCCTCGCCTTCATCGTCGCGAAATCGAATGCCAAATCGACTGTCACCGCGCGCCAGATAATGCACCGTGTTTGTCACGTCTTTGAAACGAAAGCGATCCCGACCGAAGCGGATGATACCGACATCCGGCAGTTGATCGGGATTGGAAAAATCTTTCTCGACCACCCATTCGCCGACAAACGGCAATGCCGTTACCGGCTCCGCCTGCGGCTGGGCTGCCGCTAGCGGATCTGTCTGTGGTTGTGCCGCTGCCGCCGGTGCTGGCGGTGGCGCATCGCCGGTACCGGTATCACGCATCCGCCACCACACCACGCCGCCCACTACCAACGCGACACTGAAAACCGCTATCGCCAGCACAACAGCCAACGGCGGCGACCTGCGCTCGGCGACAACGCTACTGCGTTGCACTGCGGGTGGTTCGGATGCTGCCGGCGGCGCAGGTGGAGCCGTGCGCTGTGCGGGTGGTGCTGCCTGGCTTGGTTCATCGCCGGGTGCCGGCGCCTCCCAGATCGAACGGGCTGGTGACGGCTGCTTTTCCTCTGCCGGCTTGACTGCGGCTGCGCTGACTGGCTTTGCTGTAGGCGTACCGCATGCGGCACAAAACACCGCGCCGGCACGCACTGGCGCAGCGCAATGATCGCATGTCAAGTCAGCATCTGCGCCAGAGGGCGATGCCGGCGGCGCGCTGACAGGGTGCGCCGCGGGTGCGGGTGCGGGTGCGGGTGCGGGTGCGGGTGCGGGCGCGGGTGAACGCGTTACTACGGCAGTCGACGACTTGCCGCAACGACCGCAAAACGCTGCGCCGGGTCGCAATGGTGCCTCACAATGCGGGCAGGCTGCTGCGGCCTGTGGTGCCGGCGCGTT
>PFJA01000065.1 GCA_002782905.1 Lysobacterales bacterium CG_4_10_14_3_um_filter_64_11
CGAGGTGCCGCCGGCGGTGACGGTAGTGGTGATACCTGCGCCCGGGGTGACCGTGCAGGCGACCGTGCCCGGCGTGCGGGTGGCCGATACCAGCACGAAGCCGGTGTCGTTGGCGGGGATGGTGAAGGTATCCTCAAACACCACGCCCGGCACCGCCGATGGCCCCTGATTGCGGTATTCGATGCGGTACTGGGTATCGACACCGGCGCGGCCAGGGGTACCCGACAGAATCGTCTTCGATGTGGTTTGCACATTGGCGACACGGTCGATCTGCACAAAATCCTGAGCGACGTTGTTGCTGGTATCGGACTCGCCGATCGCATCCGGCGAGGCGCCATCGACATGCACTTCGGCGCTGTTGCACAACGCGTTGCTGACGCTCACGCCGTCGCAGGTCACGTTGCTGGCGCTGGAATCGTTGAGCGGACGCGCGACCGTGATGGTGATGGTGCGGCTATCGCCTGGCGCCAACTGGAAACCGGCCACGGAAACGCAGCGCACGATGGCGGCCGATGCACAAGCAAAGTCGGCCGATGCGATCACCGTCGGCACCGGCGTGCGGCCGGCGATGAACCCGGGCACCGCGTCGTCGACCACGATGCCGCCCATCGGGTTGCTGCCGGCGTTGCCGACAACCAGGGTGTAGGTGACGCTGTTCTCGGCGGTGGTGACTACCTTGTCGCCACCAACCGGCGTGCTGGTAACCTTGCTGATGGTCAGGTCGCCGCTTTCATTGGTGGCGCGCGCGGTGGCGCCGGTGCAGTCATTGCCTGGCGTTGGGTCGAGGTTGGTGCCATCGGCGGTATCGGGCTCGCCGCTGCCGCCGCTGCCGCCGGTGCAGGCGGTGTTGGTCAGCGTGCCGGCAGTGATCGCGCGGGTGGTGAGAAACAGGCGGTTGCCGCCGTCCAGAGTCTGCCCGACATTGACCGGATACGGGCCGTTGAAGGTGCAGGTGACCGTTTGCGTGGGCGGCGCGCCATTGGCCACACACGCCCACGGCCCGGAAGCGAACAAGAACTGTTCGCCAGCGGCCAGGGTATCGGTGATTTGCAGATTGGCGCTGACCGCCAGCGGGCCATCGTTACGGACCACGATATCCGACACCATGCGGCTGGCGGTATCGGGGCTGAAGCCATCCCACACCGGCACGATCGCAGGGCCTTTGCCTTTGCTTTGCAGCACCAGATCGGCACCGCGCGGCAACACGGTGAGGTTCACCGAACCACTGTTGTTGCCGGGCACCGGTTCATCGGTATCGGCGCTGATGGTGGCGGTGTTGGTAACGCTGCCCGCGGCCAGCGCCGGAATCTGCACGCTGAACTGGATGTCGTCGCTGGCACCCACCGGGAAGCTGGCGCGGGTACAGCTCACACTGGGGTCGCCCGGATTGCCCGGACACAGCCAGTTCGGGCTCGACAGCACCGAGACCAACATGAAACCGGCCGGCAGGTTGTCCACCAGCAGCGCATTGACCGCCGTGCTCGGGCCGAGGTTGCGCGGCCGCAGGGTGAAGGTAACGGTGTCGCCGGCCACCGCGGGCGACGGCGTTGCGAGCTTGGTCACGGTCAGATCGGCACCCGGAGTGACCGCGGTATCGACGCTGGCGGTGTTGTTGCCGGGCACCGGATCGGGGGTGGCACCGACGCCGGTGGTATCCACCGTCGCGGCATTGGTAATGGTGCCGGAACCGGCGTTGACCTTGGCGCGAAACGTGAATTGCGCACTGCCGCCATTGCTCAAGTCGCTGGCGCGGGTCGCGGTCAGGGTCTGGCCGCTGAGCGAGAAACTCCAGCCGGCGCCACTGCCGCTGCCACTGACAAAACTGGTAGCAGCCGGCAGGTTGTCGATCACCCGCACACCGCTGGCAGTGCTCGGCCCGAGGTTATCGACGCTGATGGTGTAGGTGACTTCGGCGCCGCCGACCACCGGATCCGGCGAATCGCTTTTGCTGATCGCCAGATTGGCGCCATTGGTGACGGTGGTGATCTGCTCGGCGGCGTTGTTGGCCGAATCGGAATCGCCCGCGAAAAACGCATCGCCATTGGCCAGCGGCAGCGCCGTGGCCGGCGGTATGCCGGTGCCGATCGCGCCGCGCAAGGTGACCACGCTGGGCAGCGTGGTGACGAACTGCAACTGGAATGCCACCGGCGCACCGCCAGCCGGCGGCAGCGTCCCCTCCAGGTTGCCGTGTGTGCACTCGATTCGGCTACCCGCCACCGCGCAGAATGCCGGCAGATTGACCGGCGAGGTGCCACCCGGCACATCGTAGATGCTGCGCACATCGTTCGCGGTGTCGGAATCGCCGTTGAGCAACTCGACTTCGTAGATGATCGTGCCGCCGGCCGGCACCGGGTCGGTAAGATCGTCGCGCAGAAAGCTGTATTGCAAATCGAACGCCAACGCCGGCGCGGACAGCAACGATCCGCAGACAAATGCGGCGCCAACGGCGCGAGCGCGCCGAGCGATGGTGGTCAACATGTTGTCCCCTGTTCCGTGTTCTACGGCAAACGGATGACCCATTCACCGCACTGGATTTGCCACCTCGACGCGACCGCTGGCAGTCTGTCGGGCTTGACGCTGATCTACTCGGCAACTGCTCCTGCCTTGCTCTACCTCCTGCATCCATGCAGTCGTGCGGAAAAGCCGCGTTAGGACAGATTTCCCGCTTTTACTCGCTGAAGGGCTCTGCCATCCGCCTCAGAAGACCGAAAAAACCACCTCGAACCGGCCATCTCTCTCAACGAGTACCGCGTAGCGCGCGGCAGATAGCGGCCTTCCGGCGCAATTTGGCGCGCAGTATAGCACAAGCAAGGGTGAAAAGTGTGACCCAATTCACCCCGAATTGACCCGATATATGGGTTTACAGCCACCCGGAAACGCAGCAAACACGCCCTCATGCACGCGGTCAGCGCGCACCCACGCGCCGTTGCGGGGCGACCCGACTCAATGCGGTTCGGTTACCCACCACGAGCCCCAATCCCGTCATTCCAGCGGAAGCAGAAATCCAGGTTGCTGTTGATTTGCCAGGGCAAAGTCAAAACGGACACCAGCTTTCGCTGGGGTGACGATTGGATGGGTTGTCGTCCAATTGAACCGCATTGCGACGCGACCCCTCACGGCTGCACCAGTTCACTGATCCCCCGCTCGGCCTTGGCCTTGGCGACGATCGCGCGCACGTCGGCGCGCAGCGCTTCGGCGTCGAACACGATGCCGTCCTTGATGGTGTAACGCACGCCGCGGGTACGCTGCGGCTTGCCATCGGCGCCGAGCACGATGTGGCCGGTGCCGTACAGCACCTTGAGGTTGGCGAGCGGGTTTTCGCCAACGATCAGCAGGTCGGCGAGTTTGCCCGGCTCGATGCTGCCGATGCGATCGGCGGCGCCGAGCGCCTGCGCGCCGTTGAGGGTGGCGGCGCGGATCACTTCCAAGGGGTGAAAGCCGGCTTCACGCAGCAATTCCATTTCCTGGATCGTGCCGAAGCCGTAGATCTGGTAGATGTAGCCCGAATCCGAGCCGACGCTGACGCGGCCGCCGTGGTTCTTGTAGTCGTTGATGAAGGCCATCCAGCGCCGGTAGTTGTCGCGCCAGGCGCTTTCCTGCTCGCTGCCCCAGTCGAAGAAGAAGCTGCCGTGATTGTCGCGGTTGGGGGTGAAGAAATCCCACAGCGCGGGCAGGGTGTATTGATCGTGCCAGTCGGCGCGGCGGGCGCGCATCAGGTCGCGTGCGGCGAGGTAGATGGTAAAGGTGGGGTCGATGGTGAAATCGCGCGCGATCAATTCATCGCGTACCGCATTCCATTGCTTCGACCCGGGCTTGGCCGCCTGCGCCCACAGCCGCCCGGCTTCGCCGAAGCGCGCCTGTTCATCCTGATAATTGTAGTCGGCCGGGTAATCCTGCACGCTGCGGCCCGCGAACAGCGCCTCGGGCAGGCCGTACCAGTGCTCCATCGTGGTCAGGCCCCAGCGCGCGGTGGTCAGCGCATTGACCCGCGCCACATCGAGCTGGGCGTGATGGCAGGCCGAGCGCATGCCCTGCTTGTGCAATTCATCGAATGCCGCTTCGAGGATATCCGGGCGATAGCCAAAACACTTCATCCCCAGCGCGCCCTTTTTCTTCATCGCACGCACCCATTCGCGCGCCTGCTCGGGGGTGGTGAACGGGGCATCGCGGCCCTGGCCGAAGAACACGTACGGAAAAATGCGCGGCGCGGTGATGGTGTTGGCGGCGCTGCGCTGTTGCTCGCTGACGCAAAAATCGATGCCGTTGCCGCAACCGGGGTCGCGGATCGTGGTGATGCCGTGGCCGAGCCACAGCTTGTACACATACTCGGCCGGTGTGCCCTGCTCATCGCCACCGATGTGGCCATGCATGTCGACGATGCCAGGCATCACGTACTGGCCACTGAGGTCGAGTTCCCTGCCGCCGGCCTTGAGTTTGGGCCGGCGCTCGGGATCGATCGCCGAACCGACACTGCCCACCACCCGCACCTCGGCGATGGTGTTGCCCTCGATCACGATGTCGGCCGGGCCGAACGCCGGGCTGCCAGTACCGTTGATCACGGTGACCCCGCGCAGGATCAGTTGCCGGTACGGGCCATCGCCTTGCTGGCGATCCGGCGCGGCGGGAATGGTCGCTGATACCGGGCCAACCAGGAATACCAGCATCACGCACAAAGTACGAAGGGTCATCGCCGTCTCCCGCCCGCCTGATCGAAGGGTCGATCATAGCGGCTCACGGGTAACGCGTGTTCAGCGTTTGATGCGGGTGATCTTGGAGCCTTCCAGGTTGATGTTGTACATCAGGCCCTTTTCGCCGAGCACGAATACGATGACCGGCTTGTTGGCGGTATTGCTGTCGATGGTGCCACCGGCGCCGAACTCGGCGATCACCGCGCTGCCATCCACGCCCACCTTCCAGCCATCGGTGGCCTTGAACTTGATCAACGCCGCCTTGTCGGTGAACACGAACACCTGCGAGCGCAACTGCGCGCCCAACTGGAATCCGATCGAGCCGGAAACGAGGTTGTAGTAACCGGCATTGCGGCCATGTTCCAGCAGCACGCCCTCGCCGTAATCGCCGCCCAGGCCGATGCCGGCCTTGTAAACGCGTGGATACACCAGCACCCCGGCCGCGTTGTGCACGATCGAGCGCACGCCGGGCTTGGTGGCGTACAACCGGCCCAGCGTCTCTTGCGCGCGGCGATCGATGACCGCGCCATCGGTTGCAGCGGCTGGCCAAGCCATTAGCGCCAACAGCAGCACGACAAACACATTACGCATAATCGATTTCTCCGGTTTGCAGCAGTACACAAGTTGCAAGCAGGCGAATCATGCGGCGCGCCGCCGGCGACTGGTACGCAATCATCGGCCATTGCGGCTTAACCTGAGCCGACGCGGCTGCATCCGGGATGCCGGTACCTCGGCTAAAACCCATTTCGCAAAAAGCCACCATCTACGGCAATGCACTCGCCGGTGATGTAGCTCGCTGCGGGCAAGCACAGGAATGCCACTGCTGCCGCCACCTCTTCGGGCTCGCCGACGCGCTGCATCGGCGTGCGCGCAATCACTTCTTCGTAGTAATCCGGGTCGGCGAGCTTGGCCGAGGTGCGGCGGGTGCGGATGTACCACGGTGCCACCGCGTTGACGCGGATACCATCCGCGGCCCATTCGCAGGCCAGGTTGCGGGTGAGCTGGTGCAAAGCGGCCTTGGTCATGCCATACACCACCCCGGAGCGGACATGCGTGAGTCCCGATACCGAGCCGACATTGACGATGCTGGCGCTGCCGTGTCGACACAAGTGCGGGTACGCGTTGCGGCACAACTCGAATGCGGAAAACACGTTGGTCTCGAACAGGGCACGCCACTCGTTCTCGGCATAATCGATTGCCGCGCGAGTCTGATTGGCGCCGACATTATTGACCAGAATGCTCAAGCCAAGCCCCATATCCTCGATCCAATCGCACAGCGCATCACGGCCATCGGCGGCGGCGGCATCGCACGCCTTGGCGTGGATCGCCACCTGCGGCTGATCGTCGGCGATTTCCTTGCGTGCGCGTTCGAGCTGATCGGGATCGCGCGCGATCATCAACACGCTTGCGCCCAAGCCGGCCAGTTCTGCGGCAATCGCCTGGCCGATGCCAGCACTGGCACCGGTGACCAGCGCCACTTCACCATCCAGCCGCCAACGGTGCTTGGCCATCGCGCTCTCCACAGTTTTGCTACTGGCGTTAGGATAGCGCAGGCCACCACCGATGGAGCTGTCATGCGCGCGTTTGCTTTGCTACCGATCCTGCTGTTGGCCGCGTGCGGCAACGATACCGCGAAAGCACCACCGCAAGCCGCCGATCCCGAGCCACAGGCAACGCAATTGCGCGATGCGGTCAAGGCCCCGCTGGACAAGGCGCGCGAGGCCGAGCAGTTGCTCGAACACAGCACCGATGCCACCGACAAGGCGCTGCAAGACGCGGGCGGTTGAGCGACAGCACTTCACTGTCGCTTGCTTTTGCGCCGCAGGTCGGCGTCATGCCTCACCGCCGCCATCATTGCGCATCCTGCTTGACGATCCCGGCCGACGGCGCCAATCCTTGGGCGCCGGCTCTGCGGCGCGTTGTCACACGGCCCGCGCATCCCTGCGCTTCGGCTCCGCTTTTTCGTTTCATTCCGCCGACCTGTCGCAATGTGCCGTCGTAGCCCGGGTAGAGGCCCAACGGGCCGAAACCCGGGGCGCCGCGTAGCGGTGGAACCGACACCCACAGATGAATGTTCTTGCCGCGTTTCCTTTGCGCTCTTTGCGTCCTTTGCGGATCAAACGCTTTACGCTGCGCCCGCCAGGTTCATGATCCGTGTGCAGTTCCAACCACTGGAAAAAGCAGCCCGCGATGGCGCCGTGTTCCGGGCGCCCGTGCAGGTCGCACGAACGCGCCATTCGGGTGTCTGGTTACTGTCGCCTGACGATAATCGCGTAAAGTACGCGACTGGTTTGGTCGGGCGGCACGTGCCGCAAGTGAATGCGCATGGATTATCTGATCGCCGCCTTGCTCGGTGTGATCGAGGGCATCACCGAGTTTTTGCCGATTTCCAGCACCGGCCATCTGCTGATCGCCGAGTACTGGTTGGGGCATCAGTCCGACCTGTTCAACATCGTGATTCAGGCCGGCGCCATCGTCGCGGTAACCGCTATCTACCGGCAACGGGTATGGGCACTGCTGACCGGCCTGCGCGATCCCGGGACACGGCGCTACGCGTTGCAACTGGCGCTGGCGTTCGCCATTACGGCCGTGCTCGGCCTGCTGGTGACGCAGCTCGGCTTCAAACTGCCCGAGACGGTGACGCCGGTTGCGCTGGCACTGGTGCTGGGCGGCGTGTGGATGATCGTCGCCGAACGCCTGGCCGAACGGAGCCCGCCGAGTTCGCAAATCACCTGGACCGTTGCCATTGCAGTCGGGCTGGCACAAGTGGTTGCCGCCATTTTCCCCGGCACCTCACGCTCCAGCGCCACCATCTTCATTGCCTTGCTGGCCGGCACCGGCGATCGCAAGGCGGCCACCGAGTTTGCGTTTCTGGTTGGCATCCCGACCATGTTCGCGGCCAGCGGTTACCACCTGCTCAAGCATCTGGGCGAGCCGACGACGGAAAACTGGGGTGCGCTTGGCGTTGCTTTCGCGGTATCCACGATTACCGCGTTCGTGGCGGTGAAATGGCTGCTGGGCTACATCCAGAGCCACCGCTTCACCGCGTTTGCGGTGTACCGCATCGTGCTCGGCGTGGCGTTGCTGCTGTGGTTGCCGGTGGGCGGTTGATGCGCCTTGTGGTTGATGGCTAGCGCGCAGCGAACCCATCCCGCGAGTTATGGCACGCAATAGCCACATGTAGCGCATGGATGCGCGGTCGAGAGCGACACTGCGCCGTAAAGCACGGCGAGCATCGCAGGCAGACGCAGGGGAAAGGCGCCCATGTTTGAGCACAGGGATGTGCGAGTTGGCGCCGGCCTGCGTCTGCCGAGACGCGCAGCGTCCCGTCGAGGCAGGAGCCGAGACGGCGTGCGCCCGGCGCAAGGCGTTTTTGGGTACTTTTTTGGCCTGCAAAAAGTACCTCGCCGGCCGCAGGCCGGTGAAAGCCGTGCTGTCAGGGATACCAGCAACACGCCGTCACCGCAAGCCGCATCACATATCGATATTAGTTCGTGTGCTTCCAGTTACGAAGGGCAGATCCTATGAGGAGCGCCCCCGAAACCAAAGCGAAAACAATTTGCAGTTCGGCGATCCATCCGGTCGTCACCAAGTGACGCACTTCGAAGTACGGATGACCCAATTGCTGAGATTCATGGATCGCGCGGGCCCCCAGTGCCAATGCAAAAACCCCGCCCACCAATACCAAGCCCTGTCCGCTTTTCGTGTACCTGGTTATCGTTGTTGTTGGCTACCCACGCGGGTTGTCAACGCACCCTCGGGTGCAGCGCATAGCCGCCCCACATCGCCGCTTCGGCCAGCACATGGCCTTTCATCGCCCGCTGCACGTCGTTGGCCGCGAACCGTTCCGGAACCGCCAGCTTGGCGCAATCGAGCGCGAACAGGCGGAAGAAATAGCGGTGCAGGCGCAAGTCGTTGGGCGGCGGGAACGGGCCGTCGTAACCCAGATAGTCCCCCGCCATGTCGGGATCGGCGGCAAACCAAGCGGTGTAATCGTTCAGACCCTGTCGCGATCCGCGCGGGCCGGCCGGCGCGTGCTTGCCATGCGCGGTAACGCCGTCGCTGCACGCGCCCGCGGCAATCGCGCGGCAATCGCCGGGGATATCGATCATCAGCCAATGCACGAAGTCGCAGCGCGGCTGATCCACGGGAATCTCGACACCTGCCTTGCCGACCATTTCCGCCACCGTCGGCACGTCGGAATCAACGCACAGCAGCGCCAACGAGCGCGCCGCCGTTGGCACCTCCGCGAAAGTGAAGTGAGGATTGCGGTTGCCGGCGAAGCCGAAACCATCGCCAATGGGCTGCCCCATGGCGAACTCGGCGGCAATCGCTTTTCCGTTCGAAAAGCTCTCGCTGGTGATTTTCATGGCTGTCCTTCGGGTGAGTCCACCGCCACATACCGCACGCGATAGATGGCATTGGCGTAATCATCGGAAATCAGCAGCGAGCCATCGCCGGCCTGGATGATGTCCACCGGTCGGCCAAGGGTCTTTTCGCCATCGAGAAAGCCCTCGACGAACGGCGTCACCGCGATCACCCGGCCGTTCGCCACCTGCACCCGCTTGACCGCGTAGCCGCTCTTTTTGGCGCGGTTCCAACTGCCATGCAAGGCGACAAACGCATCGCCGCGATAGTCGGCCGGAAATTGGGTGCCGGTGTAAAAGCGCAGGCCCAGCGGCGCGACATGGGCGCCGAGCTTCGCCACCGGTGCGGTGTAGTCGGCGCACGACTTGCCGGTACCGAACTCGGGGTCGAGGATGCTGCCGGCATGGCAGTACGGAAAGCCGAAGTGCTCAGCAGGTGTGTTGACGATGTTGATTTCGCAATCCGGGCTGTCATCGCCGAGCCAGTCGCGGCCATTGTCGGTGAACCACAGCTTGCCATCGGCCGGATTCCAGTCGAAGCCCACGCTGTTGCGCATGCCTTGCGCCACCACCTCGCGGCCGCTGCCATCGGCATTCATGCGAATGATGCGGCCGGTACCGGGCTCATCGCAGATATTGCACGGTGAACCGACCGGCACGTACAACTTGCCGTCCGGGCCGAAGGCGAGGTAACGCCAGCCGTGATGATCCTTGCCGGGCAGATCGTCAACCACCGTCACTGCTTTGGGCGGGTTGTCGAGCCGGCTTTCGATGGCGTCCAAGCGCACGATGCGATCCACCGACGACACGTACAGTGCACCGTCGCGGAATGCCAGCCCGACCGGCATGCGCAAGCCCTTGGCGATCACCTTCACCGCGTCGGCGCGGCCATCACCATCGCGATCAGGCAACGCGTAGACGCGGCCTTTTTCGCGCGTGCCGACAAACAAGGTGCCGTCATCGCCGAAGGCCATGCCACGGGCGTTTTCGACGTTGTCGGCATACAGGCTGATCGCGAATCCATCCGGCACCCGTAGCCGATTCAGCGGTGGCGCCGCCAACGCCGGAAGAGTGGTGGCCAGTGCGATTCCCAACACGATCAGGCGCATGGTGTTCTTTCCTCTCGACCAAATCCTGCTCTCAGTAGAGCAAGAGCGGATAGTCTGCAAAAAACGCGAAGGGCGCAAAGAAAACAAGTCGCTATCTGGGCTTTCCATTGCGCGCTTTGCGTACTTGGCGGAGCCAATGTACTACATGTTTTATGCAAGTCCCCGGCGCTACCGGGAAATCGTTGTCGTGAGCCGACCTACATCTCCTCCCTGCTTCTCAGGCACGTAGCGCGTCCGCCACCCAACGCTCGGCGAAGCCGTTGAGACGGGCGCCTTCGATGAACCCGCAGTGGCCACCGTGGGCGGCTATCTCCAGCCGCGCCGTGGCGGGCAGCAGCAACGCATGAAAACTCGCCACCGGAATCACCGGGTCATCGTTCGCCATCAAAATGCTGACCGGCACTTGCAGCCCTTGCAGGCGGTCGCCGGCGATGCAGTAACCGTCGAAATAGCCTTCCAGTGTGCCGTACGGGGTGTAGCGCTCAACCAGCCAGCGCGTCAACTCGCGCATGTCCTTGTCCAGTTCGGCATCGTCGAAGTGGTGTGCTTCCGGAAACAGTTCGCGTTTGCGGCGTAGCGAGCGCCGCCATTTCTTCAGGAAATACCATTGATAGATCGACGGTGCATGTTCCAGCGCCAACATGCCCGCGGCTGGGTCCAGCACCGGACACACGGCCGCGGCATGGGCAATGCTCAACCCGGCGGTGGGCGCCGCCCTGGCCACGCGCAGCGCAAAATTGCCGCCCAGCGAGTAGCCGGCGAGGGTGAGGCGGCGGGCGGGAAAGCGTGCGGCGATTTCGCGGATTGCCAGCACCACTTCATCGAGCCGGCAGGAATGGAAGATATCCGGATTCAGATGATGGGTTTCACCGTGGTCACGGAAGTTGAGGCGAAACACCTCAAAGCCGCGTTCGAGCAGGGTTGCCGCGGTATGCACCATGTAACTCGAATCGGCGCTGCCTTCCCAGCCATGCAACAACACCGCCAGGTTGGCGGCCGGCTGGCCCGGCAGCATGCTGTGGAAGCCTTGCAGACGCACATGCTCACCGACTTCGAGCTGGTGGCGGGTGGTCAGCGCGCCCAGACGCCGGAAGCGTTGCAGGCCACGTTGCCGCCGCAACGGGCTGGCACTGAGCGCCGATTGCACGTGCGGATCGCGCAGCCAGCGCGGCGGTTGGTAGTCTGCGGCGTTGAGCATGCCGATCAACTCCGCATGGCCGCTTCGATGCGGCTGCGACACAGCTGCGCAAGTTGGCGGCGGCCACCGGCAGACGGCGCCACCGGTTCAAGAAAATGCACTTCGGCCACACAGGTCGGCTCGCCGATCAGGCGCATCAGATTGCTCATGAAGTTTTCCGTGGCAGTGAAGGCAATAACGGTTTGCGCGGTGCCGCGTTCACCATAACGCAACGCCACCGGTTGCACCAATGCGGCCGCCGATATCGCCGGTTGGAAGATGCGCGCGTGAAACGTGCCAACAGCCGCACCGGCGTTTGTTCGCCCTTCCGGAAACGCCGCCACCGCACGTCCGGCCATCAGTCGCTCGGCCATCTGGTGCATCACTCCGTTGAGCGAATCGGCACTGCCACGCGCGTGGTAGATGGTTTCAGCGCGCGTGGCCAGCCAACCGATCAGCGGCCAATGCGCGATCTCGGCTTTGGCGACAAAACCCATCATGTGCTGGCTGTGCAGCAGCACGATGTCGAGCCAATTGATGTGATTGGCGACGAACATCACGCCGCCGGGCACGGCTGTGCCGATCGCCTTGATCCGAATCCCGAACAAGCGCGCCGTGCGCGCACTCCACCAGCGGATGACGCGGTGATCCCAGCGCAAGCCACCCAGCGTGATGCGTGCGCCCAGCGCATTGACCACCAGCGCCATCAGCGGCAGGGCCACCAGCACATGTGCCAGCACCTGCGGCAGACGCCAGGCGATGCGCAGCGGCCGCCAGTGATCGCGACGAGGGATGGCGTTAACTCGGTTTGGCATCGCCACCATTGTGCCTCAGTGCTCGCGTTCGACCACCGCGAGCGTGAGCCGCGACACGCACACCAGATGATCGCGCTCATCCTCGATACGGATTTCCCAGACCTGGGTCTGCCGGCCCACATGCAATGCACGTGCGGTACCGATGACGCGGCCCGAACGCACCGCGCGCAGATGATTGGCGTTGATCTCCAACCCTACGGCCATCTGCGTGGCCGAAGCCAGACACAGGTTGGCGGCAACGCTGCCCAGGGTTTCGGCCAGCGCCAGCGAGGCACCACCGTGCAGCAAGCCATATGGCTGCACGGTGCGGGCATCGACCGCCATGCTGGCGCGAATGAAGTCGTCACCCAGTTCGGTCACCACCATACCCAGCGTGGCCGCCAGCGTGTTTTCTGCCTGCGCATTGAGGGTAGCCACCGTTGCCGGCTGCTTCCAGACGCGGCTGCCAGTTTCGCTCACACGGTTCTCCGGGTCGGCACGGACATTGCACGCATGATAGAGCAGCCGCGGCTCATAGAATCGGCGCCAGGCCAGCACCAAACGCCGTCATCAAGCGCGTGTACAGCCCCTTGAGCGGCACATCGACCTCGGGAAACGAACCCACTGCCTGCCAGCAGCGCGAACGCGCGGGATCGACCGTGCCCAGCGTCGCTTCTGCCGTTGGCTCGCCATCAGCGCTGCGGCAGCCGGCTTGCAATTCGTAACTGGTGGCATAACGAAACGGCCACAGATCGAACAACGGCAAATGCTCGAACAATTTGCCAAGCGAATAATCCAGCCCGGAAAAGATCGCCGGCTTGGGCCGGCGGGCAATCAGCCAGGCATTCTCGGGGCGCATATCGTGGCGTATCTGTGCTTCCAGTTGGCGCGCAAAGCCCTCATCAAAAACCACCAGCGCGCATTCACTGTTGAAGCCATCCGAGCGCGGATCGAAATTGTGGGTACCCACCACCCCGATATGGCGATCGATCACCAGGCTCTTGGCGTGCAGGCCAACCCGCACCCCGGCACGCTCCAGCGGCACCGGCCCGCGGCGCTTGCCGCCGCTGCCACGCAGCGCGGAACGCTCGCCGTCCGAACTCAGCCGACGCGGACTGTCGATCAGGTTCGGCCCGCTCGGCGGTGGCACCGGCAGCAAGGCGCCGGTAGCGGCAAGATCGATCATCGAGTCCGCCGGGAACGGCTTGTATTCCCAAATCTGGAAACGCAACTCGCGCAGGTACGTGCGCTTGTACTTGTGCGAAAGCGCGTACACCGGCCAGGCATCGGTCGCCGCCAGGCTGTTGGTCGAGACTTCGATTGTCGGCTGATCCGGGCCGGCCGAAAGCCGCCGGAACAGGCGCTTCGCGGGCTTGGACAACACCAGATACGGCGTTTGCAGCAGCACCGAATCGCGCGCCTGCGCGACCAGATCGTGCAAGCCAAGCGATACCGTGCGCAGGCTCGGCGGTACCGTCGGCGTGCGCCGGTTCGGGGAATCGACCAGATACTCCACCCGCCCCACCGGCATCGACGGCGCGAACAAGCGCTGGCGCAATGCCTCCGGGTCATCGGCCAGCGCGCGCAAGCGTGCGCTGCGCTCGGGACGCGACAGCTTGGCCGCCGGCAACTGCGCGGGCAGCGAGCTTTCGCGCAGGATAGTGCGGGCGACATCGTGCAAGCGGGCGATCGGCAGTGAGCGCCGATGGGTCCAGAATGCATCGAACGCCTCGCGCATCGCCACCACCACCGGCCCGGCCACCAGCAGATCGCGGTCGCGGTAGTTGTAGCCGCTGTCCCAATCGAAGTACCGGTTCTGATAATTGCGGCCACCGCTGATTGCCAGCAGATCATCCACCAGCAGCGACTTGACATGCATGCGCCGATTGAAACGCCGGAAACAGCAGACGATGCCGGCGCCGAACTCCAACGCGCTGGTGTGTGCCTCGCCAAAGGTGGGGTTGTACAGCCGCATCGAGAAATTGGCGTGGCTGCCGGCCAGCGCCGACAGCGTGCGGATATCGTCCACGCTGAACAACTGATCGAGCAGCACCCGCACCCGCACCCCGCGCTGCGCGGCGGCGATCAACTCATCAAGCACCAGGCGGCCGGCGTCATCATCGATGAGCAGGTACGTTTGCAGCTCGATGCGGTGGCGCGCGGCGCGGATCAGGTGCACGCGCGCGAGCAAGGCATCCTCGCCGCCCTCCAGCAGCAGCACGCGATGCAATGGCGCAACCGGCGTGGAG
>PFJA01000020.1 GCA_002782905.1 Lysobacterales bacterium CG_4_10_14_3_um_filter_64_11
CGCTGGCCAGCAACAAGGCGGTGGTGAGCAGAACAGGGCGCATGGCATGACTCCACAGATGGAATGGGTTACGGGCAGGTATCGCCTTGCGCACGATACCAATGAAACCGCGCCGTGCCAGCCCCGAGCGCGTGCATCGGCCGGCCCAGGCGGGCGGCAGCGACCTGCAAATCGTTTTCGCTGCGCGGTTTGACGATGAAGGTGCGGCATTGCGGCGGCTCGGCGAGCAGGTCGGCGAGGCTCTGTTCGTAGCGGCTGGTGGCCTGGTTGATGCGCGCGCGCTCGATGTTGGCGCCAAGGTACAGGCGCAGCCCGAAGCGTGGTGAATCCTCGACGAATACCAGTTCCGGTGCCACCACGCCTTGCTCGCGCATCGTCGCCGCCAGAGCGCGGTCGTTGGTGTGCATTGGCGCCTGCGCCGCGAAACCGCGCAGTGCGATCAGCGCAGCCAGCCACAGGCCGAGCAACAGCCAGCCACCGCGTGAAAACGTTGGCGGCCCCGGCGGCAGCGTGCGCGCGATCAACAGCGCCAGCGGCACCCACAGCGGCAGCAAGTACAGCGGCATGCGCGATTGCGCCAGCAAAAACACCAGCAGCGGCACGCTGAACCACAGCAACGGTAGCCACAGGCCGGGGTCTTCGCGCAGCGCGGCCAACCGTGGCCACGGCCGGCGCAACGCGCCGAGCAGGCGTACCCCCCAGGGCAGTGAGCCGAGCAGCAGGGTGGGCAGGTAGACCGTGATCAGACCGTAAAAGCCGGGGCTGCGGCCGTGCTTGTCGCTGAGCACCCGCGCGGCCACTTCATCGTGCAAAAAATAATCCAGCAAGTCGGGCCGTTGCACGATCAGCAGCACGAACCACGGCGCCGCAATCGCCAGCCACAGCGCCCAACCCCAGCGCGCGCCGAGCCGGCCGATGCGCGGTCGCAGCGGCGGGCAGGTAAGCGCCGCAAGCGCCAATGCCGCGATGCCGAGCAGCCCCGGCGGCCCCTTGGTGACAAACGCCAGGCCCAGCGCCACCCACAGCAGCAGCGCCTGGCGCAGCGGCCGCTCGCCATCGAGCAACGCGGCGATCAAGCCGAGCGCGGCGAGGGTTTCAAACACCGAGAGCAGGGTATCGGTGCTGACCCAATGCGCACCCAAATACGGCAACGCCATGCTGGCGTAGATCAACGCCGCCCAACCGGCGTGCTCGCGATCGAGCCGCTTGCCGATGGCGAAACACAGCCACACCGTCAACGTGAAGGCCAGCGCATTGGGCAGCCGGATCGCCCATTCGTTGCCACCGAAAACGGCCACACTGGCGGCGATAGCCCAGTAGGTGAGAGGCGGTTTGCTGAAATGCGCGACATCGTGGCTAAGCTTGGGAGTGACAAAATCGCCACTTTCGAGCATGTTCAGCGCCACCGCGCTGTAGCGCCCCTCGTCGGTGGTGAACAGCCCGCGCGAGCCTTGAAAGGCCAGCGCGTAAGCGAGCACGAGCAACGCCAGAATCAGAATGCGTGGTCCGGTTGCCGACGTCATCGGGGTATTTCCGCTGCAAGCCGAAAATGTGTCGCTCGCGGAGCCGGCCCCGGGCTTGATCTGGCGAGGCGCGTAGCAAGTGGCCGCGTTGACTGAGGGAGCGCGCCTTGCGCGCGAAACGTTGGCAAGGTTGTTCGCCGGCAGGCCGGCTCCCACGAACACCCATTCAGCGCCGCCATCACCCGCGGTGCTCGCGTGCGAGGTAGTCGGCACTCTGCATCTCGATCAGGCGGCTGCTGGTGCGCTCGAAAGCCGCTGCCAACCGTTCGCCGCGATAGAGTTGCAGCGGCCCGGCCGCCGCACTCAAAATCAAATTGACGTGGCGATCGTAAAACTCGTCGATCAAATGCACGAAGCGGCATGCGGCATCATCGTGGCGGCTATCGAATTGCGGCACGTTTGCCAGCAGCACGGTGTGAAAACTGCGCGCGATTTCGATGTAATCGGCTACCGCACGCGGGCCGTCGCAGAGCACCGCAAATTCAAACCAGACCACGCCCTTGGCCATCGCGCGCACCGGCAGGGCACGGCCAGCCACCGTGAGTGGTCGCGCTTCGCGCGCGGTGTTGGCGCTGAGCATGGCGAAGCACGAATGCAGCGTGTGTTCGGCGTTGGCGTCCAGTGGGCTGAGGTACACCGGTGCCTGGGTGAGCTGGCGCAGGCGGTAATCGGCGACGCTGACCAGTTCGTGTACGTGGCAGTGGCGCTCGATCAAGGCGATCGCAGGCGCAAAACGGGCACGTTGCAGGCCGTCGCGGTACAGGTTTTTTGGCGCGCTGTTGGCGGTGGTGACCAGGGTGACACCGCGGGCAAACAGGTGTTCGAGCAGGCGCGAGAGGATCATGGCATCGCCGATGTCCGAAACCACAAACTCATCGAGCACCAGCAGGCGGGCAGCGTCGGCGATATCGGCGGCCACCCGCGCCAGCGGGTCGGGTTGCTCGGGCAAGTGGTTCAGGCGCGTGTGAACCTCGGCCATGAAGTGGTGGAAATGCTGCCGGCGCTTGCGCACGCCAGCCGCGGATTCGAACACCAGGTCGGCGAGAAACGTTTTACCGCGGCCAACCGCACCCCACAGATACAAGCCGCGCACCGGCACTGGCGCCGTGCGCGCCAACCACCGGGCCATCCAGCGCGCGCGCAAACGCTGCTTGCGCAGCGCAGCCACCATACCATCGAGCAGCGGCAACACCGCCTGCTGCATCGGATCGGCAAGCCAGCGGCCCGCCGCAACGCCGGCGGCATAGCGGTGCGATGGCGTCGCGTTCATGCCGCTGGAGGCAGGTTGCGGCGCACCCCGTTCTTGATCGCGCCGCGCAGATCCATCAAGCGGCGATGAAAGAAGTGTCCGGTGTCGGGCATCATCACCAACGCCGGTTTCTCCGGCAGGCTGTCGATCCATGCGCGCACTGCCGCCGGATCCACCACATCATCGCTTTCCCCCTGCACCACCAGCCACGGGCAGGTGGGCGGCAGCACCGCGGCAAAATCCCAGCGCCCGGCCGGCGGCGCGATCGAGATCATCTGCCGCACCGGCAAGTGGCGGGCGCCCAGCAGCGCCACATAAGCGCCAAAGCTGAAGCCTGCCAGCCACAACTCGGCATCCGGACGTACCGTGTGCACCCACTCGGCCACCGCCAGCAAATCCAGCGTCTCGCCGCGGCCCTCATCGAAGGTGCCGGTGGACGCGCCGGTGCCACGAAAGTTGAAACGCACCGTGGCCACCCCCTGCTCGCGCAACGCGCGCTCGATGATGGTGACCACCTTGTTATGCATGCTGCCACCATGCAGCGGGTGCGGGTGGCAGATGATGGC
>PFJA01000276.1 GCA_002782905.1 Lysobacterales bacterium CG_4_10_14_3_um_filter_64_11
CCTCACCAGCGATGACGGCCGCGTTACCATTCTGATGCCGCATCCCGAGCGGGTATTTCGCGGCGCGCAGTTGAGCTGGCAACCGGCCCACTGGGGCGAAGCCTCGCCATGGTTGCAGATGTTCCGCAATGCGCGGGTGTGGCTGGGCTGAGCAACCCAGGGGGTCGGCCGGGATCACTCGCCGACGCGAACCGCGTCGGCGCCCCAGCCTGCCGCCCCGCTACCGGCGCGTGGTGCGTGCAGCGCGAGAGTGAGCCAGGGCCAGTGTGCACATGGGTAACGCGCGATTGCTACCCAATGTTTTGATGCGCCTGCGACGATCGACAAACGCCGTTGGCACGAGGTGAGCCCCGGCGGCGTCAACGTGCATTTGCGTTGTTGCTCCGTGACGTGCAAATACGCTATGGCATGCTTCCGACATACGCACTGATTGCATCGATATTGCCATCACTCAGGGTTTTCGCCACTTGCAGCATGGTCGGGTCGCTGTGCTTGCTCGATTCGTCGCGAAACGCGCGCAGGGTTCGCGACGTGTAGTCCGGTTTCTGGCCGGCCAGACGCGCAAACTCCTGGTTACCATGGCCATCAATCCCATGGCATACGTTGCACAGCGTGTCGTAAATCACTTTGCCATTGGCGGCCAGCACCGGATCGACGGACTCCGCTCGGACGGGCTGGACTGCGTAGTGGATGGCGATGTTGATGCGATCCTGCGCACTCAAATTCGCTGCCAGTTGCTGCATTACGAAGTGCTTGCGCCGGCCATCGGCGAAGCGTTCAAACTGATTAAACAGGTACTTGGCGTTCTGCCCTGCCAACTTGGGCACGTCGGGCTTGACGCTGTTGCCATCCTTGCCATGGCAGTAGGCGCAAAACGCAATCCGCTCCGCACCGCCCCGCAACGCCACTTTCCGTGCGCTCGGGTCGGCCAGTGTCTGTTCCAACTGGCGTACCAGTTCGTCCGGATGGATCGGATTGCTGGCACCAAGGCCGGCAGCAAAGCACAAGGCCGCCAGGACGGGCAGCGACGCGTAACGACAGAGGGTTGGGGGGTGAGCCGGAAGTGACATGGCTGTCCTGTCAAAGATCGTGATGATTCGGCGGTGCCGCAACGAGCGCCCACAGCTTATCCGCCGGCCACGATCGGAACATTGACGATGATCAAGGCGCCCGACGCAAATGCGCTGCCCGTGCAGCACGCAGTCTCTGCCGATCGACGCAGCCGCTGCGGGGCGACGCCTGTGCCCGCGCGTGTGGGCGTATGCTCGAGCCGCTCACACGCACCCCTTATCCCCATTGCCCGAGAACTGCTAAAGTCAGCCGCTACCTCCCTTGTCGTGTCGCCATGAACCTCATTCTCGATGCGCCTGAAGTCTCCGCCGATGAACGCGTCGCCGCCGCGCTGGTCGCGCGCGGACGGTTGAAGGATTCGGATCTGGGCCGCGCCCGCAAGTTGCTGGCGGAGTCGAGCGATTCGCTGACGCACTTGCTTGGCCGCCTTGGCATGGTGTCCGAGCGCGATCTGGCCGATGCGGTCAGCGAAGTGATGGGCGTGCCGCTGGTTGCCGCACGCGATTGCCCGGACGCGCCGCCGCCTTCAATTCAGTTATCGACCCGCTTTCTCAAGGAACACGCGCTCTGCCCGATCGCCGAAGGTGACGGCTGGGTCGAGATCATCGCCGCTGAGCCGCACGACGGCTACGCCGCGCAAGCGGTGGCGCTCGCCAGCGGCCGCGAAGTTCGGGTCAAGGTCGGGCTGCGTTCGGAAATTTCCGATCTGATCGAGCGCTACTACGGTAGCGGCCGTTCGGCGATGGGTGCCATTGTCGAGAGTGTCGGCGATGACCGTGCCGGCGATGAGGAAGATGTCGAGCACCTGCGCGACCTGGCATCGGAAGCGCCAGTGATTCGTCTGGTAAACCTGATCATTCAGCGCGCCGTGGAGTCGCGCGCTTCGGACATCCACATTGAGCCGTTCGAGAACCGGCTGAAGGTGCGTTATCGCGTTGATGGTGTGCTTGAAGAAGGCGAGAGCCCGCCCGCCAACCTGACCGCAGCGATCATTTCGCGCATCAAGATCATGGCACGGCTGAATATCGCCGAACGGCGCCTGCCGCAGGATGGCCGGATCATGGTGCGGGTGCAGGGCAAGGAGCTCGACCTGCGCGTGAGTTCGGTACCTACCGCGCACGGCGAGAGCGTGGTGATGCGCCTGCTCGATCGCGAAAGTGTGGTGTTTGACTTCGAGACGCTGGGATTCACCGACGCCTTCATGGCGCAATTTCTGGCCGTGCTGGAGCAACCGCACGGGATTTTGTTGGTGACTGGCCCGACCGGCTCGGGCAAGACCACCACCCTGTACACCGCGATGTCGCGGCTCAACACCAGCGACGTGAAGATCATCACCGTCGAAGATCCGGTGGAATACCAGATCGAAGGGATCAATCAGATTCAAGTCAAGCCGCAGATCGGGCTCGATTTCTCCGGTGCACTGCGCAGTATCGTGCGTCAGGATCCGGACATCATCATGATCGGCGAAATGCGCGACCTGGAAACCGCGCGCATCGCAATCCAGTCGGCATTGACCGGCCACCTGGTGCTATCTACCCTGCATACCAACAATGCCGCCGGCGGCATCACCCGCCTACTCGACATGGGGGTCGAAGATTATCTGCTGACATCCACCGTGAACGGCATCCTCGCGCAACGTCTGGTGCGCCGCATTGAACCGAGCCACGCCGAGCGCTACGAGGCACTACCCGAAGTGATCGAACAGTTCGGGCTGCGTCGTTTCCAGCCCGAAGGCACCATTTACCTTCATCGGCCGGTGCCTTCCGCGCTGACACCGACCGGTTATCTCGGCCGCACCACGATCATGGAGTTCCTGGTGATGAATGACCGCCTGCGCCGTCTGGTGATGCAGCATGCCGGCATGGGCGATCTCGAAGCGGCTGCCCGCGAATGCGGCATGCGCACGATGTACGAAGATGGCCTGATCAAGGCCATGGCCGGCGTAACCACCATCGAAGAGGTGATGCGGGTTACCGAAGACGCGTGATCCGGGAACGCACGCGATCATGGCGTGATGGCACGGACACGAGGCGCGTGGCGCGGCGCCGGGTAACCCGCGCGGCTGTTCACGCACGCCGTTCATATTGCGCACAAAGCAAAACCCCCGCACGAGGTGCGGGGGTTTTGGGGATAAAGACCCTGGCGATGACCTACTCTCACATGGCTAATGCCACACTACCATCGGCGCGTATGCGTTTCACTTCCG
>PFJA01000277.1 GCA_002782905.1 Lysobacterales bacterium CG_4_10_14_3_um_filter_64_11
GCGATCGGGATAGACCTCGGCCTCGCCCAGTGGCACGCCCATCAAGCTGATGCGGTAGGCGTTCGGTGACATGTCGAGGTTGTCGCGGATATGCACCGCCGGCACCAGAAAGCCCAGGTCCTGCGACAGCTTCTTGCGCACCGCACGAATGCGATTCATCAGTTCGCCGCCCTGATTGCGATCGACCAGCGGAATCAGGCGATAACCCACCTCCAGCCCAATCACATCGACGGCCACGACATCCTCCCAACCCAGCTCCGCCTGCTCGCCGGCCTTCACCGACTTGTCGGCACCCGGCTGCGGCTCCGGCGCCGCGTCCACGACCGGATGCAGGCGCCGCTGCATCAGATGGGCACCTGCCCCGCACACCGCACCAAGCATCAAGAAGGCCATATTGGGCATGCCCGGAATCAGCCCCATCGCCACCAGCACCGCTGCCGCCACCGCCAGCACCTTGGGCTGACCCAGCACCTGCGCCACCAGTTGCTCGCCCATGTTCTGCCGCTTCGACATGCGGGTCACGATTACCGCCGCGGCAATCGACAGCATCAGTGCCGGCACCTGTGCCACCAGGCCGTCGCCGATGGTCAGCAGCACATAAATGCGCGCCGCATCGGCCATGCTCAGGCCATGCTGAAACACGCCGACCGCAAACCCACCGATGATATTGATGAACAGGATCAGGATGCCGGCAATGGCATCACCGCGCACGAACTTGCTGGCACCATCCATCGAACCGTAGAAGTCGGCTTCCTCGCGCACCTCGGTACGGCGCTCGCGTGCCTGATCCTGGGTGATCAAGCCAGCATTGAGGTCGGCATCGATCGCCATTTGCTTGCCTGGCATGGCATCCAGGGTGAAACGCGCGGTGACTTCCGATACGCGGGTGGAGCCCTTGGTGACGACCACGAAATTGATGATCGTGATGATCGAAAACACCACCAGGCCGACCGCAAAGTTGCCACCGATCACGAATGAACCAAACGCCTCGATCACCTGACCAGCCGCAGCGGGGCCTTCGTGGCCGTTGATCAACACGACACGGGTGGATGCCACGTTCAAAGCCAGACGCAACAACGTGCCCGCCAGCACCACGGTGGGAAACGCCGCCAGATCGAGCGGCCGCTGCGCGTAGATCACCGCCAGCAAAATGACCAGCGACAGAGCGATATTGAAGCTGAACAGCAAGTCGAGCACGAAAGCGGGCAACGGCAACATCATCATTGCCAGTGCAACCAGCACCAGGAACGGCGCCAGCAGGCCGCGCCGTCCTACCAACCTGACCGAATCCATTATTGCGGTGCTGGCCATGATTCAACGAGGCTCCATTCAGCGGGCGCGCGGCCCGAACCATGCGGGGTCGATGTGTGGCTGTGGCGCTTCGGGCAGCGGCTCGCCATGACGCAAGGCGCTGCGCAAGCGAAAGACATAAGCCAACACTTGCGCCACCGCCACGTACAACGCGGTCGGAATCGGACGGCCGATGTCGGCATGGCGATACAAGGCGCGCGCCAGCGGCGGCGACTCGACCGTGACCACACCATGTTCCGCCGCTATCGCGCGAATCTGTGCTGCGATCAGGTCAGCACCCTTGGCGACCACCACCGGTGCGCGCATCTTTTTTTCGTCGTAACGCAGCGCCACGGCAAAGTGGGTCGGGTTGGTGATCACCACATCGGCCTTCGGCACATCGGCCATCATCCGGCGCTTGGCCATCTCCTGCTGCAACTGGCGGATCTTGCTGCGTACTTCCGGGTTGCCGTCGGACTCCTTGTTTTCGCGCTTGAGTTCCTCACGGGTCATGCGCATGCGCTTCTTGAAGTCGAACACCTGCCAGGGCACATCAACCGCTGCGATCAGGATCAGGCCGCTGGCCAATGCCACACCCGACCAGCCAATCACCGACAAGGCGTGCACTATCCCCTGTGCCGATGGCTCCAACGCGAATGCTTCGAAGCGCGGAGCGAGATAGCGCAGCAGCAGCCAGGTGATCACCGCGACCACCAAAAACTTGGCGAATGCCTTGCCCAGTTCAACCACACCGCGCAGCGAAAACAGCCGCTTCAAGCCACTGATCGGGTTGAAACGCTCCGGCTTCGGGGTCAGCGCCTCGGCGCTGAATATCCAGCCGCCGAGCGCGAGATTGCCGGCGATCGCGGCCAGCGTGCTGACCACCAGCGGTACCGCCAGCGCGACCAGGCCGAGCACCACCGCCGATGCCAGTGCGTTGCTCATGACATCGTCGGTGACCAGTTGTTGCGGCCGGTACACCAGGCCAACCTGCAACAATGCCTTGGCGCCGTAGGCCAATGGCGCAGTTACCGTCACCAGCGACAGCAGCACACCAATGGTAACCACGGCGCCGGCCAGATCGCGCGAACGCACCACCTCGCCACGATCGCGCGCTTCGCTCAGGCGGCGTTCGCTAGGGGCTTCAGTGCGGTCTTGCTGTTCGGTTTCGTCCATCGCCTACAACCAATCGCCCAACTGCGTCATGGCATCGGTAAACAACCCCTGAAATACCGGCAACACCGAGCCCAGGCTCAACCAGATCACCAGAAACCCGATCGCCAATGCGGTAGGAAACCCCACCGCAAACAAATTCATGCCCGGCGCGGCGCGGCTCATCACGCCAAAACCCAGATTGACCACCAGGATCGCGGTCACCGCAGGCAGCGCGATGCGCACCGCACCCGAGAACAGCACGCCGGCATACAACACCAGCTCACGCCAGATGGCGGCATCGAGGTGATCGTTGCCGATCGGCGCCATGGAGAAACTCACCGCCAGCGCTTCGATCAGAGCGAGGTGCCCATCCATGGCGATGAACAGCAGCGTCGCCAGCAAGCCGTAGAACTGCCCCAATTGCGGAGTGCGCGCGCCGGATACCGGATCGACCACCTCGCCAAAGCCCAGCCCCATGCTCAGCCCAATCACCTGGCCGCCAAACGTGACCGCTTCGATAACCAGCCGCAGCATCAACCCGATCAAGCCGCCAATCATCAACTCGCGCGCCATCACCGCAATGCCGGCCAGCGCGAATGGGCTTGCCGCCGGCGGCTCAATTACCGGCGCCAGCAGCACCGCCAGTGCCAGCACCAGACCGACGCGCACACGCCGCGGCACCGTCATCGCGCTGAACAGTGGCGCGACCAGCATGAAACCGATGACCCGGCCCATCGGCCACATCAGTTGCTGCATCCACTCGGCGAGCATGGCGAAAGTGAGTGTCATCGCGGTCTTCAGCTCACCAGATCCGGCAGGCTCTGGATCAAGGCGCGGGTGAACTCGACCAGCGTGCGCAGCATCCACGAACCGGTGATGGCCAGCACCAAGCCCACCACCAGCAGCTTGGGGATGAAGCTCAGGGTCATCTCGTTGATCTGGGTGGCGGCCTGAAACATGCCGATCAGCAAGCCCACCGCGAGCGCGCTGAGCAGCATCGGCGCGCTCAGGATCATGATGAGCCACAGCGCGCGCTGGCCAATTTCAATCACGGATTCCGGGGTCACCTCGCACTCCTAGACGTAAAAGCTGCCAGCAAGCGTGCCAATCAGCAGCGACCAGCCATCCACCAGCACAAACAACATCACCTTGAATGGCAACGAGATGATCATCGGCGACAACATCATCATGCCCATCGACATCAGCAGGCTCGACACCACCAAGTCGATCACCAGGAACGGCACGAACAACAAAAATCCCATCTGGAAGGCGGTCTTCAATTCACTGGTGACAAATGACGGCACCAGAACCTGCAATGGCACCTCCTCGCGGCTGGTGTAATCGCCGCTGTGGGCGATGCGGGCGAACATTTCCAGATCGCTGTCGCGGGTTTGCGCCAGCATGAAACCGCGGAACGGCTGCACTGCACGCTGCAGTGCCTGGCTCTGGCTGATCGTGCCGTCCATGAACGGCTGCACCCCTTCGTCCCACGAGCGGCTGAGCACCGGCGACATGATGAAAGCGGTGAGAAACAGGGACAGGCCGAGCAACACCTGATTCGGTGGCGTTTGCGCACTGCCAATGGCCTGACGCATGAAGCTGAGCACGATGATGATGCGGGTGAACGAGGTCATCATCAGCAAAACCGCCGGCAACAGCGTCAGTGCCGTCATCAGCAGCAAAATCTGGATGCTCAGGCTCCAGGTCTGTGCGCCATCGGCACCGGTTTGCACGGTGACCATTGGCAAGGATTGCGCATCGACAGCCAGCGGCAACGCCAGTGCGATCAGCAGCAGCAATGTGCGAAGCGAATTCATGTCTTGTGCTCCGGGCCGCGCATGCGTGCCAATACGTTGGCAAAGCGGCTGCCACCAGCCACCGCCGGCGGCTCCGCCACTGGCGCGCTCAGCACATGCAGGGTGCATACGCTGCCCGGCGCGATACCCAGCAACAACTGCTGCTCGCCAACCGCCACCAGCACCATGCGCTCCTTGACGCCCAGCGAGTGCGACTCAATCACCCGCAACCGTCGCGGCGCGCTGCCGACGCCGGTTTGCAGGCGCCGCATCAGCCACGCCGCCAGCACCACCAGTGCGATCACCGCGCCCAGGCTCAACACAACCCGCACCGTCATCGCTGCCAGTTCGGGGCCGGCAGCCGCCGGCTCCGCCGCCAGCGCCACGCTCGGCAACAGCAATGATGCTCGCAGCATGGTCAGGATCGTTTTCATCGCAGCTTGCGCACGCGCTCGGCGGGGCTGATGACATCGGTCAGCCGCAAACCAAACTTGTCGTTGATGACCACCACCTCGCCGTGTGCCACCAACGTGCCATTGACGAACACATCCAGCGGCTCACCGGCAGTGCGATCAAGCTCAACCACCGAGCCCTGATTGAGTTGCAGCAGATTGCGGATACTGACCTTGGTGCGCCCAACCTCCATCGCCAGGGTCACCGAGACATCGAGAATCGCGTCCAGTTGCACCTCGCCACCGGCGGCATTGCCGTCACCGCTGAGCGGGTCGAACTTGACCTTCTCATAATCGCCGGCTACCGGATTGTTGCTTTCGCTCATGGCCTGGTCCTCGTTCAGTGGCTTTGCGGTTTGTTGTCGCGGCGGCGTATCGGCTGCGCCATCGTCAATGCGTTGTTGCCATTGGCGACACCGAAGCGGGCACGGAACACCGGCACGTCTTCGGCAAACACCAGCGCCACCTCGGGCAAATCGATCGGAATCACATCACCGGGTCGCAGGTCGATGAAGTCGCCAATGCTGATCGGCATCTCCAGCATCAGCGCGCGCAGTTCGAGCTCGGCATCAAGCACGTCATCGCGCAAAAAGGCACTCCAGCGTTCGTCCTGTTCGGCGCGATCGCTCTGCACCCCGGCATCGAGCAGGTCGCGGATCGGCTCGATCATGGAGTACGGCATGGTCAGGTGAATCTCGCCGCCGCCGCCTTCGAGTTCGACGCGAAAGCGCGACACCACCACGGTCTCGGTGGGACTGACGATATTGGCGAACTGCGGATTCATCTCCGAGCTCTGGAAGTCGAACTCGAGCTTGAGCACCGGCTGCCACGCCTCCTGCATCGCCGCGAATATCTCGCGCAGCAGAATCTGGATCACGCGCTGCTCGGTGGCGGTGAAATCGCGGCCTTCGATCCGCGCCTTGTAGCGGCCATCACCGCCAAAAAAGTTGTCGATGACGGTGAACACCAGAGTCGGCTCCAGCACCGTCAGTGCGGTACCGCGCAATGGCTTGATCTTGATCAGATTCAAGCTGGTCGGTACCGCCAGCCCGTGGACGTAGTCGGAGAACTTGGCCATGCGCACGCCCAGCGCGGACACATCACAGGTGCGTCGCAACAAGCCAAACAGGGCATTGCGGATATAGCGCATGAAGCGATCATTGACCATTTCCAGTGTCGGCAGACGGCCGCGAATGATGCGGTCCTGCTCGGTGAAATCGAACGACTGCACTTCACCGGGCGCAGGCGCCGCGTCCTGGGTGTCAACCGCACCGCTGTCAACGCCGTTGAGCAGTGCGTCGATTTCGTCCTGTGAAAGAATGTCGCTCACGTCGCCGTGCTCACTGCATCACGAAGCTGGTGAAGTAGACCGATTGCGGGCCGGGCTTGCCGGACTGCTCGTCAACGATCTTGCGCAACTCGGCCAGTGCCGACTCGCGCAACGCGTCCTTGCCTTCGCGGGTAATCAGGTTTTCATACTGCTGCTCGCTGAACAGCATCAGCAACGCGTTGCGCACCTGCGGCTCGTTGGCTTTCAACAGCTCGATCGTCTCCGTGTCGTACGCCATCACCTGTACGCCAACCTGTAGATAGCGCAAAACCTGGTTGTCCTGGTAATTCACCACGAATGGCGGATCCAGCGCCCAATAGATCGGCACCTGCGGTGCGGCCTTGCTGGACTTGCCCTTGTTCTTGGCCCCGGCTTTGCCGGCTTTGCCGGGCTTGCCGCCTTTCGCGGCAGGCGGTTCCACCGCCGCGTCAACGGCAGTCTCGGCACTTTCATCATGCGCTGCGGTCATGCGGCCAGCGAAGTAGGCACCACCGCCGAGCACCAGCACGCCGACCAGCAGCACCGCAACGACCATCTTGCTCATGCCACCGGCTTTCGGCACGGGTGGTGCAGGTGGCGCCGCGTCGTCGGCACTTTTTCGATCAGCCTCTGCCATGGCTCGCATCCTCCGGATTGGGTATCACCTCAATCCCCTTTATGCAATTCGTGTGCCATTCCGCAGCGCACCGTAACGTGCTGTTTATTATATTTTTTGTTGTGTTTGCCGGATGTCGGGATTCTGACACATGGCGATCGTGTCAAGCGCTTGGCTATCGCGGTCAGGCAAAAATATCCAGCAAGCCACGCGCCGCCGGTCGATACCGCAATTGCCGGCTTTCGCTGACGCTGTCGGCGGTGATTGCCAACGCGCCGTTGCCGTCATGCGACGACCCGCTGTGCCCGCCTGCCGCACCATCCGAGTGCGCCTGCTCATGCGACACCGAGGTATGGCCCAGCGACAAGCCCTGGTCGGCCAACATCTGGGTCAGTTGTGGCAGGTGCTGTTGCAGCGCGCCTGCCACGGCGGCGTGCTGCACCGTGAAGTTGAGATCGACGCGATCGCCTCCCATCGACAGGCGGATATCGAGCTGGCCCAACTCCTGTGGATGCAGGCGGATACGCGCCTGCTGTGCCCCGCGCTGCATCATCATCAGTACCTGCTGATCCAGCGCCTGGCCCCACGCCGCTGATCCGGGCGTCTGCGCAAAGCCCGAAGCCGGTGCGGCCAGCGGGCTGCCGGTGCTGGCGCTGGCCGAAGCCGACGCCGGATTGAGGCCAATGTCGACCGCCTGTCGTGTGCCATCGAGTATGGAAGCGATTTCTGAACGGCCCGCACCATCGCCCAATCGCAGCATCTGTGCGGCACCGAATGCGGCAATGGCATTGGCCGGCAAGCGATGCGGCGCGCTGCTGAAGCGCTCCAGCATGGCACTCGTCGCGGCATCGGCGTCGGCCAGCGCAAGCGGCAGTGCGGAGGTGCTGTCATCACCCACCCCAGCCGGATTGCCGGATTGCGTTGCCGTCGGCAGCGGCACCGCCAACAGCGCGCGCTGCGGATCGAACCCGGGCACGCGATGCGGGCCGCTGTTGAAGCGCTCCAGATCGGTGTTCAGCGGCAGCGTGCTCACCGCTACCGGTACCGGCTGATCGACAACCACGTTCGTCAGCGGCTCGCGCCGCATGCCGGGACGTGGCGCAGCCGATGTATCGCCCAGCACCGTCTGGCCGTCGCGCACGACCGTCGGCGCGGCGGCAACCAGCCACGCCAACGGCGACAAGCCAGGCGGCAAGGCATTGCCGTCGGCATCTGCCGGCCCGGCATCTTCACGGGTGTCCGCATCGCCTGCAACAACCCCATCAGCGGCCACACTGCCAAGCGCGGCTCCGCTCGGCACCGCATCCGCTGCTTGGCTAACCGTCGCCGCGGCAGCATCCTCGCGGGTGGCACGGTCTGGGCTGAGCAACGCCTGAAACGCGCTTGGCGCGTCGGACAACGCCGCAGCATCCACCGCCAATGCGCCCGCATCGGCCGCATTCGCATCCGCACGAGAAGCTGTCGCAGCTACCGAGACACTGATCATGGCGATAACGCCCTTGGCCGGAAACCCAATGGATCACTGCATGATCCATGCCAGCATGATCTGTGCCTGTCATTGCCGCCACGGAACTCACGATTTGCAGCGACATGCACGAGAAAACCGTACCGCTCGGATCACGCGCCGCAGCCGCGCAAACGCCAGGCGTGCGTCGGGCATGCGCGGCCGCGATGCCAGCATTCGGCGTTACCGATGTCGGCTCAGCGCTGATCCCGGAACGCGCTGGCGACATGGCGCTGCGCATGTTCATCGGCCTCGCGCTGCTCCTTGCGTTCCTCGGCACGCGCATCATCGGCCTGCAGGTGATCGGCAACGCCCGCCAGCGCCTTGGCGCGATTGCGTGCCTGCAACCAGAGCTGCCGCTGGCTTGCGAGCGCTTCGCGCAATTGCTCGACCAGACGTTGCTGAAAGCCGATGGCATCGCCGATGCGCTGCAAAAATTGCTGGCGGTTGAGCAGCTCACCCATACTGTGTATACCGCGATCGGCGCGATGCTGGTATTCATGCGCAAACAGATGCAGCTCGGCCAACTGCGCCTCTGCCTCGCCCAGCGCCTGCTGCTGCTGCGCCAGCACCTGCAGTGCGGCATCGGCCGAATCATCGGCAAGCTGCGCGACCTGCTGCATGGTGTGTGTGCGGCGGGTCATTTACGCTCCCCTGGATTGTCGGCAAGCACCTGGTCGAGTTCGTTTACCGACGCGGCGAGCCCGGCGCGCTGGTCGACGCTCTGCTGCAGGAACGCCGAAATCTGCGGCCAACGTGCAATTGCCTCGTCCACGCGCGGGTCGCTGCCCTTCTGGTAGGCACCTACCGCGATCAAGTCGCGTTGCTGTCGGTAAGCCGAATACAGTTGGCGCAAGCGCTGCGCCGACTGCAAATGCGGCTTGGCCACGATCGAATCCATGGCACGGCTCACCGAACCTTCCAGATCGATCGCCGGAAAATGCGCGGCTTCGGCGAGATCACGCGACAACACCACCTGACCATCGAGAATCGCGCGCGCCGCATCGGCGATCGGGTCGTGGCGATAATCGTCGCCTTCGGTCAGCACGGTATAGATGGCGGTGATCGAACCGCGGCCACTGGCATCGTTGCCGGCGCGCTCGATCAGCGCCGGCAGGCGCGCGAACACCGAAGGCGGATAGCCCTTGGTGGCCGGCGGCTCGCCGATGGCGAGCGCGATCTCGCGCTGCGCCTGGGCAAACCGGGTCAACGAATCCATCAGCAGCAACACCTTCTGCCCACGATCACGGAAATACTCGGCAATGGCAGTGGCCACCCACGCGCCGCGCAACCGCGACAACGGCGGGCTGTCGGCCGGCGCCGCCACCACCACGGCACGCTTGCGCCCGGCATCGCCCAATGTCTGCTCGACGAACTCCTTGACCTCTCGGCCACGCTCACCGATCAAGCCAACCACAATCACATCGGCGTCGGTGTAACGCGTCATCATGCCGAGCAGGGTGCTTTTACCAACCCCGCTGCCTGCGAGCAGACCCATGCGCTGGCCACGGCCGACGGTCATGATGGCATTGATCGCACGTACGCCGACATCGATCGGCTCACTGATCGGATGCCGGTCCATCGGGTTGATTGGCGCCCCGGACAAGGCAATGCGCGCGTTGCAACGCAGCGCACCGCGGCCATCCAGCGGCCTGCCACTGGCGTCGATGACGCGCCCGAGCAAGGCATCGCCGACGGCGATTTCAGAATGCCCGGGCCGGGGGATCACCCGCGAATTGGGGGTGATGCCCTGGACATCGCCCACCGGCATCAGAAACAAGCGATCGCCGGAGAAGCCGACCACTTCGGTTTCAAGCTCGCGCTCATTGCCACCCACCACCACGCAACGACCACCCATGGCGGCCTCGCAACCCACCGCCTCCAGCGCCAGACCAACAACCCGGGTCAGGGTACCTTCGGCGACCAGTGCGATACGTTCCTCAGCGATATGCTGGCGTTCAGCCAGCCGCTCGCGCCACAGCGTGCGCCGCTGCCCACGCCGCGTGGCGAGTGCCTCAGCCACCCTCCACCGCCTGCGCCTGCTGCGCAACGCCCGCATCTGCAAGCGAAACATCGTCCGCAACCCGCTGGCCACCCAGCACCGCGCCCACCACCCGCGCAAGCCGCGTTTCCACGCTGGCATCGACACGCGAATGATCGCTGCGGATGACACAACCGCCGCGTGCAACCAACGGATCCTCCAGCAACTGCCACGCGCCCGAAGCTTGACCCTCACCGAGATGGCTGCGGATCAGCTGCGCATCCTCGGGATGCACCGAAATGCGCACCTCGCGCGCCGCCGCAGGCAGCGCCGCCAAGGCCTCGCGCACACAGGCGATCACCTCATCGGGTGAGGTCTTGAGCTCGCGCCTAATCAATTGCCGCGCCACCGCCATCGCCAACTGAGCGAGGTCCTGTTCGATGGCGACATCGACGTCATCGAGTGGTTTCGCGAGTGCATCGAGCATTTCGCTCAGTCGCGCCACCTGTTGCATCAATTCGACTTTCGCGGCGGCACGCCCCTGCAGCAGCCCCTGCGCATGGCCTTCTTCGCGCGCCTGCGCTTCCAGATCCTGCAAGCGATGCACGCTCGCCATTGCCCGCGGCTGTTTTGCCGCAGTGGCTGCTTCCAGCTCCGGCAGTGGCCAGCGCTCGGCTTGGGATGCATCGTCGCGGCCAAACGCATTAGACATATTCTTCACCGCCGCCGCCGAGGCTGATCTGCCCGGAATCACCGAGGCGCCGGGCGATCAGCAGGATTTCCTTCTGCGCCGCATCGACCTCGCTGAGTTTCACCGGCCCCTTCACTTCCAGATCATCGCGCAACATTTCCGCCGCACGCTTGGACATATTGGCAAAAATCTTGTCGCGCAACAGCGTGTCGGCACCCTTGAGCGCGATCACCAGGCGATCGGAGGCCACTTCGCGCAGCAGCGTTTGCAGGCTGCGATCGTCCAGCCGCGACAGATCGTCGAACACGAACATCAGCTCCTGCAACTTCTGGCTGAGATTTTCGTCGCTCTTGGTGATCGTTTCCATCAACGCCGCCTCGACCGACGTCTCCATCGCGTTCAGGATGTTGGCGGCGGCTTTGTAGCCACCGATGGAACTCGACTGAAACTTGTTGTTGCCGGAAAACTGCTGCGCGATCACCGCATCGAGCTCGTGCAGGGCATGCGGCTGAATGCCGTCCAGACTGGCGATGCGCATGATCACGTCCGAACGCACACGCTGTGGCAAAAACCCGATCACCTCGGCGGCCTGATCGGGCTCCAGATGCGCCAGTATGATCGACTGAATCTGCGGATGTTCCATGCCGATCATCTCGGCTACCGCGCGGCTGTCCATCCATTTGAGCGCTTCCATACCCTTGCTGGTGCGCCCCTGCAGAATGCGCTCGATCAGGCTGCTGGCCTTTTCTTCGCCCAGCGCATTGATCAGCATCTTGCGGATGTAATCCTCGGCGGCCACCCCGATCGTGGATTGCTGTTCAATGACTTGCGAGAACGAATCGAGCACCGCATCGGCCTGATCGCGGGTGACGCTCTTCAGTGCCGCCATCGCGCCGCCCACCGACTGTACATCACGCACCGACAGGTGGCGCAACACCTGCCCTGCCTCATCCTCGCCCAGCGACAATAGCAATACCGCGGCACGTTGACTGCCGGACAACGCCGCTATGAGTTTGCTTTGCGAGTCAGCCGCCATCTTCGCTCAACCAAGTCTTGACCACTTGCGCCACCTGGCGCGGATCCTCGTTCACCATACGCTTGGCCAGCCCCACTTTCTGCTCGAAGCCGACTTTAGGCAAGGCTGGCAAGGCGCCCGGCCCAGACATCGCAACACGCCGGCCATCACCCACATCCACCTGCTCTGCGTCCGCGAGTAGTGCGTTGGCAGCGGCCACCGGTGCCGGCGTCAGCGCAATCAGCGAGCGCAGCAGCGGCCGTACCACCGACAACGCCAGCACCAACAACACGATGGCGCCCAGCACCTGCTTGCCGATTTCACGCACCGCCGGCTGCTGCCACAGCGGCGGCGGTGGCAATGCCTCGACATCGGGTTCAACGTGGAACGGCGCGTTGATCACGCTTACACTGTCGCCACGCGCTTCGTCGTAACCCACCGCGCCGCGCACCAGCTCCATCATCTGCGCCAGCTCGGTCTGCGACAGCGGCTCGGTAACCACTTCGCCCTCTTCATCGATGCTGGCCTTGTTGTCGACCACCACCGCCACCGACAGCCGGCGAATGGTGCCGGTCGGTTCGCGGGTGCGGCTGATCACCCGATCGATCTCGAAGTTGCGGGTCGCACTGCTGCTCTGATCGCTTGCCGACACCGTCGCCGTGCCGGGCGCTGCCGCGATGCCCGCCGCTGCGGCAACCGGGGTCGCCGCGGTTGGCTGTGCCGGCAGCACCGGCGGCTGGTTGCTCAACGCGCCGGGCACACCGACGCCCTCAGCCATGTTGGCATTGCCGCGCTGCTGATTCGATACCTGTTCGCTGCGCAACACACTGGCGGCGGGATCGTATTGCTCGGAGGTGCGCTCGGTCTCGGTAAAGTCGAGATTGGCCACTACCTGCGCCCGCACCCGGCCCGGCCCCACCAACGGCGTCAGCAACGCGACAATGCGACCGGCATACGCCTGCTCAACGTTCTGCATGACCCGAAAGCGACCATCCGCCATGGCCGACGAATCGCCGGCTCGATTGGCGGTCAGCAATTCGCCCTTGTGATCGATTACCGACACTTGGCTTGGATCCAGATCCGGCACACTGGAGGCGACCAGATGCACAATGGCGTTGACTTGATCCGCCTCCAGACGGCGTCCCGGGAACAAGGTAACCACCACCGACGCCGACGCCGGCCGGCGATCGCGCACGAATGCGCTCTGCTTGGGCAAGGCCAGGTGCACACGTGATGCCTTGACCGGCTGCAAGCTGCCGATCGATGCCATCAACTCGCCTTCCAGGCGCTTTTGATAACGCGCTTTTTCGGCAAAATCGCTCATTCCGAACGGCGATGCCTCGGGCTCGGCGGCAACCCCATTGACCCCGCCTTGCGGCAAGCCTTGCGCCGCCAGCCGCAGACGCAAGCGCGCCACATCACCTTCAGCCACCAATACGGCGGTGCCGCTGGCATCGAGCTTGAACCCATCGCCGGATGCTTGCAGCGCCTGCACCACCTGGCTGGCGTCACGCTCATCCAGGCCGGTGTACAGTGGCGCCAGCACCGGGCTGCGCGACCACACCGCCACGGTGATGCCGATCGCAATCGCGGCAGCGATGCCCAACAACACCAGCAATTGCCGCACCCCGGGTATCTGGGCAAGGCCGGCCGGGCCAGGCAGGCGTGCCGGAAGCCTTGCGGTTGCATGGTCAGCCATGATTCAAGTCGCCTCCATCAGCCAAATCGACGCACGACGCACTGGCGACTCCGAACAGCCAGAGCAATCACGCATAACCACGAGCAGATGTCCGCAAAGGACGCGAAGAACGCAACCAAAGCAAAGCACGATTTGGGCTTCCCTTTGCAAACTTTGCGTGTTGTGCGGACCATTTGCTTCTCCCCCGCCCCGAGCCCCAAACATCACATCTGCAAGTTCATCACGTCGCGATAGGCTTCAACCAGACGATTGCGCACCTCGTTCATCGCGCGAAACGACAGATCGGCCTTCTGCATCGCGAGCATCACGTTTGGCAGCTCGGCGCCGGGATCACCGCGGGTGAAGCTTTCGCTGAGCGACATCGCCG
>PFJA01000187.1:0-5321 GCA_002782905.1 Lysobacterales bacterium CG_4_10_14_3_um_filter_64_11
GTACAAACCAAGGCCAGTGCCACCAAACCGCCGCGATACCGATGCGTCGGCCTGCGCAAAGGGCTGAAACAGGGCCTGCGCCTGTGCCGCACTGATGCCGATGCCACTGTCGCTGACCGCAAAAACCAGCATGCCGCCGGCGTCACTCAGGGCAACGCGCAAACCAACGCTACCGCGGTCGGTAAACTTGGTCGCATTGCCCAGCAAATTGAGCAATATCTGCCGCAAGCGCAGCGGATCACTGACGATGCGTGCCGGCAGGCGTTCCGCACAATCCAGTTGCAAGTGCAGCGCCTTCGCTTCGATTGGTGGCTTGACGATTCCCACCACATCGGCAATCAGTTGCGGCAAATCCAGCGCAATCGATTCGATCAGCAACTGCCCGGACTCCATCTTGGACATGTCCAGCACGGCGCTTACCAACTCCAGCAAATGCCGGCCGGCGCCGGCAATGGTGTTGATCGCTGCTTGCCGGTTCGCGGCCGGGATGACACCGTTGGCAAGCAACTCGGCATATCCGATGATCGAGGTCAGCGGTGTGCGAATCTCGTGGCTCATGTTGGCCAGAAACGCGCTCTTGGCCTGATTGGCAGCATCGGCTTCGCGCCGCGCCACGTCCAGCTCACGGGTGCGCAATGCAACGCGCTGCTCAAGCTCGGCGTTTTGTTGCTTGATCAGGCGATAAAGTGCGGTGGACTCCAATACATTGGCGACACTCGACAAGATCAACTGCAGCAGGTTGAGTTTGGTTTCCGACAAGCTTGATGCGCCGGCACGATACAACCCGGCAAACATGCCGCGCACGCGGTTTCGGGTTGCCAATGCGCACAGCAGCAAAGTGCCCTTGCCGACCCGTGTGGGCAACACCACCGGCCGTGTCTGCCGCAATGCCCAGGCAAAATGACCGTCGTCCACCCGCGCATCCAGCTCGTCCTTCAGTGCCCGGACAGGGGGTTGCGACTCGCTGCCGGCAAACAGGAAGCCACCGCTGCTCTCGTCGACCAGCGCGATATCCATCGCATCGAAGGCAAACAGACGCGCAAGGTGCTGGTGGGCGGCGGCGAGCAGCTCGTCCTCGAACGATTCGGCGCTGATTCCGGCCTGCATGCCGGCCAGGCTGACGCTGACTTCCAACGCATCATGCACCCAACGGCGCTGTGCTTCCTCGTTGCCGAGCACTGCCTCCGAGGCGGCATGGGCAAGCAGCGGGGCATCATTCATCCAGCGGGTTCCATCATGATCTTCATGGTGTCGGAGAACTGCTGCCGCACCAGGTCGAGCGACGGTTTGATCACACTCACCGGAAGCCCCAACGCCAACCACGCCGCATCCTCCAGTGGTGGCACGGCATCCATGCCACTGCTGCCGAATGCAATCGCATTGGCCATCACATCGGCCACATGCACCAGCGCTGCGGTAGGTATGTTGGCGCCGGCACGCATCGGCAGGTGATGGAAAGCAACCCCAGCGCAGATGGCCGGCGGCAGGTTCCATTGCCGCAACAGCTCATTGCCGAGCGCCGCATGGTCGAAACCGAGAATGTCGCGTTCGACCACATGCAGCAACACGTCGTCGACACGCGAGCGCTCCAGCGCCTGCACCATCGACTCGTTTGCCTTGATCAGCAACACCAGACGGCCGATATCGTGCAACAGGCCGGCGACAAAAAACTGCTCGGCATTGGCTTCACGCTGCCAGGTAGCCAGTGCGCGGGCGAGCAAACCGGTCGCCACACTATGCCGCCAGAACGAGGCCATGCTGACCACGTCCGAGGCAACACCGGAAAACAAGTCGAGCACGCTGGTCGCCAGCGCCAGATCGCGCAACTGGCGCGTGCCGACCAACGTGATTGCACGCGACAGCGAATCCACATGTCCGGGAAAGCCGAAATAGGCGCTGTTGGCCAGACGCAGCAGGCGGCCGGCAAGCGCTGGGTCTTCGTAGACCACTTCTTCCATGTCGCGAATGGCACTGCGCGGGTCATCGACCACCGCCGTCAAACGCAAAAATACCGCCGGCAACGACGGCACGGCATCCACCAGCGCGGCGAGTTCTCTGGCACGCACAGTCATGCCGTTTCGTCTCCAGCCTCGTTTTCAAGACACCAGCGCAGCAACTCGGCAATCACCGGTTGCTGCACGTCGGCATGACGAAAGCGCAACCGCAATCGTTCGCGCAGACGCGCCAGCCGTTCAGGATCGAGTTGTTCAAGTCGGGCCTCGATGCCGGCCGGTGCTTCCACGCCCTCGATAGCCACCGCGGTAACGCCCCACTGCCGGAATATGCGCAGATGCTCGTCGGTAAGGCACACGCCCTTGCGCAACAGTACGCGGCCCGTCATATGCGCGGCATCCGCAGCCAGCACCATCCCTGCCCGCACGTCATCCAGTTCCAACATCGCCACGCATGTTCTCCCTTGCTGGGTTAGGGCACCTCGCGCATGCCCGCCGTCAATCCAGGTCAATGCTTTCGCTGCGATCCACGCGGCCATCGACCATGATCACCACACGGATACGTCCGCTGCGACCCGGATAATGCCATTCTTCATAGCGCAGCGGCTGAATTACCCCGTAGCCGTAGCTGTCAAAATAGCGGGTGTCACCATAGCGGTGATAGCGCGCCTGCGGCGCTCCGCAACGCAATACCAACTCGCCTTCGCGGGTTCCGCGCAAAAACGCGATCTCTCCACAATCGCTGCCGACCCGCGCGCGACCATAACCCAACGCGTCGATCTGGTGCAGGCGGCCATCGACAAACGTCAAGCGCTGCACCAGCCTGCTACTGCCAAAGTTGTAATACCAGTCCTGCACTTCCTGTACCGCCCGCTGTTCGACCGGGCCGTAGGCGCCATAGACCAGAATCGTGCTGAACTCGGTGACCCAGTACGGTTCGCCACAACGCTAGCGCACCTGCACGGCATAGTCGCCGGTATCGACGATCCTGCCGCTGCAGCGCATGGCCAACGCACTGCCCGGAACAAGCAGCAATGCGATGAGCCACACCCAAGCGATGCTCAGCGATGAACGAGTCATGCCGGTATTGAAGCAGAGTTGTCAGGCAAATGGGTGAATCGCGCCGATCAAGAGGCCGCATGCACCGCTCACGACAATCGCCGATCCGATTACGCCCCGCGGCACATCGCCAGCGACAGCTTCTGCCCCGGCCGGATCAGGTACCTCGGGCCGCGAATGGCATTGGCTTGCGCCAGGCTGCGCGGGTTGCCGCAGCGATGCTTGCGCGCAATCGCGGCCAGCGTGTCGCCCGAACGCACGGTATAGGACGCCAGCTTTACCGTTCTGGCCTGCACCCGGCTGGCGCTGGCGATGTCCCTGGCCTGCGCGGCGATCTCCGCATTCATGCAGCGATCACGGTACAGCGGCAGCACGGCATCCGGCACCTGCAACGCGGTCCCGGCAGCGATCGGGGTATGCGCTTCGTAGCGCGGATTGAGATTGCGCAACGGCCGAAACCAGCCATCGCGGTTGCCGGCATTGCCCAGGCAAATCGCCAGCTCATTGATCGAACTGGCGTGCACGAGCGCCAAGGTGGCCGGGGTGCTGCTCACTTGCGGGAACTGCAACCCGTACTGCTCCGGATGCAGAAACAACCAGGCTGCGGCCAGCACCATCGGCACGTAATCGCGCGTCTCCGGCGGCAGGTTGCCATACACGGCGCTGCTCCAGAAATCCTTGCCACCGCTGCTGCGATACAGCCGCGCCACCCGGCCCTCACCACCGTTGTAGGCCGCCAGCGACATCTCCAGATTGTGATTGAGTTCGGCAAAGCGATCATTGAGATAACGCACATTGGCACGCGCGGATAGTTGCGGGTCAAAACGAGTATCAAAACCATTGACCTGACCCAGCCCGTAACGCAAGCCGGTGCTGTACATGAACTGCAAGGGGCCGCTGGCGCCAGCGCGCGACACCGCATGCACGCGGCCACCGGACTCCTTGGCCAGAATGCCAAACAGCAGCGCCTCGGGCAGACCGGCCTGCTCGTATTCCGGCCACATCAGATAGCGCATGTACTGGTAGTTCTCCCAGGCGCTGATCAGGTTGGGACGCAGCCAGGTCAGCCATTCGTTCAGGCTGGCCTTGACCGGCCCTTTCATGGCGATGAGATCGGACAGATCGCGGCCATTGAGCAGCGCCACCGAGCGTCCCGATTCCGGCATCTCGGCAAGCAGCGGCGATTGTTCCGGGATCGCTCCCTCGCCTGCGGTAATTTCCTCGGTAGGCAGCACCGCAAACGGTTCGCTCTGCGCGTCCAGCGCCTGCGCACGCTCCTGCAACAGCGCGTCGTACACCGACACCACCCGGTTCACGTCGCAACCACTGGCGGCAACACAACCGCTCACCGCATCACGCAGCTGCGCGGTGGCCACCGCTACCCCCGCGTTACCCTGCGCCGGATCGTCACCGGCAAGTTGCTGCAATGCCGCCCGATAGGCTTCCGCCGCCGCATCCACGCTGGCATACAGCGCAGTCACACCGGCTTCATCGAGCGCCATGGGTCGGTCTTGCTGGCGGGTCGTCGGCTGGCTGGCACAAGCGGTGAGCAGCAACAGCATCGGCGTTGCGAAGCGTGCAAAAAAAGGCATAGCGAACTCCAACACAAGTGCACGCAGCCTAACGGCGCAGCCCGCGCAGAGCAACTGCCATCCGCGCAATGGGCAAACGACGCACTGAGCAAGGCGAGCACCGCGCCCTGCCTTCGCACCCACGAATGAGTTTGCAGAGGGCGCCGCTCGCGCCCGCGACCGTGCGCGTCCAACAAACGATTCAGATCGTGGCTGCGCACGATCTAGCGCTATTCATTAGCGGTCGGTCGCAACAAAAGGAAAATCCGTGGCAGCCTGTCGGGCTTGATGCGGATCTACTGCGCAAAAGCCGAGAATAGATAAACCGCGTTGCACTGCACCACCCGCGCGGTGGTGGCCTTGGGGCTTGTCAGTTGGGTCGCCGTGCGTGCGCGACCGTTTGGGCGCGGCGAGGCGGTTCAGCGATGGTAAGGCCAACCACACACACACGCCGGAATACCCGCAATCTCGAACCGGTACCGGCGGTGGACACGGTCGCACCGGTGCGAAGCACCACAGCCGGCATTCAGCACTATAGAATCAGCCAACTCCCGGAGATCGACATGAGCGATATTTTTCTCGGCAAGGGCGAGCACGATGTTTATCTCTTGCGCCGCTATGGTAATCGCCACGGCCTCATCGCGGGCGCCACCGGCACCGGCAAGTCGGTGTCGTTGATGGTGCTGGCGGAAGGATTTTCGCGCATCGGGGTACCAGTGTTCATGGCCGATGTGAAGGG